>DATBBM010000073.1:0-22472 GCA_036270955.1 Casimicrobiaceae bacterium | reverse complement strand
GTCTATCAGGGTGGCCATTTCCGGATCGAGGCGCGGCTCGACCATGCCGACGACGTGCTCGTGCACCTTGCCGTGGCCGAGCCTTGCCGGCTCGCGCCCGGCGACGCCGTACGCATCGGCATCAACGACGGCTGGGTACTGCCCGACACCGGCGCGGTCGCCGATGCCGGCGCAACGGCGTCGGGGACACGTCGTCGCCTGGACGATGACCCGGCCTCAACCGGCGCGGACACCTAGCCTCATGCGGCTGCATCTTTATGGAGGCTTTGGCGAAAAAGGCCGCACCTGCCTGGGTGTCGAAGCCGACGGCTATCGATTGCTGCTCGATGCCGGCGTGAAGACCAGCGCGCGCGGCGCCGATTATTATCCGGCGATCACGGCGGACGAGCTCGGCGCGACCGACGCGATCGTCATCACGCACGCCCACGAGGACCACGTCGCGGCATTGGGCTGGTGCATAGCGGGCGGGTTTCGCGGCCGCTTGCTGATGACCGCCGAAACCGGACGCGAAGTCGATCTGTTTCTCGAAGCCTATGCCGACGCTTCGCATCGCGAGCTCGCGCGCGAGTACGCGCGGGAGGATCTGGCGGTCGGCGCGACGATCGCGCTCGGCCCCCTGCAACTGGTCGCGGGCCGCTCGGGCCACGTGTCGGGTGGCGTCTGGTGTGTCGTCGCCGACGGCCGCCATACGCTCGGCTATTGCGGCGACGTCGTTCCGGCAAGCGAAGTGTTCGCGATGGATCCGCTGCCGCACTGCGACGCCGTCGTGATCGACGCGTCCTACGGCGACGACGATGTGAACGCGCAGCAGCGCGCGAACGAAGTGCGCGACTGGGTGCTCGCGCACCGCGACGGTTGCGTGCTGCCGACGCCGCTCAGCGGACGCTCGGCGGAGTTGCTGGCGATTGTGCCGGGGGCGATCGCGTTGTCCGAAGGCATGCGTCGAGCCTTGCAGCAGCAGATCGCCGATCCCGAATGGCTCGCCGGTCGGGCGGCCGAGCGACTTTCGCAGCGGCTCGAGCTTGCGTCCGACTGGCGGACAGGGTCGCCACTGCCGCGCGCCGCGCTGATCTGCCACGATGGGATGGGCATCGCCGGTCCGTCGCGCGAAGCTCTGGAGCAAGCCGCCGCCGCACACCATCCGGTTCTGTTCACCGGACATCTGCCCGACGGCAGCCCGGGGGAGCGCATGCTCGCCGCCGGCCAGGCCACGTGGCTGCGGCTGCCGACGCATCCGACCTCGTCCGAGAACGCCGCGATCGTCGCGAACAGTGCGGCGAAAATCGTCCTCGGTCATTCGTGCGAGCGCCCGGCGCTCGAACAGTTGAAGCGGCACATTCCTCGCCTGCGCGCCGATCTTGCGACCGGCGACTGGTTCGAGCTCTGACGGCGGGCATCGTGCGCATTCTCGCCGGCAACGATGACGGTATCGCGGCACCCGGCCTCGCCGATCTGGCCAGCGCCGCCGCAACGCTCGATGCTGAATTGTGGATCGTCGCCCCCGAGCGTAAATGGACGGCGGCCAGCCATCAACTCTCGTTCGACCAGGATCTCGTGCTTTCGCGGGTCGGCGAGCGCGCATACGCGTGCTCGGGATCGCCGGCCGATTGCGTCGTCGCCGCCATGACGGTGCTGTTCGCCGACGGGCCCAAGCCCGATCTGGTGCTCGCGGGGATCAACGATGGACGCAACGTCGCCGAAGACATCGCTTATTCCGGTACGATGGCGATCGGGCGCGAATCGGCTTTCTGGGGCGTGCCCGCGATCTCGATCTCGCGGGTGAAAGATGCCCTGCGCGCGAGCGGCGACGACGCGGCGCTGCGTGCGCTGCTGCGGACCTTGTGGGATACGCGCGGCGAATGGGCGGGCGACGGCCGCTGGCTCGGCGTCAACCTGCCTGCGGCGCTGCCGGCGACCATCGTGCAGGCGACCATCGGTCGCGACAAGATCGCCTCCGCCAGCGATGTCATCCAACGCACGGCCGACCGCATCCGCTACCGTTTGCGTCGCGGGCGCGCCCACACTTCGGCCACCGGCGACGAAAATGCCGCGATCGATGCTGGCAACATCGTCGTCGTGCGGCACGGCTGGGCCGAAACGCGGGCGCTGCCCGAAAAACTGGTCGCCTCCTGGAATCGCGCGTTGCGCTGATCCCGGCCCAGGCGATCGGGCTTCGCGCCTTGGCTTACTCCAGCGGCGTCAGCGCCGCATGCACCGGCGGATCCCGCCAGTAGCGCCGTTCGCGCTCGCGCTCGAGACTCGGGATCAACGATCCGCCGCCGCCAAAGGTAAAGGTCAGCGCCCCGTCGTAGTCGGTGCGATAGCTGCGAACGCCGGCGGCCGCGTAGCGCGCGACGATTTCGGGCCGCGGGTGTCCGAATCGATTGCGATAACCGGGCGTGTACACGGCGACCGTCGGATGCGCGGCGGCGATGAATGCGGGTGTCGACGACGTCCGGCTTCCATGATGCGGCACGATCAGCAGGTCGGAGCGCAACAGGGTCGCGTCGCGCGCGAGCATCGCCGACTCGGCGCGCGCCTCGACGTCGCCGGTCAGGAGCACGCTGCCGCCTGCGCCGCCGACCCTGATTACGCACGACAGGTCATTCGTCTTGATCCTCGGTTCGCGATAGGTCGAGTCGAACGGATACAGCGTGGCGAATTCCACGCCGTCCCAGGTCCAGCGTGCTCCGGCTAGACAGCGCCGCACCGACGCGCCGTGTGCCCGCTGCGCGCCGACGATCGCATTCTGCTCGGGCAGCGAGGAGACGAGCCAGCCGACCGGCACCGTCTGCAACAGCGACAGGGCACCGCCGCTATGGTCGCTGTCCTGATGGCTGACCACCAGCGCATCGAGTGCGCGTATGCCGCTTGCGCGCAGCAGCGGCGCGATGATGCGATTGCCCGCATCTGCCGTGTCGTTATAGCGCGGTCCGGTGTCGTAAAGGAGCGCGTGGGCGTGCGTCTGCACCAGCACTGCAAGGCCTTGTCCGACGTCGAGCACCGTCACGCGAAACGCTCCAGGGTCCGGTGGCGCAGGAACGACGACGAAGAGCGGTGCAAGCCACGCCAACCCGAGCATGCGGGCCGGAACGCCGCGGGGCGCCAGCAGCCACAAGACGCCGATCGCGCCGGCCAGCGCGGTCCACGGCGGCGGCGCATGCTGCTGCCATACCGCGGCGGGCAATGCGCTCAGGACTTCGAGCAGCAGCGCGAGCCAGGCGAAGACCTGGTGCGCGATCAGCAGCAGCGCATCCCACGGCAGAGCGATCGATGCCAGCGTCAACGGCACGACAATGAAGGTGACGACGGGAATCGCCACGGCGTTCGCCGCCGGCGAGACGATCGACACCTGCTGGAACAGCACCAGCATCAGCGGAATCAGCCCGAGGGTGATCGCCATCTGCGCGCGCACTGCCGTGCGCCACGCCGCGGTCCGGCCTATGCGTCCGACCCCGGTGTAGAGCAGCAGACCGACCGCGCCGAACGACAGCCAGAAGCCCGGAGTCAGGCTCGCCCAGGGATCGTAGGCGAGGACGACCACAAGTGCCCACAGCCACACGACTGACGCGGTGCCCGGCCGCGCGAGCCAGAGCCCGATGGCCGCCACCGTCAACATGTACAGCGTGCGCTGCGCCGGCACGGCGAAACCTGCCAGCAGCACGTAGCCGAACGCAGCCACCGCTCCGGCTAGCACCGCGGCCTTCCGTGCCGGCAGCCGCAAGGTGAGCGCATGGCTTCTTTTCCATGCCCAGAACACCAGCGCGCCGATCAGCGTCGCGAAAAACGTGACATGCAGTCCCGAGATGCTGATCAGATGTCCGATGCCGGTGCGGTTGAACAGCAGCCACTGCTCCGACGGAATGGCGCGCTCGTCGCCGATCGCCAGCGCGGCGATAACGCCGGCGTACGGCCGGTTCTCGAGCGTGCGCAGAATGCGATCGCGTATCGCCTCGCGGGCGCGCGCGACGTGGTCTTCGGCGCGCCCGGCAAACGCATCGACCCGGCGGTTTGCCTCGTCGGTGCGCACATAGCCGGTGGCGCGCAGATTGTTGGCCAGCAGCCACGCTTCGACGTCGAAGCCATGCGGGTTGACGGTCCCGTGCGGCCGCTTCAGTCGCGCTGTCACCGACCAGCGTTCGCCGGCGTGCAAACCAGGGACGTCGACAGACGCGGCGCCGATCGCGAAGCCGCCATACCAGGCAAGCGATACACGCGACGGCACGCCGGCTTCTGGCGGGACGACACTTTCGACGGCGAAGGCGAAACGCACACCGCGATCAGCCGATTGAGGCAACTCGTCGATTACGCCGATGAGGCGGACATCGCGACCCTCCCATGCGGGAGGCAGCGCGTCGGCGAGCCGAAGCTCGGCGCGCCACGCGGCATAGAAAAACCCGCAGCTGCCGGCGGCAAGCGCGAGAACCACGACTGCGTACCGCGTGCGCACGGCGAGCAAGCGCCACAACAGCGCGAACAACGGAATACAGAGCGCAAGATGCGAGTCGGGGAGCGACGGCTGCATTTGCAGCGCGACGACGCCGAGCGCGAAGGCGAGCAGAGCCAACTGCAACGGCAAGGCAAGTTCCCGTCGATTCGGCGTGCGCCGAATGCGTCAGTCTAGCCAGCCTCGACGGTCGCATGATCGACCGGATGGATGACGCGAGTGCGATGCGACCGGCCCCGACTGATCGGCCGCCGTACCGAAGGTTAGCGCAATTCCTTTCTTGCGCGCATGCGCAGCGCAATCGCGGCCAGGCCGACGCCGCAGATCGCGAGCGGCACGAAGGCCAGTGCCGGCACGCCGCTCACATCCCAGACCGCGCCGCTGACGACGGCGATCGCCACGGCGCCGCCGTAGCTCAGTGTGAACATGCCTGCCGAGGTACGCGCGACGTCTTCGGGCGGGCAGAGCAGCGCCGGCAGGGTCAGGCCTACGATCAGCGCAGCGGCATCGGAAAAGCCGAGCAATGCAGCCCAGACGATGGTCGCCGGACCCAGCATCAAGGTGAACCCTGCGATCGCAAGCAAGGACATCAAGCCGGATGCAAGATAGGGCCAGGCCTTGCGCTCAAGTTTGCCGGCAAAAGCCAGCAGCAACAATGACGCCGGCAGCTGGCCGAAATTCAGCGCGGTCAGCGCGGCGCCGATAAGGTCAGGCCGGCCCACGCTGGTCAGGTAGATCGGGATAAAGGCGTTCGCGCTGAAGTAGATCGCGTTGATGCAGCAGAACAAGCCTCCGAGACGCCAGACCAGCGATTTGTGCCAGTCGGGAAGCCATCGCCCCGGTACCGTCGCGGACACGTCCCGATGTGCGATGGCGCGCGGTGCGCCGACGTAGACGGCGACCGCGATCACCGCGATCGGCGCAGACCAGGCGACCAGCGACAATCGCCAGTCGCCGCCGACCCACGGCAGCACATAGGGAATCGTCAGCAGCACCGGAAAGATTTCCCCGACGAGGAGCCCGTTGGTATAGATCGCCGTGCCGAGGCCGACACGCGACGGAGCCCATAGCCGGACCGCCGCCGGCATGATCGGCTGCATGATCGCGATGCCAGCGGACATGACGATGGTCGTCGCGAACAGGATCGCGAAATCGGTCGCGAGTCCGCGCAGCGCCGAGCCTGCCGCGACCAGCAACAGGCCTCCGACCAGCGCCGTCGTGACGCCCAGCCGCGCTACCAGCAGCGATCCCGCCAGCGCAGCGATGGCAAACAGCGCAGGAGGAATGCTTGAGAGGAGGCCGACCTCGGTTGCGCTCAATGCGAAGTCGTCGCGGATCATCGCCAGTACCGGCGGCACGGCGAGGATGGTCAGCCGCAGCCCGACGCCGGCGAGCCAGAGCAGCATGAGCGCCACAGGAAGCCTGTGGCGCCAGGAGTGTGGGTCGTTGGGCATCGTGTCGAGGCGGCGCCGCATTATCGCCGACGCCCGTCGCAACCGCGCGATCGAAGCGCACTTTTCGCTTGCCGCGCAAGAAAAAACTTCGGCCGGCGCGGGCTTCGACTGCCCGGGCCGGCCGAAGCCGGATACAAGAGATCAGACGATCAGTTCTTGGCCGCAGCCTGGGCCAGCATCTCCTGGATCTTGGCGTCGAACTGCTCGTACGGCATCGCGCCTACCATGCGAACCCCGGTCAACTTGCCGTCCACGACGCGGCCGAGCACGAACGACGGCGTTCCATTGACGCCGGCCGCCATGCCTTCGGCGATGTCCTTGTCGATTGCCGCCTTGTACTTGTCCCCGGCGATGCACGACTGGAACTTGGCGACGTCCATTTTCACGTTGGCCGCATAGCTGTTGATCTTGTCCTGCTGCAGCTGGCTCGCGTTGACGATCATCGCGTGCCGCAGCTCCCAGTATTTCCCCTGTTCGGCCGCGCATCGCGCCGCATAGGCGCCGCGCCGTGCGTTCTCGTGAAAGTCGAGCGGGAAATCGCGGCTGACGAAGCGGACCTTCCCGCTGTCGATGTAATTGGTCTTGATCTGCGGATACGCCGTGTTGTGGAACTGCTGGCAGAACGGACACTGATAGTCGGTGTATTCGACCAGGACCAGCGGCGCATCGGCCTTGCCCTCGCTCAAGCCGCCGGCGGGGAAAGCAAAGCTGACCTTGTCATCGGGCGCCGGCGCGGGTTGGCCTGCCTGGCCTCCGCCTTGCTCCAGCGCCTTGCGAATCGCCTTCAGCTCGTCGAGGATCTGCTGCGCCTGCTCACTGGTAATGCCATCGGCGCGCGCCGGCACCGCGGCTGCCATAAAAGCGGCGGCCAGCGCGAGCGCGGCGACGGTGCGCCAGGATTTGATCAACATGCCTTGCCTGCCTTCCTTTGAGTTATCGACGATGTCGGGGCGGTACCTACCCCCGCCCGTGGAGTGGCCGCCATCATAGGGCGAGCGCGCGGCATCGTCGCGACCGCCCGATGTGAGGCGTTTGACGAAGAATGAACGGTTGGCCACGATGGTGCCGGCTTACGCGTAGCGTCAGATTTGGCGGGCCGCCGGCACCTCTCTGCGCGGCCACAGCACCATTTGCGTACATCGGAACAGCGCGATTTTCTTGTCCGTCCCGCGATCCCTGACGACCGCATCCCAGACCTGCGTCGCGTTGCCCAGATGAACCGGCGTCGCGACGCAGGCTATGGTGCCGCCGCGCACGGTCCCGAGAAAGTTGCTCTTGAGCTCGATCGTCGTGAAGTTGTCGGCCCCGGCAGGCAGATGCGCGAGGCAGCCGTACCCGCAGGCGGTGTCGGCGAGGGCGATCACCGTCGCGGCGTGCAGGTAGCCGTTCGGCGCCAGGAGCTCGGCGCGAATGTCGAGCTCGGCGTCGACTTCCTTTTCGGTCAAGCCGGTGAAGCGCACGCCGATCAGTCCCGGCAGAAAGCCCAACCCGCGCTGCGCGAGTTGTTCCAGTGTGATGCCGGCGCGCAAGCTCACATGTTCCCCTTTTGTTGCGACGCTGGCGTAGCCTACAGCCGCTGCTCGACCCAGCCCCGCACGCTCGCGAGCGCGGCGGGCAGTGCGGCGGCGTCGGTGCCTCCCGCCTGCGCCATGTCGGGCCTGCCTCCGCCCTTGCCGCCCACCTGCGTGGCGACGTGGTTGACCAGATCGCCCGCCTTTATTTTCGCCGTCAGATCGGATGTAACCCCGGCGATCAGCGTTACCTTGCCACCCTCGGTCGAGCCCAGCACGATGGCGGCGGACTTGAAGCGACCCTTCAGCTGGTCGAGCGTTTCGCGCAGAACCTTCGCATCGGCGCCGTCGATCGTCGCGGCGAGCACGCGGATCGATCCGCCATGGCCGTTGACCTCGACCGCCTGCGCCGACAGGTCGCCGCCCTGGCTCGATGCCAGTTTGCCCTTGACGCGCGCAAGCTCCTTTTCCATCGCGCGCACGTTGTCCTGCATCTGCTGGATTTTCACGGCGATGTCGCTCGGCGAAGCCTTGAGGACACGCGCCGCCTCGTTCAATTTCGCCTCGATCTCGTGCGTGTAGGCGAGCGCGCCTTCGGCGGTCACCGCCTCGACCCGGCGTACGCCCGCGGCGACGCCCGATTCGGACACGATCTTGAAAAAGCCGATGTCTCCGGTGCGCGCGACGTGCGTGCCGCCGCAAAGCTCGGTCGAGAAATCGCCCATCCTGAGCACTCGCACCTCGTCGCCGTATTTCTCGCCGAACAGCGCCATCGCGCCCGAACGGATCGCCTCGTCGTACTTCATCAGCCGCGCTTCGACCGGGTAGTTGGCGCGGATCGCGCGGTTGACCAGCGATTCGACCGTGCGGATTTCGACCTCGGTCATCGGCTGCGGATGAGAAAAGTCGAAGCGTGTTCGGTCCGGGTCGACCAGCGAGCCCTTTTGCTGCACGTGGTCGCCGAGCACCTTGCGCAGCGCCGCGTGCATCAGGTGCGTCGCCGAATGGTTCCACGCGGATCGCGCCCGTGCATGCGCGTCGACCGACGCGACGACGGCGTCGCCGATCTTGAGCTCGCCGGTCTTGACTTCACCATGATGGCCGAACACGTCGGGCTGGATTTTTTGCGTGTCGTGTACCGAGAAGAGCGTCAGGCATGCGCCGGCGCGCGAAAGCTCGCCGCGATCGCCGACCTGGCCGCCGGACTCCGCGTAAAACGGCGTGCGGTTGAGAACGACGACGCCTTCCTGCCCGGTTGAAAGCGAATCGACCGCGCTGCCGTCGCGGTAGAGCGCAACCACCCGGCTTTCCTCGGACAGCGTGTCGTAGCCGTCGAACAGCGTCTTGGCGCCGGTATAGCTCAAGCCCCCGGCCGTCTTGAAGCTGGACGCTGCGCGTGCGCGGCCGCGCTGCTTTTCCATCGCGGCGTCGAATCCTGCCTGGTCGACCGCGACGCCGCGCTCGCGGCATACGTCGGCGGTGAGGTCGAGCGGAAAGCCGTAGGTGTCATACAGCGTGAATGCGGTTTCACCGGACAGCGTTTTCGACCCCGACTTGCGCGCTTCGGCGAGCGCGGCCTCGAGTATTTTCATGCCGTTCTCGAGCGTCTCCGCGAAGCGCTCCTCCTCGGCCTGCAGCACCTGCGCCACATAGCCCTGCTTTTGCGGCAGCTCGGGGTAGGCGTCACCCATCAGTCGCGCGAGCTCCGGCACCAGCTTGTGGAAAAAAGGCTTCTGCTGCCCGAGCTGGTAGCCGTGGCGAATCGCGCGCCGGACGATCCGGCGCAACACGTAGCCGCGGCCTTCGTTGCCGGGAATCACGCCGTCGACGATCAGGAAAGCGCAGGCACGGATGTGATCGGCGATGACCTTTAGCGAGGGCGAGGTGAGATCAGCGGCGCCGGTCAGCGTCGCGGCCGCCTTGATCAGGTCGCGGAACAAGTCGATGTCGTAGTTGCTGTGCACGTGCTGCAGCACGGCGGCGAGGCGCTCGAGGCCCATGCCGGTATCGACGCAAGGCTTGGGCAGCGGCGTGAGCTTCCCTTGCGCGTCGCGATCGAATTGCATGAACACCAGGTTCCAGATCTCGATGTAACGGTCGCCTTCGGCCTCCGCCGAGCCCGGCGGGCCGCCGGCGATTTTCGGTCCGTGGTCGTAGAAGATCTCGCTGCAGGGTCCGCAGGGTCCGGTCTCCGCCATCTGCCAGAAATTGTCCGAGGCGTACGGCGCGCCCTTGTTGTCGCCGATCCGCACGATCCGCTCGCGCGGAACGCCGATCTCGTCCGCCCAGACGTCGTACGCCTCGTCGTCGGTCTGGTAGACGGTGACCCACAACTTGTCCGGCGGCAGGCCGTAAACGCTGGTCAGCAGATCCCACGCATACTTGATCGCCTCGCGCTTGAAGTAATCGCCGAACGACCAGTTGCCCAGCATCTCGAAAAAAGTGTGATGCCGGGCGGTATATCCGACGTTCTCGAGGTCGTTATGCTTGCCGCCGGCGCGCAGGCAGCGCTGGACATCGGCGGCGCGCACGTAGCTGCGCGTCTCGGTGCCGAGAAAAACATCCTTGAACTGGACCATGCCGCTGTTGGTGAACAACAGCGTCGGATCGTTGGCCGGCACGAGCGGAGCCGACGGAACGATCGTGTGTCCGTTCGCGGCGAAGTAATCGAGAAACTTGCGGCGGATGTCGTTGGCTTTCATCGCGGCAATGGTTGCGGCGCGGCCCCGACGCTCGAAGCCGGACCCGCGCGACCCGCTGAAAATTCAATATGTTAGCACAGCAACGCCGGCGACGGCGACGTCAGGGCGCGAGCGTTCTCAGCATCTTGAAAATGGCCGAGAGCTCGAAGCCGCGCGACTGTAAAAAGCGGATTTGTCGGGCCTTTTCGCGATCGTTCGCCGGGGGCGTCCCGAAGCGGCGCTGCCACAGCGCAAGCATCGCGGCCTCGTCCTCGACCGGCGCGTCGCCGAGCGCGCCCTCGATCGCCTCGCCGCTTACGCCCTTGCGCTTGAGCTCGCCGCGGATGCTGCGCCGGCTGTAGCTTCCCGACTTCTGCGCGACCAGCGCATGCGCAAAGCGTTCGTTCGACAACAGACCCTGCGACGAAAGCTCGTCGAGCACGGCGATGACTTCATCGCGCGCCGCACCCTTGGCGATCAGGCGCTGTTCCAGATCATCACGGGCATACTCGCGCCGCGCCAGCAGGCGGACCGCCTGCGCCTTGAGCGAGACAGGTTTGCCCGCGCTCAACGATCAGGGCCTTGGTCCTGCGCTAAGCTTCCGCGGCCTGCGCCGGACGCGGCGAGCCGGCGACGGGCACGCCGACGACGGTGCGGATCTTCGCCTCGATCTCGGCCGCGATGTCCTGATGCTCGCGCAGCCATTCGCGCGTGTTGTCCTTGCCCTGGCCGATCTTGTCGCCGTTGTACGCATACCAAGCGCCGGATTTCTCGATGACGTTGTGGGTTACGCCCAGCTCGATGATCTCGCCTTCGCGCGAAATGCCTTCGCCGTACAGAATGTCGAACAAGGCCTCGCGGAACGGCGGCGCGATCTTGTTCTTGACGACTTTGACCCGCGTCTCGTTGCCGACGACTTCCTCGCCGCGCTTGATCGAGCCGATGCGGCGGATGTCCAGCCGCACCGAGGCGTAGAACTTCAGCGCGTTGCCGCCGGTCGTGGTCTCGGGGTTGCCGAACATGACGCCGATCTTCATGCGGATCTGGTTGATGAAGATCACCAGCGTGTTGGCGCGCTTGATGTTCCCGGCGAGCTTGCGCAGCGCCTGACTCATCAGCCGTGCCTGAAGACCGGGCAACTGGTCGCCCATTTCGCCTTCGATCTCCGCCTTGGGCACCAGCGCCGCAACCGAGTCGATGACGATGACGTCGACGCCGCCCGAGCGGACCAGCATGTCGGCGATTTCGAGCCCCTGCTCGCCGGTATCGGGCTGCGAAATCAGCATCTCCGCGACATTGACGCCGAGCTTTCCCGCATAGACCGGGTCGAGCGCATTTTCAGCGTCGATGTAAGCGGCGGTGCCGCCGGCCTTCTGCACCTGCGCGACGACCTGCAGACACAAGGTGGTTTTGCCGGACGATTCGGGTCCGTAGATCTCGACGACCCGTCCGCGCGGCAAGCCGCCAACCCCCAGGGCGATGTCGAGACCCAGCGATCCGGTCGAGACGACCGACAGGTCGTTTTGCACCTGGGCTTCGCCCATTTTCATGATCGAGCCCTTGCCGAACTGCTTTTCGATCTGGGCCAGGGCGGCGGTGAGCGCCTTGCTCTTGTTGTCGTCCATTGCGTTCATTCCATTGGATTTGATCAGGCTTACGTTGCTCATCGCAGTCTCTTTCGGTGGCGCTCCGCCGAGCGGCGAAGGATGAGACCATTATGGCATAGAACGATCGTTCGATAAAGCTCTCTTACGGCCTAACCCAGCCGGTCGACCAGGCCCTGCAAGGCGATCGCCACCGAGGCCGAGCGCACGACTGCCCGATCGCCGGCCAGCTGTCGGTGCAGGGCCTCGACACCCCGCGGGCCCGCCCAGGCAAACCAGACCGTCCCCACCGGCTTGTCGGGGCTACCCCCCGCCGGACCGGCGATTCCCGTGACTGCAACTGCCCACTGCGCGCCGCTGGCCGCCCTTGCACCTTGCGCCATCGCCTTGACCGTCTCTCCGCTGACCGCGCCATGGCGCGTGATGATTTCGGGATCGACGCCCAAGTCTTCAATCTTGGCACGGTTCGAATAGGTGACAAAGCCCCGCTCGAACCAGCCCGAGCTGCCGGCGATGTCCGTAATCGCGCCGGCGACCAAGCCCCCGGTGCACGACTCCGCCGTCGCCAGCATCACCCGCTTTGCCAACGCCAGCTCGCCCAGGCGCGCCGCCAGCGCGCGAACGTCGTCGTTCGCTTTCAATGCTGCTCGCCTTCCCGCGCCCGGTACCAGTAGTCGTAGGCGGTGTCGAACCCGAACCGCCGGTAAAGCGCCAGTGCCGCAGCGTTCTGCGCCGTTACCTGCAGGTACGCCGTGCGCGCGCCGCGCTGTTGCGCGTCAGCCAGCAGCGCGCCCACGACGGCGCGCCCCAGGCCTTTTCCGCGCAGCGAAGGCGCGGTGCACACGGCGAACAATCCGACATGATCCTCTTCGATTTTCGCCAGGCCGCAGGCGACGACCTCGTCGTCGCGGCGGACCAGCGCACCGATCTGCGGCAACGGATAGTTGGCGGCGCGATCGCGCAGGCGCGGCAGCGCATCGCTCGCCACGCCGAGCAGGCCCCGCGTTGCCTCTACCCAAGCCGTCATCGCAATGAGCTCGACTTCCACCGGCGGCGCGGGAAGGGTTACCGCTGCGGCAAGACCGGCCCGCATGACCAGCGTGCGCTCGAACTCGCCCCAGCCGCGCTCGGCGAGAAAAGCATCGAGGCCGGCGGGCTGGGCGAACGGAAGCATGCGAAAGATCGGCGGCAAGCCGACGATCCGATAAAAGTCGATGCAGTAGGCAAGCTTTCGCTCGAGCGGGAGCGACGATCGATAAGTCGGATTGATGCAACGCAGGCGCTTGGTCGGACCGGAGCGATGACCGAGGAGCCACCCGTCATAAAGCAGCGACTGGAAGGCGCCGGAAGCGTTGAGCGCCATTTCCTCGATGCGGCGTGCTTCGGCGCGCCGGTCGGAGCGCCCGCTCATCCGAATAGGCGTTGCCATAGCGCCAGCACCAGCAGCGTGTACCCGGCAGCGACCAGGTCGTCGGCCATCACGCCTGCCCCGTGATGCCATTCGCGGTCGATCAGGCCCGCGGGCGGCGGCTTTACGATGTCGAACAGCCGGAACAGCAGGAACGCAAACGCCTGATGCACCGGCTCGGCGCCGACAAAATAGAGAACGCCGAGGAAGGCGACGACCTCGTCCCAGACGATCGCGCCATGATCGGCCACGCCCAGATCGCGCCCGGTGCGATCGGCCGCCCATACGCCGACTGCGAATGCGACGATGACGGCGAGCGCGTAACCGACGTCGTTGAGCGTCGCGCGCAGCAGCGCGTCGAGCGGCAGTGCAAGCAAGGTGCCGACTGTGCCCGGCGCGATCGGTGAGAGCCCGGTCCCGAAGCCGAGCGCTATCAGGTGCGCCGGATGCGCGAGCATGAAGCGCACGGTCGGCGTCTTTTTCATCGACGCATCGGCTCAAGTCACGGCGCAAAATGGTCGAACGCGCGAGGCAGCGGCTCGAGTGCGCGCCCGTTCGCATCGAGGACCTGCAGCCCTGCATGTTGCGCCGTTGCTATGCCGATCCGCGTCAGCGGCAGGCCGAGCTTGTCGCCAAGCGCCGTGATGCGGGCATCGCGCGCCCGAGGCGCCGTAAAGCAAAGCTCGTAGTCGTCGCCGCCGGCCAGCAGGCATTGCAGCGCGACCTCGCGATCCACGCTGCCGAGCCGTCGCTCGAGAGCGGTCGACCGCGGCAGCCCGTCGAGATCGATCGTGGCGCCGATCCGGGACGCGTCGAGCACGTGGCCCAGATCGCCGACCAGGCCGTCGGACACATCGATCACCGCGCTCGCGATGCCGCGCAGCGCCAAGCCGAGAGCAACGCGCGGTGCGGGGCGTGCCAGCGCGCTTTCACATTCTGCGAGCTCGGCGCCTTCGAGCCGGATCCTGCCCAGCCGATGCGCGACCGCCAGCGCCGCATCGCCGAGCCTGCCCGAAACCCAGATCGAATCTCCACCCTTCGCTCCGCTGCGACGCAATGCTTTGCCGGCAGGTACTTCACCGAGCACGGTGACGCAAAGATTGCGCGGACCGCCCGTCGTGTCGCCGCCGACGAGATCGACGGCATGCTCTTCGGCCAGCGCAAAAAATCCGCGCGCGAACGCCGCCAGCCACGCTTCATCGACCGAGGGCAGCGCACAGGCCAACAACGCCCAGCGCGGCGTCGCACCCATCGCCGCCAGATCCGACAGGTTGACCGCCAGCGTCTTGTAGCCGAGCGCCTCGGCCTCCGCGCCGGGAAAAAAATGGCGGCCTTCGACCAGCATGTCGACCGACGCGGCTATTTCGAAACCGGGCGAGGGCGCGATCAGCGCCGCATCGTCGCCGACGCCGAGCACGGCGTTGCGCGCCGGGCGCCGGAAGTACCGCTCGATGAGCTCGAATTCGGTCAACCGGCTTCCGCCGCGCGCGCGGTCGCCGCCAGCTTGTCGAGCACGCCGTTGACGTATTTGTGCCCGTCGGTACCGCCGTAGGCTTTCGCCAGTTCGACCGCTTCGTTGATCGCCACCTTGAACGGCACGTCAGGCGCATGGAGGAGCTCCCACGCGCCGATGGTGAGAATGCTCTTTTCGATCGGCGAGACTTCTCCGGGCTTGCGGTCGAGGTAAGGCGCGTAGGCGCTCTGCAGCGCATCGTACTCGGCGGTGACGCCCTGCCACAGCCGGTCGAACAGCTTGCTGTCGCAGCGGGCGAAGCCGGCGCTTTCGGCGAGCTGGCCGCGGATCGCCGCCGGATCGTTGCCCGACAGCAGCCACTGGTACAGACCCTGCAGCGCAAATTCGCGCGCCCGGCGGCGCGGACTACTGCTCATCGATTGCGTCGAGCAGGTTCGCCATCTCCAGCGCAGCCAGCGCAGCGTCGCGCCCTTTGGCTTCGGCGCGCGCGGAAGCCTGCGCGTCGGTATCGGTGGTCAGGATGCCGTTGCCGATGGGGATACCGAACTCGAGTTGCACGCTGGCGACCCCCGCCGCCGATTCGTTGGCGACGATCTCGAAATGATAGGTGTCGCCCCGAATGACGGCGCCGAGCGCGACCAGCGCATCGTAATCGCCGGTCTGCGCCATTCGTTGCAACGCCAGCGGCGCTTCGAGCGCTCCAGGTACCGTCGCGATGGTAATCGCCGAGTCGGCCACACCGGCCTCGGACAGCGCGCGCTCGGCGCCGACCAGCAGCGCATCTCCGATCGCGGGGTTGAATCGCGACAATACGATGCCGACGCGCAGATGTCCGGCGCGGCTGCTCGGAACGATTCTACGAATCGGCATTTAAGTCGTGGCCCGGCCGGACGCGCGCGGCGAAGCGGACGCGCTCAGGATGACGCGGCGCGAGGCGGAAACTCCTCGTAGCCGGTGACGGTCAGATGGAATCCGGCCATGCTGGGCATCTTTCGCGGGCGCGCCAGCAAACGCATCTTTCCGACATTCAGGTCGCGCAGGATCTGCGCACCGATGCCGTAGTTGCGCAGGTCCATCTTGCTCTCGGCGCGCGGCTGGTCGGTGAGCGCCCTGTCGCGTAAATCCAGCGCCGATTCGGGGCGATGCAGCAAAACCAGCACGCCGCGCTCCGCGCTCGCGATCCTCGAAAGCGCCGCCGGTATCGTCCACGAATGCACGCGGCTGCCGTAGTCGAGCAGATCGACGATCGACAAGGGCTCGTGCACGCGCACGACGGTTTCCTGCTCCGGCGCGACGTTGCCGCGAACCAGTGCGAGGTGCGTCGCATCGGCAAGCTTGTCGCGAAACGTCACCAGCCGGAAGTCGCCCGCGGCGGTGCGGATCGGCCGTTCGCCGACGCGCTCGATCAGGCGCTCGGTCTGACTGCGATAGTGGATCAGGTCGGTGATCGCACCGATCTTGAGTCCGTGCAGGCGCGCGAAGTCGATCAGGTCGGGCAATCTTGCCATCGTCCCGTCGTCTTTCATGATTTCGCACAGCACCGCGGCCGGCGAAAAGCCGGCAAGCGCGGCTAGATCGCAGCAGGCTTCGGTGTGACCGGCGCGGGCGAGCACGCCGCCGCGATGAGCGACCAGCGGAAACACGTGACCGGGCTGCACGATATCCTCCGGGCGCGCGTCCGGCGCGCAGGCGACGCGAATCGTATGGGCGCGGTCTGCCGCCGAAATCCCCGTGGTCACGCCGCTGGCGGCCTCGATCGAGACGGTGAAATTGGTCCCGTGCACCGAGCGGTTCACCGGCGTCATCGGTGCGAGATCGAGCTGCCGCGCGCGCTCCTCGGTGATCGGCATGCACACCAGGCCGCGCCCGAACCGCGCCATGAAATTGACGATATCGGGCGTTACGACGTCCGCCGCGACGACCAGGTCGCCCTCGTTTTCGCGGTCCTCCTCGTCGACCAGGACGACCATGCGTCCGGCCCTGATCTCGGCGATGATTTCGGGGATCGGACTGATCGCGCGCGACAGTGCCGGCGAAGGTGCGGCGGACGGGTCGATCGCGTGCAAACGCGTGGGCTTCACGATGGCTGCCAGGGTCGTGACGGGAACGCTCATTATACTGCGCCGGCATGCCGCCGCGCCCTCACGGCGACGCATCGAGGTCATTGGACGCGGTGCTTCAGGCCAGCAGAATCTCCAGCGCGGCAGCGGTCAATGCGCTCTTTCGATCGCCGAGCTCGGACATGACGCTGTAATGATGCCGATCGGCAATGAACAACGGGCTGTGCGCGGTCGCGGGACGGCACTCTGGCCAACGCTCCCACAACAGCCACGATTGCCGGCCGAATTCGCTGGTCTCGCCGCTGCCCACGGCCAGCAACAGCGGTGCTCTCACCTCCGCCGTGCAATGGATCGGGCTCATCGCACGAGCCTTGCCGCTATCGAGCTTCAAGTCGGCGTTGAACGAAACCTGTATCAGCGGCTCGAGATCGAATACGCCGCTGATCGACAGGCCGCCGCGAATCGCATCGACCGGCACCCCGTAGCGCCGCCAGTCGGTCGCGTAGAGCATCGCGACCAGATGGCCGCCGGCGGAATGGCCGGCGATGAACAGCCTGTCGACCGGCACGCCGTGGCTCTCGCCTTCGCGCCACAACCACGCGACCGCCTGCCTGCATTCCTCGACGATATGCGCGATGCTTACGTTCGGACACAGGTCGTAGTTGATGACCGCGACGCCGACGCCCGCGTCGACGAATGCCGGGGCGACGAACGAATGGTCGTCCTTGTCGAGCGCGCGCCAGTATCCGCCGTGAATGAACAGCAGCGCGCCGCGAGGCGATTTGGCCGGGAACAGGTCGAGCGTCTGCTTCGGTCCGCTGCCGTAGCGAATGCCCAGTCGCGAATCGAGGCGCGATCGGGCGGCGGCGCTTTCAGCAGACCATCGCGCGAACCATTGCGGATGGTCGGGAAAGGCTAATCGCAAGTTGTATTCGCGCTCGACGAAGTCCGCTGAGAGCATGATCACACGATGCGTATCCGCAGCTCGCCCAGGCTTTCGATCCTGCCGATCAGCATGTCGCCGGCCACGACGGCACCCACGCCCGCGGGCGTGCCGGTGAACACCAGGTCGCCCGGAAGCAATTCGTAGTACTGCGACAGGAAATGCAGCATGTGCGGCACGTCCCAGATCATGTCGGACAGATCGCCCTGCTGCCGGGCCGCGCCGTTGACCTCGAGGGAGATGCGGCCGCGCTTCGGATGTCCGACTTCGGCGACGCGGTGGATCGGGCCGATAGGCGCCGCCTGCGCAAACGACTTGCCGATGTCCCATGGACGCTTGATTTCCCGCATCGCGCTTTGCAGGTCGCGCCGCGTCATGTCGAGGCCGACCGCGTAGCCGTAGATCAGCTCCTCGGCGCGCTCCGGCGCGATGCGGGCGCCGCGACCGCCGATCGCGACCACCAGCTCGATCTCGTGATGGTAATTCTTGGTCGCCATCGGGTACTGCACGTCGGCGACCGCCGGCGGCACGACCGGGACGATCGCATCGGCCGGCTTGGTGAAAAAGAACGGCGGCTCCTTCGCCGCGTCTCCGCCCATCTCCTTCGCGTGCTCGGCGTAGTTGCGGCCGACGCAATAGATATGGCGCACCGGAAAGGCGAGATCGCCGCCGGCGACCGGCACGGAAGGGATTTCCCATGCGGTAATCGCATATTTCATCGTCGGCCTATCTGAAGAAGAGAATCGATGACCGCTGCGTCACGCGTCTGACTCTGCGTCCGGCTGGCGATCGGGCGCTGCGCGGGCGAAGGCATCCAGCGCCCGGCAATTCGCATCGATGCGCAACAGGGTCGGATAACTGTCGAGCGGAATGTTGGCGCGCCGGGCATTGGCAAGCTGCGGCACCAGGCAGATGTCGGCCATCGTCGGCGCATCGCCATGACAGTACTTTCCCGTCGAAGCGTCCGAGGCGAGCTGTCCTTCGAGCGCGGCGAGGCCGGTATCGATCCAGTGCCGGTACCAGGCATCCTTGGCCTCCTCGCCTGCATTGAGCGTGCGCACCAGATAGCGCAGCACGCGCAGATTGTTCAACGGGTGGATGTCGCAGCAGATCGCCAGCGCGATCGCGCGCACGCGGGCGCGCCCGGCCGGCGTCGAAGGCAGCAGCGGAGGCTCCGGGTGAGTCTCGTCCAGGTATTCGATGATCGCCAGCGATTGGGTCACCACCGCGTCGCCGTCGATCAACGTCGGGATGAGCTGCTGCCGGTTCAGCGTGCGATACGCGTCCTCGTTCTGCTCGCCCTTGCGCAGGTGCACAGACGCGTAGTCGAACGGCAATCCCTTCAGATGAAGGGCGATCCGCGCCCGGTACGCCGCCGACGAGCGGAAATAGCTGTACAGCTTCATGGGCCCGTCGCCTAACTGAAAGCCGAGATGCCGGTCTGCGCGCGGCCGAGGATCAGCGCATGCACATCGTGCGTGCCCTCGTAGGTATTGACGGTCTCGAGGTTCAGCAGGTGCCGGATCACGTGGAACTCGTCGACGATGCCGTTGCCGCCGTGCATGTCGCGCGCCATGCGCGCGATGTCCAGCGCCTTGCCGCACGAATTGCGCTTCATGATCGACGTGATCTCCGGCGCCGCCTTGCCTTCGTCCTTCAGACGCCCGAGCCGCAGGCAGCCCTGAAGTCCGAGCGTGATCTCGGTCTGCATGTCGGCGAGCTTTTTCTGTATCAGCTGGTTCGCGGCAAGCGGCCGGCCGAACTGCGAGCGGTCGATCGTGTACTGGCGCGCCGCGTGCCAGCAGAATTCGGCCGCGCCCAAAGCGCCCCAGGCGATTCCGTAGCGCGCGTTGTTCAGGCATCCGAACGGTCCGGCCAGGCCTTCGACGCCGGGCAGCCGTTGCGCTTCGGGAACGAAGACCTCGTCCATGACGATTTCGCCGGTGACCGAGGTGCGCAGGCTGAACTTGCCTTCGATCTTCGGCGCCGACAGGCCAGCCATGCCCTTGTCGAGGATGAAGCCGCGAATGACGCCGTCGTCGGTCTTGGCCCAGACGACGAACACATCCGCTATCGGCGAATTGGAAATCCAGGTCTTGGCGCCGGACAGCTTGTAGCCGCCGGGCGCCGATTTCGCGCGCGTGACCATCGAGCCGGGATCCGAGCCGTGGTTCGGCTCGGTCAGGCCGAAGCAGCCTATCGCCTCGCCGCTCGCCAGGACCGGCAGATATTTTCGGCGCTGCGCATCGGTGCCGTAGGCATGAATCGGATACATCACCAGCGAGCTTTGAACGCTCATCATCGAGCGGTAGCCGGAGTCCACCCGCTCGATCTCCCGCGCGATCAGGCCATAACACACGTAGTTCAACGCGGCGCCGCCGAACTCCGCTGGTAAGGTCGCGCCCAGCAGGCCCAGCGCGCCCATTTCGCGGAAGATCCCCGGGTCGGAGCGCTCGTGGCGAAAAGCGTCGGTCACGCGCGGCGCGAGCTTGTCCTGCGCATACGCATGCGCCGCGTCGCGAACCATGCGCTCGTCCTCCGAAAGCTGCTCTGCGAGCAGCAGCGGATCGTCCCAGACAAAAGACGGCTTCGATTGCCGGGAACGGGAGAGGCGTTCGGGGGCGTTAATGGGGCACTCCGGGGGGCGGCGCTTCAGGCCGCGCGGGCACTTTTTGATTATCGCTTGGCGCCGGCACGCGCGCCAGCGCCGTCGCACCGGCGACTCCTTGTCATGCCCACTCGACCAATGGCTTAGGCAGTCCGTCGCAGCCGCCCTTGCATGTTCCGCCCTAGGCTTTTTCGCATCAGCGGCGTTGGCATCCCGGCCTGCTCGTGGCCGGAAAGGGGCGCGCGATGGCGGTTGGAGACGATGCTTGTGCCGGACCGGACCCGAACAGCGGCCGCGGCTTTACCCTGGTCGAGTTGCTGATTGCGGTTGCCGTCTTCGGGTTGCTCGTGCTCGCCGCGGGCCCTTCGTACCGCAACTGGATCGCGGCCCAGCAGCTCGCCAACCACGCCCATTTCCTCGCCGA
This sequence comes from Casimicrobiaceae bacterium, assembly GCA_036270955.1. Lineage (GTDB taxonomy): Bacteria > Pseudomonadota > Gammaproteobacteria > Burkholderiales > Casimicrobiaceae > PALSA-1003. The sequence goes on along the minus strand of DATBBM010000073.1, from coordinate 1,858 downwards.
AACGCTAAATCTCGCCCGCAGCGAGGCGATCAAGACCGGATACCGCGTCAATCTGTGCAAGTCGTCCGACCGCCGGCAGTGCGCGGACGACGGCAGCGGTTGGGAGCTGGGCTGGATCCTCTACGTCGACGAGAATCAGGACGGCGAAATCAGCGCCGGCGAGACGGTCATTCGCATCGACGGACCTCCGGGCAACGGGATCACCGTGCGCGGAAACCGCCCGGTCGGCGACTATGTGTCCTACACCAGCCTGGGCCATGCCAGGATGCTTTCCGGCGCGCTCCAGATGGGCACCTTCGTTGTCTGCAAGACTGGCCAGGACGCGCTGCAGGTGGTGCTGGCCAACAGCGGCCGCGCCCGCGTCCAGCCCACCGGTCAACCCTGCCCCTAGGGTCGCTCAACCCGCGTCGCCACGGTTGTCGACAACATCCTGTCGGGTGCTTGCGCGCACATAACCGTTTGTTCCGTTGGGAATACCTCACATCGGGCCGCTTTGCCCGTCTCTGGACGGCGACATACTATCCGCTGCACCGAACTGGGAGGTCTTTAATGGGAGAAGCCGCAATCCGGCCGCCAACGCGCCTGCTGAGCCAGCGCGCACGCGGGTTCACGCTGATCGAAGTGCTGGTGGTGGTGGCCATCGTCGGCATCCTGGCGGCGATCGCGCTGCCTTCGTATGCCGACTATGTCCGGCGCGGCAAGATCATCGAGGCGACCACCGGCATGTCCGACATGCGGACGCGGATGGAGCAGTACTTCCTGGACAACCGGCGATACGACAACGGCGGCAATTGCGGGGTCAACCCCGCCGTCGCGGAAAAGAACGTCAAGACCTTCACTATAGGGTGCGTGGCCTCGGCTACTGGCTACGTCGTAACGGCAACCGGCAAGGCTGCCGAGGGCATGGGGAGTTTCGTCTACGTCTATACGAATACCCTCGCCAACCCCGACCTTAAAACGACCACGTCAACGGGACCCTGGGGCAAGAGCAGCGCCAGCTGCTGGGTAACGCGCAAGGACGGCTCGTGCACATGATCGTGCATCGTTCGGCATCGGGTTCGATCGGCTTTTCGCTGATCGAGCTGATGATCGCGATCGTCATTTTTTCGTTCCTGATCCTGCTCGCCGCACCGATGTACTCCGAGTTCATCGGCAATTCTTATATCCGCAACGCCGCCGAAGCGGTGTTGAACGGCATCCGGCTCGCGCAGACCCAGGCGGTCAAGGTGAACACCAGCGCCGCTTTCGTACTCGACCCCGCGACGGGCTGGACTATCCATGCGCCGGACCCAGACGACGCGTCCGACAAGGTGATCGAGACCTACGTCTTCAACGAAGGCGCGTCCAAGGCGACGATCACGACCAATTCGAGCACGACGACGGTGACCTTCGACGGCCTCGGGCGGCTGCTTCCCAACGCGGATGCGAGCGCCCAGCTGACGCAGGTCGACATAACCAATACGAATGTGCCGACGCCGCATCCTTTGCGCGTCGTCGTCACTGCGCTCGGCGGCTCCAGCGGCATCAAGCTGTGCGACCCGGCGCTGGCCTCGACCGACCCGGCAGGATGCCCATGACGGTCCCGATTCACTCGAAACAAGCACAAGCCGGCGGCTTCCTGCTGGAAGCGCTGATCGGGATTCTGATCTTCTCGTTCGGCATCCTTGGCATCGTCGGCTTGCAGGCGCAATCGTTGCGCCACACCGGCGAGTCGGAGTACCGCGCGGAAGCCATCTATCTGGCCAATTCGCTGATTTCGAAAATGTGGACCGACGATCCGGCAGTGCTGAAGTCGAAGTACGACAGCACGGTCGGGGGTGCGGGGTATGTCACGTTCAAGAACGACGCGGCCAGCCTT
>DATBBM010000072.1:0-4637 GCA_036270955.1 Casimicrobiaceae bacterium | reverse complement strand
TCGTTGACGTAGTAGCAGCGCGGCAGACGCCATACGCGCTCGTGAAAATCGGCTTCCGCACCGGGGGGCACGACCTCGGCGTCGGCGATGATGCCATCGATCGCGTCGTAGCCTATCGTCCCCGGAAAGCTCATGTAGTGGATCTGCACCGCTGCGGGTCGCTGCGCGAGGATGCCCAGCCTCCCGCCGTGCGTGTGGCCCTTGCGGTCGATCAACAGATCGATTCCGTCGTCGCGGATCGTCCGCGCCATGTCCTCGTCCGGCAGCTCCCGAACGTCACGCCAATGCTCCAGCGAAGCTCGCACGCGTCCGCGGAGCACACTCCCGTCGTCGGGTCCATAGCTGTATCCGGTAACCTCGAAGCGCTCGCGGTCGTGCGCTTCGAAAAGACCGACCATCAAACGCGCGGTCGGATGTTCGTGGAAGCTGCCGGACAGGTAGCCTACGCGCAGGCGCTTGGCCCGCGGCGGCGGGCGTCGTCGCGGCGCCGGAGGCGGCAGCATCGCGCGCGACCAGCGGCGCGCGACCTCGAGTTGCTGCGCAGGCGCAAGCGGCATCGCCAAAGCGACGAACGGCGGCCAGCGCGGATCGGCCGCCGGATCGCCGAGTGTCGCAGTGAGACGACGCTCGCTTTGCTCGAGCGCGTCCCAGTCGCACAAATATTGCTGCGCGTACACCAGGTTCGCCATCGCGGGGGTCAGCGCCGGCGCGGCCTGCAGAGCGCGTTCGAACGCCGCCACCGCACTCTCTTCATCGCCCATTGCGCGACAGGCCAGGCCCAGGTTGTCCCACAGCTCACCCTGGCGGCCGCCCAAATCGATCGCGCGCTCGAAATACCGCCGCGCTTCCGGCGCGTCATTGAGCTCCAGACAGGTCGCGCCCAGCGTGGTGAGTATCTCCGGTGCGCCGGGAGCGAGCTTCGCGCACTGCTCCAGCGTTGCGCGCGCCGCGGCGAGCGCTCCCGCCGTCTTTTGCGCCTTGCCCAGCGCATGCAGCCGAGCTGCCTCGTGCTCCGACGCCACGCGAAAGCATTGTGCGGCGACATCGAATCCGCCCGCATCGCGAGCGAGTTCACCGAGCTTCGCGGCGATCGCAGCGTTCGATGGCGGTGACGCCATGGCTTGCACGACGGCGGCTATCGCGGCGTCGCCCGCACCGCGCGCAAGGTGCGCACGTCCCGCCGCCAGCCAGATCTCGTGCGCCGGCAGCGATTGCGCCGCCGCCGCCTGCAGTGCGCGCGCGAGCAGGGCTTGCGCCGCGTCGATGGCGCCGCTGCCGATTTCCTGCTCGGCAATCCGCAGCAGCGCCCCCGGGTGCTCGGGCATCGCCGCGAGAATCTGTTCGTAGATCGCGCGCGCCTCGGCGGGCCGGCCGCCGGCTTCGTGCCGGGCTGCGAGCGCAAAGGCGTCCTGGACGGTGGTCTGCATAATCGTCGCCGCGCGCGGGCGCGCCGCACCGCGGGCGTTCAGGCCGCGGGTTTGAGCACTTCGCGGAGGTCGTGCGCGTAGACCTCGGGGCCGGGTCCGTAGTTTTCGTAGACGCGAAGCCTGCCCTGCGGATCGAAAATATACGTTCCCGCCGAATGATCGAGCGTATAGCTTCCCGACGCCTTGCCCGGCTGCTTCTGATAGATGATCTTGAATTCCTTGGCCACCTCCGAGGTCGCCTTGTCGTCGCCGTAAAGGCCGAGAAACGACGGGTCGAACGCGGGAACGTAATGGGCGAGCACGTCGGGCGTGTCGCGCGCTGGGTCGACGGTGACGAACAAAACCTGAACCCGGCTCGCGTCGGGCCCGAGCTTTTGCATTGCGGCGGCGAGCTCCGCGAGCGTCGTCGGGCAGAAGTCCGGACATTGCGTATAGCCGAAAAAAATGACGACTGCCTTGCCGCGAAAGTCGGCGAGCGTGCGCGGCTTGCCGTTGTGGTCGACCAGATGGAAGTCGCGGCCGAAGGCGGCGCCGGTCACGTCGGAGCCCTGGAACTTGGGCGTTGCCGGCCCGCAGGCGCCGACCGCCAGCGCGAGCGACAGGATGGCCAGGAGGCGCATCGGACGATCAGCGCAAATAATGGTCGAGCAGCAGCGCAGAGAAAAGCGCGGCCAGATAGACGATCGAATAGCGAAAGGTCCTACGCGCCAGCCCATCGCTGTAGCGGCGCAGCAGCGCAATCGCATAGGCCGCGAACACCGCGCCGAGCGTCACGGCAGCCGCAAGATAGAGATATCCGCTCATCCTGATCGCGAACGGCAGCAGGGTCACCGCGATCAACGCCGCCGTGTACAGCAGGATGTGGAGCCTCGTATACGCCGACCCGTGCGTGACCGGCAACATCGGCAGTCCGGCCTTCGCGTACTCCCTGGCGCGGTACAGCGCCAGCGACCAGAAGTGCGGCGGCGTCCACACGAAGATGATCAGGAACAGGATCAGCGCTTCGGGCGCGACGTCGTTGGTTACCGCAGCCCAGCCGAGCACCGGCGGCATCGCACCCGAGGCGCCGCCGATGACGATGTTCTGCGGTGTGGCGGGCTTCAGCAGCACCGTATAGACGATCGCGTAGCCGACGAACGTCGCCAGTGTCAGCCACATCGTCAGCGGATTGACCATTGTGTGCAGTATCGCCAGGCCCGCTGCGCCGACGATGCCGGCGAACACCAGCGTCTGGATCGAGGTCAAGTCGCCGCGCGGCAGAGGTCGCGCGCGGGTGCGCGCCATCACCGCGTCGATCTTCTGCTCGACCAGGCAGTTGATCGCCGCCGCCGCGCCGGCGACCAGCGCGATGCCCAGTGTGCCGAAGACCAGCGCGTTGAGCGGCGGGAGCGCCGGTGAAGCCAGAAACATCCCGATCACCGCCGTGAACACGATCAGCGAGACGACGCGCGGCTTGGTCAGCGACAGGAACTGGCGCAGGCGGTCTTGGCGAAGCGCGATGGCGGTCATCGGACTGGCAGCGGACGAGCAGGACAGGGCAGGAATTTTACCATCGTCGCTCACCCGATTTGCGACGCCTTCAATACCCGCTGCAGGTCCTTGGCGAGTCCCCGGATGTCGGGATCGGTGCCGTAGCGCAGTACCAGGTTGCCGCGCGGGTCGAGCAGCAGGATGCCGTCAGTGGCGCTCGTGCCGAGCGGCAACTGTTCCAGCGCGCGCTGATCGACCCTGGCGACCACGAGCCCGGGATGCGCGGCCGCGAGGTCGGGCGCGAGCGTGGGCGCCGTCAGCGGCTGCAGCAGCACGCGGACCACGCGGTCCTGTTCGCGCCCCTGAATCGTGCGCGCCTGGCGTGTGGCATAAAGAGCGCGCGCGCAATCGTCGGCGCAACTCGCACGGCTCGCGATTAGCAACACCCACTTGCCGCGCAGCTCGCTCAGCGAAAAGTCTTTTCCCTCGGCGTCTCTCCCGGCAACGATCGGCGCCGGCGCGGTCTCGAGAAGCTCGCCGTAGTTGACGCGCTTGGACGGGGTGAGCCAGTAATACGCGGCGTACGAGGCGACGATCGGCGCCAGGCCGATCGCAACGATCAGCAACAGCGTGCGGCGTCCGCCCGGCTTACCGGGATGGCTCGCCATCACCCTTCTCCATCCGCCAGTTGAGCGCGAGCCAGAGCACGATGCCCAGCGCCGCCAGCGAATACCATTGCACCATGTAGCTTTGATGCTGCTCGATGCCGAAGTCGGGCGCTGGCCAGTCGCGCACCAGCCCGTCGCCGGTGTCTTGCGTCTGCTCGATGATGAACGGCAATAACGGCAGTCCGCTGCTCGCGGCGATTCGGGCGATGTCGAGGTTTTCGCGTATCGGACCGGCATCCGAAGCGGCGCCGAACTCGAGATACCGCGCCGGCGGCAGGTTGATCCGCCCTTCGACGACGACGGGTCCGGCAGGCGGCGGCACCTGCGGGAGAACGGCGCGGCTCGCCCCTTGCGCTACCCAGCCGCGGTCGACCAGCACATAGGCGGCCCCTTCGAGCTTAAGCGGTGCGACCACGTCGAAACCGGCGCGCCCGGCGTGGACGCGGTTGTCGATCAGCAGCTGACGCGCCGCGTCGTACGTGCCCCGCGCGCGGACCGAACGGAATCGAAACTTGCCGGGGTCGGCTGTCACGGCCTCGCCTGTCTCGAGCGCGAGCGGCGGCGCATTCGACGCGGCCTCGTACTGCTCGCGCAGCGACTGCTTGTCGTGCGCGCGCTGGCGCTGCCAGTTGCCAAGCGCAACGGTCACGGCGACCAGCAGCAGCAGTCCCAGTGTGGGCAACAGCGATGGACGAAAGCGGCGGCGGACGGGGGTCGCGCCCTGCTTCATTGGCACCGCGCCGGCCCTTGCACTAGACTGCTCTCCACGCCTGATTCACAACCGCGAGAGCGCATTGATCCGGATCATCGTCTTAGTCGCCCTGCTGCTGATCGTCGGCAGCCTGGGCAGCGCCCTGTATTACCTTTATCACGATCGCGGCCAGGGCACCCGGATGGTCAAGGCGCTGGCGATCCGCGTCGCGCTGTCCGCGTGCCTGCTGATCTTTCTGGTGGTCAGCTACAAGCTCGGCTGGATCGGCGAATCCGGCCTGCGGTGAGCCGCGGCTTGGCGCCGCGGCCCGCCGCGAATGCGTCACAGCCAGTAGACGAGGATGAACAGCAGCAACCAGAC
>DATBBM010000071.1:0-9169 GCA_036270955.1 Casimicrobiaceae bacterium | reverse complement strand
CCCTTGTCCGACTATCAACCATTCGGCGCCGAGCCGTCCGGCGTTTGGCTGAACCGGGTGCGTCACTACGAGGTCGGCGATTATCCGGCCAGCAAGACGATCAACTTCCCGATGTCGTGCCTGCATTGCGAAGACGCCGATTGCGTCAGCGTCTGTCCGACCGGGGCTTCGTACAAGCGCGCCGACGGCATCGTTCTGGTCGATCAGGACAAGTGCATGGGCTGCAACCTGTGCGCATGGGCCTGCCCGTACGGCGCCCGCGAGCTCGACCAGGCGACCGGCACGATGAAAAAGTGCACGCTGTGCGTCGATCGAATCTACGATGTGCTGTTGCCGCCGGAGGACCGGCAGCCGGCATGCGTGCTCGCCTGTCCGACCCACGCGCGGATGTTCGGCGACTTCGACGATCCGAAATCCGAGGTTTCGCGCGTCACCGCGGAGCGGGGCGGCTTCGGCCTGTTGCCCGAGCTCGGCTACGCACCGGTCAATCGCTATCTGCCGCCGCGCGAGCCGAAACCGTTGCCCGGAGTCGACGACGCGCGCGCGCTTCTCGAGCGCGGGCTCGCGAGCCTTGCGAGCCCGGTGATCCGGCGATGAGGCATCCGCGCGCTGCGCCGCGATGAAGCCCGCGCTGTCGGTCGTCTTTTTCACCGTGGCCTCGGGCGCGGGCCTGGGGCTCCTCGCCTTGCTTGCACTCGCCGATCTCTGTCCGGTGCCGCTGTTGTCGCCCGCGGCGTTGCCGCGCGGCATCGCGCTCGCGCTGCTGCTGATCGCCGCGGGTCTCGCCTCGTCGGTGTTGCATCTGGCCAAGCCCTCGAATGCTTGGCGCGCGTTCGCGCGCTTCCGGACGTCGTGGCTGTCACGCGAGGCGGTGCTTGCGGCGCTGCTCTTTCCCGTGGCCTTCGCGTATCTGGTCGCGGTGGCTTTGAATACTGCCGGCACGGCGCGCCCTCTGCTGGCGATCGTCGTCTGCGCGCTCTCCTGGGCGCTGCTCTTTTGCACGGCGATGATCTACGCGAGCCTGAAGCCGATCCGGCAGTGGCGGACCGGATGGACGCCGGCGGCGTATCTGCTGCTCGGACACTGGTCGGGCGCGCTGATCGCAGTCGCGCTCGCCATCGGCTACGGCGGCGAGCCGGTGAGCTGGGCATGGCTCGCGGCGGCCCTCGGCGTGGCGGCGCTCGTCGTCAAGCTCGGCTACTGGAGGCATGGCGCTGCCGATCGCGGCGGCAAATCGTCGTTGACGCTCGAGCAGGCGATCGGCGTGCCGCAGGGCGTTCGGCCGCCCGGCGTCAGCGTTGCGCAGGCGCGGCTGTTCGATGCCGGACACACGCAACGGACGTTTCTGACCGACGAATTCGTCTTTCGCATCGCGCGGCAGCATGCGCAAGCCGTGCGGGCCGCGGCGCTGGCGCTCGGCTTCGGCATCCCGCTGATCTGGCTCGCCACGGGGCCGCGCCACTGGGCCGCGGCGGCTTCGGTCGCCGTGCTGGCGATCGTAGGACTCCTCGCCGAGCGGTGGCTCTTTTTCGCCGACGCGCGCCACACGGTTCGTCTCTATCATGGCGATGCGCGAACCTGAGCTCCTCGAGGTCGACGTCTGGCGCGGCGGCAGCGACGGCAGCGGACAGTTCCACACCTATGCAGTGCCGCGACAGGATGCGCAGACGGTGCTCGACGTAGTTACCTGGATCCAGCGCAAGCTCGATCCGACCCTCGCCTATCGATTCGCCTGCCGTGTCGGCATGTGCGGCTCGTGCGCGATGATGGTCAACGGCCGCGCGCGATGGACCTGCCGCACCCATGTCGCCAAGGTCGAGAGCGGCAAGCGCCTGCAGATCGCGCCGCTTGCCAATATGACTGTCGTGCGCGACCTGGTCGTGGACATGCGCGAGTTCTTCGACAAATGGGCGAAGGCCGGCGGACAGTTCGCGCCGACCGCGTCGCGGCGCGACGACTTCGCTCGCGTCGCGCCCGAGTCGCCCGCGCGCCGCGAAGTCGATGCTGCGATCGAGTGCATCGGCTGCGGCGTCTGCTACGCGTCTTGCGACGTCGTCGCATGGAATCCGGCCTACCTTGGTCCGGCGGCGCTCAACCGTGCCTGGACGCTGCAGAACGACGTGCGCGACGGTGGGCGACTCGAGCGGCTGGCCGCGGTCGCCGGCGACGCCGGTTGTCACGCCTGCCATACGCAGGCCGCGTGCACCGAGCGCTGTCCGAAACAGCTCTCTCCGACGGCGTCGATCGCCGGACTCAAGCGCATGACGTCGCGCGCAGTATTCAAGGGCGAGCTGTGAGCACGCGCGGTGAGACGCGCCTGTGGCTGGCGCAGCGGGCGAGCGCGGCGGTGCTCGCGTTGTGCGTGCTGGTTCATCTGGCGACGATGATCGTCGCGGTGAACGGTGGCTTGACCGCCGCCGACATCCTCGGCCGCACGCGAGGCAATCCGGCCTGGGGCGCCTTTTACGGGATCTTCGTCGCTGCGGTTGCGATCCACGCGCCGATCGGCTTGCGCACAATAGCATCGGAGTGGCTGCAATGGCGCGGCCGCGGCGCCGATGCCTGCTGGCTTGTCGTCGGCGTCGTGCTGTTCGTCACCGGGCTCCGCGCCGTCGCGGCGGTCGTGCTGTGAAAACGGCCGGCTGGCGCAACCGCGACCACCCGTCGTACTGGGCGTTCCTGGTTCATCGCGTCTCGGGGCTTGCGCTGGCGCTATTCCTGCCGCTGCATTTCTGGGTTTTGGGACGGGCACTCACCGGCGAGGGGGCGCTCGACGGTTTCCTGCGCTGGACCGAGCAACCGCTGGTCAAGGCCTCCGAAGTGGCAATCGTCTTCCTGCTTGCCGCGCACCTAGCCGGAGGCGTGCGCCTGCTGCTGGTCGAGTTCTCCGGGTGGCGCCGTCAGGCGCAGCGGGGCTGGGTCGCCGTCGCAGCGGGTGCGGCGCTGTTCTGTGCGCTGACGTTCGCGCTTAACCTATACTGAGCGCATGGTTCGCATCGATCCGGGCCTCGTCGAGAGCGTCGCCAAGGAACTCTACATCCGGGCGCTAAAGATCCTGCCGCCCGACATCAAGCAGGGCTTCGACGCACTCGCGGCACGCGAGACCGCGACCACCGCGCAGAACGTGCTCGGCACGATGATTCGCAACATCGCGGTCGCCGAGGCTACCGACAACCTGCTGTGCCAGGACACCGGCATCCCGATCTACAACGTCACCATCGGACGCGGCGTCCAGTTTGGCGACGGCGACGGCGCGGCGCTGAAGGCCGCGATCCGCAAAGGCTGCGAGCGCGCGACCCGCGAGCATCCGCTGCGCTCGTCGATCGTGCATCCGTTGACGCGCAAGAACGAGCACACCTCCTGCGGAATCGGCGTGCCGGTGATCCATATCGACCACGGCGACCAGGTCGACGGGCTGAAAATCGAAATGATCCCCAAGGGCAGCGGCTCGGAGAACAATTCCTGGCTCAAGATGGCAGTGCCGGCCGAAGGTGTCGACGCGGTCAAGACCTTTGTCATCGACTGCGTGCTCGATGCCGGCGGCAAGACCTGTCCGCCGACGATTGTCGGCGTCGGCGTCGGCGGCACCGCCGACCTTTGCGTGCACCTGGCCAAGATCGCCGCCACGCGCCCGCTGGGCACGCATTGCGCCGATGCCGAGGGCGCGAAGCTGGAGGAAGAGCTTTCGCGCGCGGTCAACATGCTCGGCGTCGGCCCGCAGGGGTTGGGCGGCGACGCCACGGCGTTTGCCGTGCACGTCGAGCTCGCGGCGACGCACATCACGATGAATCCGGTCGCCGTGAACATGCAGTGCCACTCGGCGCGGCGGGCCAGCGCAGCGATCACCGCTGCCGGCGTCAGTTACGGTTTCTGAAGCATGGCACACCACGACCTGACGACGCCGATCACCGAGGCGCAAACTCGCGCGCTGCGCATCGACGATACCGTCACCCTGAACGGACCGCTGTTCGGCATTCGCGACGCGACGCAAATCGCGATGTTCGATCGCGGCCGCGCGACGCGCTTCGATCTCGCGGGCCATGCGGTCATCCACACGGCGCCCAACGTGAAGAAGGTCGACGTCTCGCCCGAGCATCCGGCGGGCTATGCCCCGGTATGCATCGGCACGACGACCTCATCCCGGATGGAGCGCTTCACCCATCCGTTGCTCGAGCGCTGCGGCGTGCGCCTGATCATCGGCAAGGGCGGGCTCGGCGCCGCATCGCTTGCGGCGTTCGGCGAGCTCGGCGGCGCCTACCTGGCGATCATCGGTGGCACGGCGGCACTGGAGACGACCTGGATCGAGGCGATCGAGGACGTCGATCTAGACGACCTCAATCCCGAGAGCCTGTGGCGATTTCGCGTCCGCGGCTTCGGCCCGTTGCGCGTGGCGATGGACAGCGACGGCGGCAGCCTGTACACGTCGGTCGACGCCGATGCGCGCGGCAAGCGCGCGGCGGCTCTCGCCGCGCTCGGCGTCAACGCCCGCCCGGCACGCTGAATGCGGCGGTTCAAGAGCGACATCCTGATCCTCGGCTCGGGCGGTGCGGGCTTGTTCGCGGCGCTGCACGCCCACGCCGCCGACCCGTCTCTGTCGATCGCGATCGCCGTCAAGGGCCTGCTTGGCAAATGCGGCTGCACGCGCATGGTCCAGGGCGGTTACAACGTCGCGCTCGCCGCCGGCGATTCGGTCGAGCGCCATTTCATGGATACGATCGAAGGCGGCAAGTGGCTGCCCGACCAAGATCTCGCCTGGGCGCTGGTCAACGGCGCGATCGAGCGCGTGCACGAGCTGGAGAACGAGCTCGGCTGCTTTTTCGACCGCAATCCCGACGGAACCGTGCACCAGAAGGCATTTGCCGGGCAGACCTTCGACCGCACCGTGCACAAGGGCGATCTGACCGGCATCGAGATCATCAACCGGCTGTCCGAGCAGGTGTGGGCGCGCGGCATCGCCCGGTTGGAAGAGCATCGCGCGCTGGAATTCATTCTCACGGCGGATCGATCGGCACTGGCGGCGGTCCTGCTGGTCGACATGCGCACCGGCGAATATGTCCTTGCCGAGGCCAAGGCGGTGCTGCTTGCGACCGGCGGCGGCCCGACCATGTATCGGTATCACACGCCGTCCGGCGACAAGAGCTGCGATGGGCTGGCGATGGCGCTGGCCGCCGGACTTCCGTTGCGCGATATGGAGATGGTGCAATTCCACCCGACCGGATTGCTCGCCGGCCCGCATACGCGGATGACCGGCACCGTGCTCGAGGAGGGATTGCGCGGCGCGGGCGGGTACCTTCTGAACGGCGACGGCCAGCGTTTCATGACAGCGGTCGATTCGCGCGCCGAGCGCGCGACGCGGGACATCGTCTCGCGCGCGATCGACGCCGAAATGCGCGCCGGCCGCACTACGCCTCACGGCGGGGTATGGCTGTCGATGGCGCATCTGGGAGCCGAAAGCGTGCGGCGACAGTTCAAGGGCATGGTCGAGCGCTGCGCCGACTGCGGCTTCGATCTCGCCGGGGACCGCGTCGAAGTTGTGCCGACCGCGCACTACATGATGGGCGGCGTCGAGTTCGCTTCCGACTGCACGACGGCATTGCCGGGATTGTTTGTCGCCGGCGAGGATTCGGGCGGAGTTCACGGCGCCAACCGGCTCGGCGGCAACGGCGTGGCCAATTCGACGGTGTTCGGCGCGATCGCGGGTGATGCGATGGCCGCCTGGGTCGCTCGAGAGGGCGCGTTTCGCGACGCCGACAACGCCGCGATTCAGGCCGCGCTCGATCGCGCCGAGGCACCGTACCGCCGGGGCAAGGTCGCGGATCTCGAAGCTATCCGCGAGCGTCTGTTCGCAACCATGTGGGACGATGCCGGTATCGTCCGCGATGCAGCCGGCCTCGGGCGCGCGGCCACTACGCTGGAGGCGCTCGCCGACGAGCTCGGCACCCATTCGCTTCCCCCCGCCGCGCGCGAGCGCGCGTTCAACCTGAGCTGGCACGACTGGGCCAACCTCGGAAGCCTGGTCGAGGTCAGCCGTGCGATCGTCGCGGCCGCCGCGGCGCGGCGCGAATCCCGGGGCGCGCATTTTCGGGCCGATCATCCCGACACCGGAAATCTGGCCGCGTCTGCCTATATCCGCGTGCGGCGGCAGGCGGGAAGACTCGCCGTCGAGGCCGTGCCGGTGCGGTTTACGCGGGTCAGGCCCGGGGAATCGCTACTTTCGCCATCAAGCTAGCGGCGGACGGCCGGCGCGGTAGCCGTGGCCGTCATATCGGTGTCATCTGCGCAGGGCAAGAATGCGGTTAGAGACGTCGAGGGGCACATATGGCCGTCCGCGCCGAGGGCTACTGCCGGATCATGGAGCAGCTCGGGGAGAAGCAGGATTTCGAAGCCGAGCTCAGCCGGCTCGGCTACAGGCACGAGGATTTCTCGCTGATGGTCCGTCGCGCGCAGCTGTCCGGACCGGTCGATGGATGGACGGCAAGCTACACGGTATGCGTGACCGACCTGCGCACGTCGCGCTCGAACGTCTACTGGGGTGGGCCGCGCATGCGCTGGGTCGCGCAGTTCGCTTCCGATCTCGCCCGCGGATTCTACGGCGAGCCACGCATACTCCGCGCGTCTCCGGTCCCCTGGCGCGAGCGCGCCGGCGGATGATCCGCCCCGGTCGCCGTCAGTTGCCTCAGTTACCTGCGGCGCGACGGCGGGTGAGCTCCATCAGCCAGGCCTGAGCGCCTGCGCTGACGGCCCCTTTTCCGTCCGCAGGCGGCTGCTGCTGACGGTAGGTTCCGTCCGGCTCCATCACCCATGCCTGTCGGCTGTCCTCGAGGCACGCCTGCAGTATTTCCCAAAGCCGCTCGCGCAGCGGGCGGTCCTTGATGGGGGTCGCCGCTTCGACCCTTTGCGAAAGATTGCGCATCATCCAGTCGGCGGAGCCTATGTAGAACTCGCCGGCAAGCGGATCCTGCTCGCCGTTGGAGAAATAGAAGATGCGGGAGTGCTCGAGAAACCGGCCGATGATCGAACGCACGCGAACGTTGTCCGTCCAGCCCGGAACTCCGGCGCGAAGACAGCAGAAACCACGGACGATCAAGTCGATCTTGACGCCGGCGCGGGAGGCCGCCACGAGCGCCGAAGTGATCTCCAGATCGTCGACCTGGTTGAGCTTGGCGATGATGTGTCCCTTCCGACCCGCCTCGCAGTGCGAGGCCTCGCGCGCGATCATCTCCAGAAAGCGCTGTCGCATGTTCATCGGCGCGACCAGCAGCTTCTGGAATTGCGGCCCGGTCGAGTGACCGGTGAGGTAGTGAAACAGATTGACGATGTCGGCGGTAATCGCCGGATCCGCGGTAAGAAGCCCGACATCGGTGTATGAGCGCGCCGTCTTGACGTGATAGTTGCCGGTGCCGATATGCGCGTAGCAGCGCAGGCCCATGCCGTGCTGGAGCACGACCAGCGCGATCTTGGTGTGAGTCTTGAGTCCGAGTACGCCGTAGGTCACGTGCGCGCCGACCTTTTCCAGCTGTTGCGCCCAGTGCAGGTTGCGGGCTTCATCGAATCGTGCGGTCAGCTCGATGACGCAGGCCACCTGCTTCCCCGCTTCGGCGGTTTGCACCAATGAACGCACGAACGGCGTGTCGTCGCCGACGCGATAGACGGTCATCTTGATCGCCAGCGTCCGCGGATCATCGGCCGCCTCGTGGATAAAGCGTTCGACGCTCGAATCGAAGCTTTCGTAAGGATGGTGAACGAGAATGTCGCCGGCATCGATCGCGGTAAAAATGTCGGATTCCGGATCAGCGAGCCGGGAAGCGGACTGTGGCGTCCATGGAGAATCGCGCAAACCCGGAATGTCGAGCGCGGCGATCTGAAACAGGTCCGGGTAGTCGAGCATGCCCGGCAGCTCGAACACGTCCAGATCGGTCAATTCGAACCGCTCCATCAAGGCCAGTCGTACCACAGGGTCGGCATTGGGCCCGAAGTCGACCCGTACGACCGGCTCGAACCGCCTCTGTCGAACGGCGTCGCTGACGACGTCGCGCAGACTTTCTCCCTCGTCGTCCTCGAGGTCCAATTCCGCGTTGCGCAGGATGCGAAACAGCGTACCTGAAATAATCGTCATCCCGGGCAGCAACTTGTTCGCGCTGCGGTAGATCAGTTCCTCGAGGGCGAGAAAACGTCGTTGATCGGCTGGAACGTCGGCTTTGAGCTCGAACCACGCAGGAAGCTCCGGCGGAATCTTGACCCGGACGATACGCGGCTCGATCGATTCCTCGCTGGCGATGACAAACGCCCAGTTGGTCGACAGGTTCGACATGAACGGGAAAGGATGGGCGGGATCGAAGCTCAGCGGGGTGAGCGCCGGTGAGACATGGTTGTCGAAATAGGCGCTTGCCTCCTCGACCTGCGCCGGACTGAGCTGCTCCCATGTTGCGATCACGATCCCGTGCGCAGCGAGCAACGGCAGCAGCGCCTTGTAGCAACCTGCCTGCTCGTCCAGCATTTTCAGAACGATGGCTCGAATCGCCAGCAGGCGCGTCCGCGCGTCTCCCTCGCGGGAGAGAGGATCTTCGCGGTCTTCGATCAGCGCCTTGCCGCGAAACATTCCCACGCGTTTCATGAAAAACTCGTCCAGATTCGACGTTACGATCGCGAGGAACTTGAGCCTCTCGAGCAGCGGCGTGCGCTCGTCGAACGCCTCGTGCAGGACGCGATCGTTGAAGGCGAGCCACCCGAGGTCGCGATCCAGCCACGCGTGCTCGAGCAACGCCTTGCGCTCGATCGTGCCGCGGAGTTCGGACTCGGTGGTGCGGTCGTTCATCGGATCGGATGGACCGAGACTTTTGATGGATCGGCTACCGGCAGACGCCTGCCGGGTTTGATGTCACGCATTTGTCATCGGGACAGCATCAGATTGCAATCATCGCTGAATAAGCTCTGGCGCGACCTACACAATGCCACGCGGATGACAACAACTCCATGACAAACTTCGTCATTCCTGACAACCCGCACTTCGGATCAAGAGATCTCCCCGGTGTCGCACCAACCCGACCCGCCTAGTGGCCGCCCCCGAGCTGCTTGAGAGCCCGCACAAGGGTCGGCGGGGCCTGCAACGGCTGTTCAATGCGCTGTTCTATTCGCTTTCGGGACTGCGGCTCGCATTCCATCACGAGAG
>DATBBM010000070.1:0-9599 GCA_036270955.1 Casimicrobiaceae bacterium | reverse complement strand
CAACAAATCCCTCGCGAAGCCTGCCCTGAGCGAAGCTTTATTTCACGTCGCGGACGAGCTGCAGGAGCTTCACCGCGTGCGGGCCCAGCTCCTGCGCGAGCTGATCCTGAACCGGCGCGGCGGCCTTCATGAAGCCGGTCTTGTCGACGTTCTCGACCACCTTCGCCCATCGTCTTGAGCTTCGCGGCGGAGTCCGCTTCGAGCTTGAGCGCCATCGCGGGCTCGCGCTTCGAGACCTCGTCGGCGGCGGCCTGCACCCATTTCTGCTGCTCGGGCGTGAGGCTGTTCCAGGTCTTCTCGCTCACCCAGATGCAGTTGTTGTTCGCCTCGTGCTCGGTCATCGAGAGGATCGGGGCCACCTCGTAGTGCTTGTTGGCGAGGTAGACGTTGACGCCGTTCTCGGCGATGTTGACGACGCCTGTCTGGAGGGATGTGTAAACCTCGCCGAAGGGCATGTGCACGGTTTGCGCCCCATAGGCGGGAAAGTGCGTGTCCTCGGTCTTGGTCGCCTGCACGCGCACTTTCTGACCCTTGATGTCGTCGATGTTCTTCACCTCCTTCTTGCTGTACATGTTGCGCATGCCCATGGTCATCAAGCCCAGGACTTGCGCTCCCTGCACCGAGTCCTTGATCATCGCGCGGAATTCGGCCGAGACGGCGGGGTCGGCGAGGACGTGCTGCAGGTGCGCCTGATCGCGGAAGATGAAATGCAGCGAAAACACGCCAGCCTGCGGTGCGACCGACGAGGCGTTCGCCGTCGAGGTAATCGCGAAATCGATATCGCCGGCGCGCATCTTCTGCAGCATCTGGGTTTCCTGGCCGAGCTGCGCGCCGGGAAACTGGTTGATGCTCATCGTGCCGCCGGACAGCTCCTTCAGCTTGGCGTCGAAGATGTTGGCGGCGATGCCGTAGGCGGTCGTCGTCGGCTGGTCATACGCGAAGCTGAACGTGCGCGCCTGCGCGGCCGCGCCGGAAATCCAGCCGGCGCTCGCCGCGATGGCCAATCCACACAGAATCACCCTGCGGCGATAGCTACTCGTCTTCATTGCATTCCTCCTCGTTGGGTCGCCCGGAGATCTGACGTCCTTGCCGGGCGGGGGCATTCACGACAGACGATAGCGGTCGCCCGTCAATATTGCAACCGTCAAAGATTGCAGAAAGTCAGCTCGAATTCGAAATTGCCGTCGTACACCGTCCCGCGGTCCATGCCGGCGATGCCGATAAAGCGGATGTTCAGCGCGTATTTGTTGGCGCTGATCTCCGGCACGCACGGCAGGTTGGCCGGCAGCGCGAGACGCAAGAGCTGCGCCACCTTCGCCGTCGTCAGCATCAGCTGGAAAACGCCGTGGGTCGCGGTGTGCCTGCTGGTCTTGCCGTTTTCCCGGAGCAGCCGGAGGATGATCGTCAGGCCGCCGTGGATCGGCAAGAACGGCGCGATCCAGCTCTGCAGGTCGTGCTGGCGCTGCTGCGGCGGCAGGTGGAGCCAGTAGTGGTAGGCGGGGAGGTCGAACTCGCACACGCCGCCGGGAATCGCCGTGCGCTGCTTGATCGCCATCAGCCACTCGTTTTCGCGCAGATGGGCGCCGACTTTTCCGGTCAGCGCCAGCAAGTGGGCGCTGACGTTGTCGATTTCGGCGAGCAGCGCGTCGAGCATCTCGCGGTCGATCGCCGGATTGCTGCGAAGCGGCGCCAGCAGCTGCCGCTGCCGCTCGAGCTCCTGCAGAATGTCGGTCTTCAGATCCGCGCGCGCCGCGACGTCGGTGATTTCGAACAGCGCCAGCAGCGCGGCGTGGTGCGCCTCGGGCGTGGTCTCGCCGGTGAAGAACAGCGAGCGCGCATACAGGCCTTCGAGCCGCATCAGCGTGCGGACGCGCTCGTTCAGCGGGTGCTCGTATCGGATCATGGTGCGATCGCGCGCGACGTTGTCGACGCGGCGAGCTCGCGGTAGCGCCGGTCGAGGCCGGCAACCTGCGGCGCGATCGCCTCCGGCGGCCCGGCGTTGTCGATGACGTCGTCGGCCGCGGCGAGCCGCGCGTCGCGGCTCGATTGGGTCGCCATGATCGCGCGCACGTCGGCCGGCGTCATGCCGCTGCGCGCGACGACTCGCGTGATCTGCGCGTCTTCCGGGCAGTCGACGACGAGTATCCGGTCGACCGCCGACTTGAGCTTGCCGCGCTCGAGCAACAGCGGCACGACGGTGACGCCGTAGGGTCCGCGCCACGCCGCCATCTCGCGCCTGGCCGCGGCGGCGATCAGCGGATGCAGCGCGGCTTCGAGTCGCCCGCGCGCCTCGGGATCGGCGAACACACGCTGGCGCAATTGCGCGCGGTCGATCTCGCCGTCGGGTGTCAACTCGACATCGGGAAACTGTGCGCGGATCGCCGCATAACCGGGCTGCCCACGCGCCGACAGCCGATGCGCCAGCAGATCGGCATCGACGATCTCGACGCCGAGCGCGGCGAACGCATTCGCCACCGCGGATTTGCCGCTGCCGATGCCACCGGTCAATCCGACGACGAATGGCATGAGCGTCCTCGAGTGTCCCTTAAGTGTTGCTATGACGGCAGATAGATCGCGATCAGCGACCGGCCGAAGAAAAGCGCGATCCCGCCGGCGATCGCCAGGTACGGCCCGAACGCCAGCGGCGTCTGGTGATTGCGTCCCTTGAACACGACCAGCGAAATGCCGATCGCGGCGCCGACGACAGACGACAGCAGCACGATCAGCGGCAGCATCTGCCAGCCGAGCCAGGCGCCCAGCGCGGCAAGCAGCTTGAAGTCGCCATACCCCATGCCCTCCTTGCCGCGGATCAGCTTGAACAGCCAGTAGACGAGCCACAAGGTCAGGTAGCCGGCGATCGCGCCGATCACCGCGTCGCGCAAATTGGCGATCGGCGCGGCGCCCAGGACGTTGGCCAGCAGTCCGGTCCACAGCAGCGGCAGGGTAAGGTTGTCGGGCAGCAATTGCGTATCGAAGTCGATCAGCGTCAGCGCCAGCAGCATCCACAGGAACACGCAGGCGGCCAGCGCTGCCGGTGTTGCGCCGAAGCGCACAATCGCCGTGACCGCCAGGAACGCGGCCAGCAGCTCGACGATCGGATAGCGCGCCGAGATCGGCGCATGGCAGGCGCGGCAATGTCCGCGCAGGACGAGGTAGCTGACGACCGGAATGTTCTCCAGCGCGCCGATCTTGTGGCCGCACGACGGGCACTGCGAGCGCGGCACGACCAGGTTGTAGGCCGGCGCTTCGGCCGGGGCTTCGCCGGCGAGATCCGCGCATTGCTCGCGCCAGCCGCGCTCGAGCATTTTCGGCAGGCGGTGGATGACGACGTTCAGAAAGCTGCCGACGCACAGTCCGACGACCGCGGCGAGCACCAGGGGAGCGACGTTATCGAATGCGAGAGGCATCGGTCAAGGTCGCGCGCGGCAAGCCGGGATGATCGTTGGCGGCGCGTTTGACACGGTGCGGGCGGGATGCTGCCGTCCGCGAACGGTCGCCGTCCGCCGGTGGCCGCATCCGGCGGACGGCATGATCGCGTTTCGCTTCCCGTGGCCCCCGTCAGACGACGGCGCCGAGCTTGAATATCGGCAGGTACATCGCAACGACGAGTCCGCCGATGACGACGCCCAGGAAAACGATGATGATCGGCTCGAGCAGGCTCGACAGCGCCGCGACCGCATCGTCGACTTCGCGCTCGAAGAACTCGGCGACCTTGGACAGCATGCCGTCGAGCGAGCCCGACTCTTCGCCGATCTGCGTCATCTGCAGCACCATCGTCGGAAACAGGCCCGTGTTGTGCATCGCATTGGTCAGGCTCGTGCCCGTGCTGACCTGCGTCTGGATTTTGCGAGTGCCGGCGATGTAGACGGCGTTGCCCGAGGCGCCGGCGACGGCGTCGAGCGACTCGACCAGCGGCACGCCGGCGGCGAACATCGTCGCCAGGGTGCGCGTCCATCGCGCGATCGTCGCCTTCTCCAGGATCGCGCCGATCACCGGCAGCTTGAGCGAGATGCGGTCGAGGAAATAGCGGAACGCCGCCGAGCGGCGATGCAGGAACAGGAAGCCGAAAACCGCGCCGATTATGATCGCGGCCATCAGCCACCAGTAAGAGACGAAGAAATCGGAGATGGCCATCACGATCAACGTGGGCGCCGGCAGATTGGCGCCGAAGCTGGTGAACACCTGCTTGAACGCCGGAATGACCCAGATCATGATGACCCAGATGACGACGATCGCGACGACGACGACCGAAACCGGGTAGAACAAGGCGGACTTGATCTTGCTCTTGATCGCCAGGATCTTTTCCTTGTAGGTCGCCAGGCGCTCGAGAATGCCGTCCAGCATGCCCGCGGTCTCGCCGGCGTGGACCAGGTTGCAGTACAGCGCATCGAAGTGCGCCGGATATTCGCGGAACGCCTGCGAAAGGCTCGAGCCGGCTTCGACCCGGCCCTTGATGTCCATCATCAGGCGAGCGAAGCGGGCGTTGCTGTGGCCGCGCGCGACGATCTCGAACGCCTGCAGCAGCGGGACGCCCGCCTTGAGCATCGTCGCCAGCTGGCGGGTGAAGAACGTGATGTCCTTTTCGCTGACGCGCCGGCCGCCGCGGAACGACTGGCGGCGGAGCTTCGCGATCCGTATGCCCTGGCGCCGCAGCGTCGTCGTGACGACCGTTTCGGATGCCGCGCGCATTTCGCCGCGCACCTGGCGGTTGTTGCGATCGGTGCCCTCCCACAGGTAGGTGTATTCCTTGACGTCCCTGATCTGGGCCCTGCGTTGTACGGTTGCGGTCGCCATGATGATTCCCGTCGCGGTTGTGCGCTATTCGTTGGTTACGGCCTCGATCTCCTCGAGCGAGGTCATGCCCTGCTTGACCTTGAGGAGTCCCGACTGCCGCAGATTGTTTACGCCGTCTTTCCTCGCCTGCTCGGCGATATCGAGCGCGTTGCCGTTGCGCATGATGATCTGTCTCATGTCGTCGGTGATCGGCATCACTTCGTAGATCCCGACACGGCCCTTGTAGCCGGTGCCGAAGCAATGATCGCATCCGACCGGGCCGAAGCACTGCCACGTCCCGTCGATCTCCTCTTCGGAAAATCCGGCCTCGATCAACGCTTCGGGCGGGATTTCCTCCACCTTCTTGCACTGCGTGCACAGCTTGCGCGCCAGCCGCTGGGCGGTGATCAGGATGACGCTCGAGGCGATATTGAACGCCGGCACGCCCATGTTGGCCAGCCGCATCAGCGTCGCCGGGGCGTCGTTGGTGTGCAGGGTCGACATCACCAGGTGACCGGTCTGCGCCGCCTTGATCGCGATGTCGGCGGTTTCCAGGTCGCGGATTTCGCCGACCATGATGATGTCGGGATCCTGCCGCAGGAAGGCGCGCAGCGAGTTGGCGAAATTGAGACCGGCCTTTTCATTGATGTTGACCTGGTTGACTCCGGGCAGCTGGATTTCAGCCGGGTCCTCGGCCGTTGCAATATTCACGCCAGGCTGGTTCAGGATATTGAGGCAGGTGTACAGCGACACGGTCTTGCCGCTGCCGGTCGGCCCGGTCACCAGAATCATCCCGTACGGACGCTTGATGGCGTCCAGGATGATCTGCTGCTGGTCGGGCTCGTAGCCGAGCGCCTCGATACCGAGCTTGACGCCCGCCGCGTCAAGGATACGCAGCACGATCTTTTCGCCATACAGGGTCGGCAGCGTGCTGACCCGGAAGTCGATCGCGCGGCTCTTGGACAGGCTGAGCTTCATACGACCGTCCTGCGGCACGCGCTTTTCCGAAATGTCGAGCCGCGAGATCACCTTGATCCGGGACGCCATCTTGTCCTTGATAGCCAGCGGCGGCTGCGCGACTTCCTTCAGGATCCCGTCGAGCCGGTAACGAATACGATAGAACTTTTCGTACGGCTCGAAATGGATGTCCGACACGCCGGCGCCGATCGCGTCGAGCAGGATTTTCTGGATGTACTTGACGACCGGCGCGTCCTCGACGTCGGGATTGGCTTCTTCGTCGGCAGCCGCGGGAGCGCCGTCCTTCAGTTCGATTTCGAGGTCTTCGGCGCTGACCAGATCCTTCAGCGTCTGGCCCATCGATTCGACGAGTTTGGCGATCGTCTGGCCGAGCTTGTCGTCCTCGACGACGACGACGTCGGGGACAAGGTTGGTCTTGAAGCGAACTTCGTCGAGCGCCTGCAGATTGGTCGGGTCGGAGACGGCGACGAACAGGCGGTTGCCGCGCTTTTGCAACGGCAGAATCCGGCGCGTCGCCGCCATCTTCGGATCGACCAGCTCCTTGTTGACCTGGTCGAGATCGAAGCCGGTCAAATCGAACAGCGGGGCGCCGAACGCGCGCGATGCGAAAAGCGCGACCTGCGACGCGCTCATCCGCTTGCTGACAACGACCTGTTCGACAAAGCCGAGATTGGACGCTTTTGCCTGGGTTTGCAGCGCGTCGGCGTCGAATTCGGACAACAGGCCCTGCTGGACCATCGCTCGGGCCAGGCCGCTGATGTTGCGGGTTGCTGCTTGCGTTGCCATTATCGATGGGCGGGCCAGGGCGGGAAATCACCCGAAACCCTTTATTCCAGAGGCATATAAGTTAACTTAACGATGATGCCTGCTCCCCGGTGGTTTGTAAAGGCGGCGCCGGGGCACGCCCGACCGGAGGCAGGAGCTTGACGACCTTGACCGCGCGATCCTGGACCTGCAGGACTTCGACCCCCTGGCCGGCAAGGCGGAAACTGATGCCCGAGTCCGGGATTTCGCCCAGATATTCGACGATCAGGCCGTTGAGCGTCTTTGGGCCCTCGAGCGGAAACTCGGTGCCGAGCTTGCGGTTGAGCATCCGTAGCGGCGCCATGCCGTCGACGATGACGCTGCCGTCGGGCTCGCGGCGAAACACGTCCGACCCGGCCGGGCCCTGGGTCGTGAACTCGCCGACGATCTCCTCCAGGATGTCCTCGATCGACACCAAGCCTTTGAGCTCGCCATATTCGTCCACTACAAGTCCGAGGCGCTGGCGGTCGACCTGGAACTGGTGGAGCTGCGTCAGCAATGGCGTTCCGGCCGGAATGAAATAGGGGGCGCGCAGGATCCCCCGCAACTGCTCGGCGTCGATTTCGTCGGCCTGCCGAAGGCGCAGCACCTGCTTCAGGTGCAACAGCCCGACGATATTGTCCAGCGCGTCCTCGTAGACCGGAAGCATCGTGTGATAGCTGGTCGCCAGCTGCTGCGCGAGCAGCGCGGGCTTCTCGGTCAGATCGATCGCTTCAATCTGGTTGCGCGGAGTCATCACATCGTCGACGGAAACGGATGCCAGATCGAACAGGTTGGCGAGCATCGCGCGATGCTTGCCGCGGAAGAAATGGCCTTCGAGCACCAGGCTGCGCACTTCCTCCTGCGACAGTCGCGCCTCGACCTCTTCGTGGGGCTTGAGCCTCAGCAGTATCAAAAGGCCCTGCACGAACAGGTTGACGAACCACACGATCGGGTACGACAGACGCAGCATCGGCGCGAGCAGAAAACCGACCGGTGGGGCGATGCGATCGGCATACGCGGCGCCGACGACCTTCGGCGTGATCTCCGAAAAGATCAGGATCGCGAGCGCGATCGCCACGCCGCCGACCATCAGCGATGCCTCGCTCTGTCCGAACAGGCGCGTCGTGATCACCGCGGTCAGCGTGGTCGCGATGGCGTTGACCAGCGTATTGCCCAGGAGAATGACGCCGAGCAGCTTGTCGGTGCGGGCAAGAAGCCCCAGCGCGACTTTGGCGCCGCGCTCGCCGTGCTTGGCTCTTAGACGCAGCCGATGCCGGTTGACGGCCATCATCGCCGTCTCGGCGATGGAGAAAAAGCCCGAAACTGCAAGCAGCGCGACCAGCGAGATGACCAGCGTCGACAGCGAAATGTCGTCCAAGCAGCGCGCGCCCTGAAAGGATGGAGGCCAGTATTTGGCGCGCCGGGGGCGCTGTCAAGGCGACGGCGCTCTCAGCGGTGGAGGATCGCCTCGAACACGAACTTGCTGCCGATATAGCCGAGCAGCAACAGCACGCTGCCGGCGAGGATCCAGCGCAATGCGACTTTTCCGCGCCAGCCGTAGCGGTAGCGCCCGACCAGCAGTGCCCCGAACACCAGCCAGCCGAGCACCGAGAACACGATCTTGTGCGTGAAGGTCAGCGGCTTGCCGAACAATTCCTCGGAAAAAACGATGCCGCTCAGCAGGGTCAGCGTCAGCAGCGCATAGCCGGCGGTCACCAGCCGAAACAGGAATCGCTCGAGCGTCAACAGCGGCGGCATCGCCGCCGCGCCGGGCGCGGAGAGGCCTCGATGCAGCCGCCGCTGAAAGCCCATCAGCAACAATGCCTGCAATCCGGCGACGATCAGCATCGCGTACCCGGTCAGCGCCACCGCGATGTGCAAGGCCGCCCACGGTTCGTCGGAGAGCGACATCCGGTGCGGATTGGCGAACAGCAGCGGCAACAGCGCGGCGACCGCTGCGACCGGCAGCGCGATGACGGCGACGCCGGGCAGCGTGCCGGCGCGCGAGCCGAGCCATGCGAACAGCGCGATCAGGCCGGCAACCGCGGACAGCGCATTGGCCAGGCTCAAGTCGATGCCGCCGCCGGCGAACACGACGTTCGAAACGAGCACGGCGTGCCCGGCGAGCGCGAGCGCGGGCAGCCATCGCGCGGTCGCCGTCGCGGGCGATGCGTGCTCCGGCGCTTGCGCGAGTTGCCGCCATTCGAGCCAGGTGGCGGCGAGGTAGGCGGCGACGACCGCCGGGTAGAGTAAAATCATGCTTGTTTTTTTCGAGTGTACACCAAGCCCGCGCCGCTTTTCGGCCGCGCGTTAGCGACGCGAATCGATCGACAATGCTCGACAATCTGACCCAGCGGCTCGGCCGCGTCGCCAAGACGCTGCGCGGTGAAGCGCGGCTCACCGACGCCAACATCCACGAAGCGCTGCGCGAAGTCAGGATGGCGCTGCTCGAGGCCGACGTCGCGCTTCCGGTCGTTCGCGATTTCATCGCGATCGTTCGCGAAAAAGCGATCGGCAGCGACGTCGCCGGATCGCTGACACCCGGGCAGGCGTTCGTCGGCATCGTCCAGCGCGAGCTCACGCGGCTGATCGGCGGTCCGACGGCGCCGCTCGATCTCGCCGTCGTCCCGCCGGCGGTGATCCTGCTCGCCGGACTGCAGGGCTCCGGCAAGACGACCAGCGCGGGAAAGCTCGCGCGCCTGTTGCGGCAGGACATGCGCAAGAAGGTGCTGCTGGTGAGCTGCGACGTCTACCGGCCGGCGGCGATCGCGCAGCTCGAAACGCTCGCCGGCCAGGTCGGCGTCGATTTTTTCCCGTCGTCGACCGACCAGGATCCGGTGGCGATCGCGCTGGCTGCCGTCGACTGGGGGCGGCGGCACTATCACGAAGTCGTGATCGTCGACACCGCGGGTCGGCTCGCGATCGACGACGCGATGATGCGCGAGATCGCGGCGTTGCACGCCGCGCTGAAGCCGGCCGAGACGCTGTTCGTCGTCGATGCGATGCAGGGACAGGACGCGGTCAACACGGCGAAGGCATTCGGCGCAGTCCTGCCGCTGACC
>DATBBM010000069.1:0-37605 GCA_036270955.1 Casimicrobiaceae bacterium | reverse complement strand
TTTCATGTGGCCTGTAAACAACGGCCCAGCGCCGACGGCAGCGGGATCCCGCGTCAATTCAAACGCGTGCGCCGCTGCGGGTCATGTGCCGGGCAGGTTGTGCACTACCGGGAAGAAAAACTCCTTCCAGGTCCCCGGGCGGGTCTTGATCAGCCCCGTCTTGAACATGAAGTTGGCGAACACCATCGTTGCGTTCGGCGTCGTCGAATAGACGACGTTCGGTGCCTTGATCATGGCGACGACTTCGTCCACCGAGTACTTCTCGTGCGTCGCATCGAGGTAGATCTTCGCGGCGAGAGACGGGTCGCGAGCAATAAGCGCGTTCGCCTCCTCCAGCCCTGCTATGAATGCGGCGATCGTCTTGGGATTCGCATCGTAGAACTTCCGGGTGCCGAAAACGACGGCATTGCTCGCCGGGCCACCGAAGACATCGCTCGAGTCGAGCACCAGATGCACGCCAGGCGTCCTGAGCTCAGTGAACTGATACGGGGGCGCCGAAAAATGACTGTTAACCTCGCTGGTTCCCCCGACGACGGCGATCATCGCGTCGGGATGGCCCAGCTGCACGGTCATCGCGTCGAGCTTGTCGCGAGCGCCCTCGCCGTACATCTTCTCCATCGCCATCTTGAGCACCATCGCCTGGCTCGAGACCTTGATCGTCGGCACCGCGATTTTGTCCTTTTCGGTAAAGTCCTTCAGCGTCTTCACCGCAGGGTCGCGAGTCACCAACAACATCGGAAGCCCTCCGACGCTGGTGACACCGTTGACCTCTCCCTTGGTGCGCTCCCATAGAAGCAAGAGGTTGGACACGCCACTGGTCACTAAATCGACGCTGCCCGAAAGCAGGGCATCGGTCGAGGTGCCGCCGCTGTTGAAGGTGATCCACGAAACCTTCAGGTCGCCCAGCCCTGCCGCTTTCGCGTGCTTTTCCAGCAGCTTGTTCTGTTCCATGACGACCAGCGGAAGGTAGATGATGCTGGGCTGCTTGGTGATGCGCAGTTCGGAGACTTCGGCGGTCGCCGGCGCCGCAATGGCGAGGGCAACAAGGCCGGCACCGATAATCGATTGCAACCATCGTCCCATCAGATGCTCCCCTCGAAATTGCTCTTTCGGATGCCGCGCGATCTACTTGCCGTCCCGCCGCGCGCGCCATTGCTGATAGCGGGCGAGCGTCTCGGCATTCGGCGGATACGTGCCCGGCAAGGCGCGACCCTGCTCGATCTCGCCCAGCACGAATTCTTCCATGATTTCCTGCTCGTATGCGTCCCGGGCCACCTCCGCGGCGATAGCCTGCGGAATCACGACGACGCCTTCGCCGTCGCCGACGATCGCGTCGCCTGGAAACACCGCGACACCGCCGCATCCGATCGGTACATTGGTATCGACGGCGTGATGACATACCAGATTCAACGGCGCGCTCCCTCCTGCGCCGTAGACGGAATAGTCCATCACCGCGATCGCTTCGCTGTCGCGCAGGCATCCGTCGGTGACGAGCCCGGCGGCCCCGCGCACCTTTAGGCGGGTCAGGAGGATATGCCCTCCCGATGCGGCGCGAGTCTCGCCTCGGCAATCCATCACCAGCACCTGGCCGGGAGGAACCGATTCGATCGCCTTGCGTTGCGGGTGCTCGGGATTTTCAAATACGCCTATCTGGTCGAGGTCCTCGCGGGCGGGAATATAGCGCAGCGTGAAGGCTTCTCCGACCAGATTGTCCGACGCGGCACTCATCCTGCGCACGCCCTGGATGAATACGTTGCGCAATCCCCGCTTGAACAACTGGGTCGTCAGCGTAGCGGTGCTCGCGCGCTTGAGGTGCTCTCGGGTTTCAGCGGACAGTGGCATCGAAGCGCTCTTGTTTTCAGGATCATGGTGATGCGAACGCGTCATCATAGCGCGGACTTGCTCGGCGAGACTCAGGATTCGTTCAGGATCGCCCCGTTGCTGGCGATGATGCTGGAATAGAGCCGCGCGCTGTTCTTGGGCGTGCGCTTCTGGGTCTCGAAATCGACGTGCACGATGCCGAAACGCTTCGAGTAGCCGAGCGACCATTCGAAATTGTCGAGCAGCGACCACGCGAAGTACCCGCGCAAATCGACGCCCGCCTCGATCGCCGCGTGCATCGCGGCGACATGCTTGCGCATGTAATCGACGCGCAGCGGGTCGTCGACACGGTCGTCCTGGGCAGTCGGCGGGTCGAAAAACGCCGCGCCGTTCTCGGTCACGTATAGCGGAGGATTTCCGTAACGCTGCTTGACCCAGACCAGAATGTCGGTCATACCCTGCGGGAAGACCTCCCAGCCGGTTTCGGTGTAGGTGGCCTGCTTCTGCCGCACCGGCGCGGCGCGCAGTGGCCAGGCGTCGCGGTCGAAGCGCGTGACGTTGCGCGTGTAGTAATTGATGCCGACGAAATCGAGCGGCTGTTTGATCAGCTCGAGATCCTCTGCGGGCCAGCTCGGCCAGGCCTCGCCGAAAATCTCGGCGAGCTCTTCCGGATATCGGCCGAGCAGCATCGGATCGAGGAATTGCCGGTTCATGTAGGCATCGGCGCGAGCGGTAGCGGCACGATCGGCCGCGTCATCCGACGCCGCATACTTGGGCTCCAGATTGACGACGACGCCGACCCGATGCTTGCCTTCGGCGCGATATGCCTTGACCGCGGCACCATGCGCGCGCATCAGCTGATGCGCCGCGATCGGCGCCTCGAAGCGGTTGCGATGCCCGGGCGCGAGGGCCCCGTGTAGGTAGCCGCCGTCGGTGACGACCCACGGCTCATTCAACGTCGCCCAGAGCTTGACCCGGCCGTCGAGCCGGCGAAAGAGCACCGACGCATAGTCGGCAAACCATCCGGCGATGTTGGGATTGAGCCAGCCGCCGAGGTCGTCGAGCGCGGCCGGCAGGTCCCAGTGAAACAGCGTCACCATCGGCTCGATGCCCTGCTGCAGCAGTGCATCGACCAGCCGCTCGTAAAAGTCGAGGCCCGCCGCGTTGACCGGTCCCCGGCCGCTGGGCAGCACGCGACTCCACGAAACGCTGAAGCGATACGCGTTGAAACCGAGCTCGCGCATCAAGGCGACGTCTTCCCGATAGCGCCGATAGTGATCGCACGCGATATCGCCGGTGTCGCCGTCGCGGACCATGTTCGGCGTATGGCAGAAGCGCTGCCATATGCTCGGGCCGGCGCCGTCGGCAAGCGGCGAGCCTTCGACCTGGTAGGCGGAAGTGGCGCCGCCCCAGAGAAAGTCGACCGGAAATTCGATTCGTCTGCTCATGTCCGTTCCGTTTTCTTGTTGGGGGTCATCGTCCGTCGATCAGCACGCTAGCGGGTACCGTGCCGACGCGCAATTCTGCACCGGAAAAACTCGCCGGTTTTCCATTGATGCTCGCCGACCGCGGCGGCGTGTCGCCCGGCCAGACGAAGATAAAGCCGCCGGGCGGCATTCCGCTCCCTGGCGCCAGGCGCAATGTCAGCCGATCGCCGTCACGGCGCAGCGTATAGCTCAAGCGTCCGTAAGGTGTGCGCAGGTCGTGCACCGCGACGCCGCCATCGTCGAGCCAATCCGGCGCCACGCCTGCGGCGAGTACGATGGCGCGGTCGGCGTCGCGCTCGTACGCGAACAGATCCAGCGTCGCGCGAATGAAATCGGACGCGACCCAGGCGTGCGGCATGTCGCCTATGAACCGCGGCTGACGCGGGTCGCGCCCGACGACTTCGGGCCACTGGTTCCACGCCAGCGGGCGCCTGTCGGCGAGAAAGAACGCGAGCAGCGCCTGCGCGCGGTCTCGCCAGCCCAGGCGCACCAAGGTCCCGACGACGCGCAGCTCGTAAGGCGTGTACACGTCCCAGGACGTCTTGCCGTCGCGGCGGTCGGTGAACTCTCGCCAGTAGCGTTCGTAACTGGCTCGCACCAGGTCGGGCGGCAGCACGCCCATGTCGCCTCGAGGCGCGAAGGCAATGGCGGTCGATGTCGGATCGAAATCACCGAGCTCGGCCGCGCCAGGAATGTATGCGACGCCGCGCGCGGCGACGGCGGCGTACAGCGAGTTTGTCAGGTCATGGCGAAAGGTATCGCGATCTCCGCGCAGACGGTCCGCTTCGGCGTCGTGGCCAAGCGCCGTGGCGATATCGATCGCGCCGCTGTATCCCTTCAATGCCCAGAAGTCGTCCCAATACGAATGCATCGGTTTTTCCGAATACCCCTCGTGGCTGATCGATGCGGGCAGCAGCCCGTAGAAGCTGCGCCGGTCTGGCGCGAGATTGGTATCGACGCGCTCGGAGCGCCGCAAGGCGTCGAGGTAGCGCGCGGCAGCGTGGACGTGCGGCCACGTCGCTCCGAGCAGCGCGCGATCGTGCGTATAGCGATGGATCTCGGCCGCGAGAAAGATGAATTCGCCGGCGCTGTCGTTTTCCGGCACCGGATCGGCGCCGCGCCGGTCGACACAGCACGGGATCTTGCCGCTGGCAAATTGATGCGGCGCGTACCAGCGCAGATACTCGGCGGCGACACCCGCGTCACCCAGCCGCAGCAGCGACTCCGATATCATCGCGCCGTCGCGTATCCAGGAACGTGCGTAAGATCTCGTTCCGGGACGCAGCATCGGGCCATCGCGCGTCATCAGGATGTGAGCCACCGAGGTGCGCAGCGCGTCGACCAGCGGTTGCGCGACCGGGGGAACCTTGAGCGAAACCCTGTTGAGTTTTTCGCGCCATGACGCCGCGGCGGCACGCTGCTCGCGCGCTGCCCAGCCCTCTTTCGAGATGCGGCGCAGATCGGGACGCGCCCCACTGCCGGACAAGGAAACGACCAGATCGATCGTGCGGCTGCCATGCGGCGGAAGGTCGAGCTTGTAGCCGAGAGCGCCGGAGGCATAGCCGAAAGCGTCGTGCGCGCGATTCGCCTCGTGCCAGGCCGAGCGCGCCAGCAGCTTCGGCAGCGCCGCGGGGTCGGACGCGAACGCGCCGATCTTGTCGGGCCGCTGCAGCGCGTAGACCCTGCGCTGGTCGTTGACGACGAACGCCGTTCCGTCCCAGACGATGTCGCGAATCGCGCTGACTCCGCCGACGGTATTGAGGAATTGCGACGGTGGATTGACCTGGAAGGGCCGGAAGGCGAGGACGAGGTCCAGCGGAAGGCGGTGTCCGGTCATATTGGTGATTTCGTACCGGGCGACGATTTGCGGCGATTGTTGCGTTCCCGATGCGAACGACGACACGCTGAGTTGCCATTGCGGCTGCCGCCATCGCACGCCCGGCATCGGCAAGTATCCGTCGGCCAGGAACTGCTGCGGATCGGTCTCTGCCCAGGTTGTCAGCTTGCCGCCGGCGACGACGAACGGCTCGATCGAGAATCCCCCCTGCCCGGCCTCCAGCGCGCCGTCGGTCGACAACAGCGCGCTGTCGCTGCCGCCGTCGACGCCGACCAGCGTCCAATAAGCCTGCTCGCCGGAGAAGCCACGCGGGAAATAGCCGCGCGGCGAGTTGCGTGCGACCACTTCGATGAACGCGTTGGCCGATTCGCCGAAATCCGGGTCCTTGATCTCCACTTCGGAGATACCGTATGCCCGGGCGGGGCCATCCTGCAGCAACAGCCGCAAGTAACGGCTCTCGGCTTCGGGCAGCGCCAGGGCATCGTTGCCTCCGGTTCCGTCGCTGACGCTGCGCAGCGTCCGCCATTGCGCGCCGTCATCGGAAGCCTGAATCGCGTAGCGCGACGCGAATTCCCTGTCCAGCCAATGCAGGACGATGCCGCCGAATTCGCGCCGCTGCCCGAAATCGAGCGTGAGGCTTTGCTCGGGCCCGCCTCCCGGATCGCTGCGCCACGCGGTCCCCAATTGGTCGTCGACCGCCAACGCCGGATCGGCGCCGGGCCGGTCGGACGAGGCACGCACGGCAGGCATCGGCCAGATCGCCGGCACCGGCGGGAGTTCGCGCACTGCGAGCCGGCTGAACCGCACCGACCCCGCGCCGCCGCCGCGTCCCGCGGCGACGACAAACTCCACGCGTGCCGCATGCCTGAGCGTGCGATCGGCCGTCGGACCCCAGGCGAATTCGATCTGGCGCTTGCGGATCCTGATCTCTCGCCATTCGTCGGGAAACGTGAAATTCGGGCGATTGAACCACCAGACGTTGTCGCCGGCCGCGTCAGTCAGCTTGAACTGGAAATTGTTGACTGGCGCATCGGCGCGCACGTAAAACGAGATCTCGTAATTGGCGGGCAGGTCGAGCGGCAGGGCGCGGTCGGCAAGCGCGTAGCCCGCGGTGCCGGCGAGAACGAAATCGAGCTGCAGCGCGGGGCCGTCGATGCCGTCGGCGGCATGGATCGACGCCCGCACGCCGTCGGACGCGCCGGCATGCCAGGGCGAAAGGTCGGCGAAATCGTCAAGCAGCCGAGGCGGCGCTTCAGGCGTTTGCGCGGCCAGCGGCGCTGCCCCGACCCCGAGCGCGGCGGCGAGCGCGATAGCTGCCATAGCAGGCAAGGCGCGCCGGCGCGGGCCACGGTCAACGAGCGATTTCACCCCTTGACGCTTCCCGCCAGCAATCCTTGCATGTAGTAGCGCTGCAAGGTAAGGAACACCAGCAGCACCGGTAGCGTCGTCAATACCGAGCCTGCCATCATCAGCTCGTTATCCTGCACGTGCTCGCGCGAAAGGCTGGCCAGCGCGACGGGCAATGTATAGAGGTCCTTGTCTGTGAGTACGATCAACGGCCACATGAAATCGTTCCAGGTTCCGAGCAGCGTGAACACCGCCAGGGTGACGATGATCGGTTTGAGGGCCGGCACGACGATAGCGCCGAAGATGCGAAACTCGCTGGCGCCGTCGATGCGCGCCGCTTCGAGGAGCTCGTCGGGGATCGACAGCGCGTACTGCCGCACCAGAAAAATACCGAATATCCCCGCCATCGCGGGAACGATGACGCCGCCGTAGCTATTGACCAGCCCGAGCTGCTTGAGCAGCAGGAAGAGCGGCACCATCGCAACCTGGGCGGGGATGACCAGCGCACCGAGCAGCAGCTTGAAGATCCGGTCCCGTCCGGCAAAGCGAAGCTTGGCGAATGCATAGCCGGCCGCCACGTTGAATACCAGCGATATTGTGGTTACCGCGGTCGCGAGAAAAACGCTGTTGAGCAGATAGCGCCCGACGCCGGCACGGCCAAAAAGCTCGCGATAGTTGTCCAGCGTCGCGCGTTGTGGAACGAGCGGCGGCGGATAGCTGCTGGCTTCGCCCGGAGACATCATCGATACGGAGACCATCCATAGCAGCGGGAACAGAGTGAGCGCCGCGGCGGCCAGCAACAAGCCGTTCACCAGCGGCGCCTGAACGCGGCGCGCTACTCGCCGATCCATCTTTTCCCGCGAAGCTGCAACGCGGTCACGGCAAAGATCAACAGAAAGAGGACGAACGCGACCGCCGAGGCGGAACCCAGGTTCCACCACTTGAATCCCTCTTCGTACATGAAATAGAGCACGCTGACCGTGCTCTGAAGCGGTCCGCCCTGCGTCATCACATAGGGCTCGGCGAACAGCTGGAAATAGCCGGCTATCGTCAGGATGCCGACCAGCATTACGACCGGCGAGATCATCGGCAGCGTGACGGAAGCGAACTGTCGCCATACCGAGGCGCCGTCGATCCGCGCCGCCTCGTAAAGCTCCTCCGGAATGCTCTGCAGTCCGGCCAGAAAGATGATCATGTTGTAGCCGAAATTCTTCCATACGGCGAAAAGAATGATCGCCGGCATTGCCCAGTGCGGATCGCCGAGCCAATCGATCGGTTCGATGCCTAGCCCGCCTAGCGCGTAGTTGAGCAAGCCATAACGGGTATTGAACAGATACCGCCAGATGACGGCGACGGCTACCAGCGTCGTGACCACCGGCGCGAACAGCGCGGTGCGAAAAAACGGCTTGAATCGCGCGAGCCGCGAATGCAGCAGCAGCGCGGCGCCGAGCGACGCGCCGATCGACAAGGGCACGCCGACGGCGACGAAGTACAGCGTGTTGCCCAGCGCCTGCCAGAATAGCGGGGTCTGCAGAAGCTTCAGGTAGTTGCCGAAGCCGACGAAACGCAGATTGGCCAGATCGGCCAGCGCGTAAATGTCGAAATCGGTCAAGCTGATCAGAAACGCGGCAACGATCGGAAAGAAAAAGAATACGGCGATGACCAGCAAAGCCGGCGCGACGAACCACCACGCGGCGCGATCGAATCTCAATGCGGTTCCCCGCGCGCGAGCATCCAGCGCCGCTTCTCGAGAATATCGTTGGCGCGCGCATCGAGTTCCTTCGCCGCCTGGTCGACCGACAGCTGACCGGACACTGCGCGCTCGGCAACCAGCCTCATCTGGTTGGCGATGCGCTCCCACTCGGCGACTTTGGGCGTGGGCTTCACGCGCTCCAGTTGGTCGCGGAACGCACGCGCGTAGACGTCGTCAGCAAGCGGCGTGCCGCGCCATGCCTCGCGGCGCGGCGGCAGATCGCCGGTAAGCTCATGGAACCGGCGCTGAACGTCGGGCCGGGCAAGGTATTCGATCAGCTGCCACGCCGCGGCCTTCGCCTTTGATGCGCGGAACACGACCAGGCTCGACCCGCCCGCGATCGACGCGCCCGGGGCGTTCGGGCCGGGCAATGGCGCCGTTGCCCATTGGCCTTGCACGCTCGGCGGCAGGCGCCGCTTGAACTCGGCGATGTTCCAGGGGCCCGAAATGTAGAACGCGAAATAGCCGCGCCCGAACTCGTTCCATACGTTCGAGACATCGACGCCGGTCGAGGCCGGTGCGAAACCGGCGCGGAACGCATCGACATAGAATTGCAGCGCGCGGCGAAATCCGGCGCTGTCGAAATTGCCCCAACGCCCATCATCGCGCAGCAGCGGCTCGTCCTGCTGCAGCGCCAGTGCCAGCAGCGGCTCGAATTCGTTCAGCGGCAGCAGGATCGCGTAACGATCGGGCCCGGCACCCTGCGTGACGGCGGCCATCATCCGCGTCCATTCCGGCCACGATGCCGGCGGCGACGCGTACCCGGCCCGGGCGAGCAAATCGCGCCGGTAGAACAGTAACCGCGTGTCGACATACCACGGCACGCCATACAGCGCGCCGCCAATAATGTTGGTCTCCCAGATGCCGCTGAAATAGTCGGCGCGATCGACTACCGGCGAATCGGCGACGTACCGGTCGAGCGGAGCGATGGCGCCCAGCGCCACGAATTCGGGAATCCAGGTATTTCCCAGCTGGCAGATATCCGGTGTCGAATCGCCAGCAAATGCGGTGAGGAGCTTTTCATGCGCCGCGGTCCACGGCAGCTGCTGGACATCGACGCGGACTCCCGGATGCGCGCGCTCGAACTCCGGCAGCAGCTGGACGACGACCTCGCCCTCACGCCCCATCGCCCAGAACTTCAACACCGTTTCCCCGGCGGGAGGCGAGCTGCAGGACGTCGCCAGCGATACCGCGGCGAAGGCGAAAAAGAGCACCGCCGCGCGCCATCGCGCGCGCGT
This sequence comes from Casimicrobiaceae bacterium, assembly GCA_036270955.1. Classification (GTDB taxonomy): domain Bacteria; phylum Pseudomonadota; class Gammaproteobacteria; order Burkholderiales; family Casimicrobiaceae; genus PALSA-1003. Next base: position 28,122 of record DATBBM010000069.1, on the reverse strand, counting down.
GCCCGGGCAATTCATCGCGACGCGGTGAGCCAGCCGCCGGAGAAGCCGGCGCGCTGCAAGCCGGTCCGGACGTAAGGATTGGTGTGCATCACCCGCCAGATCATATCGCTGCGGTAATTCTCGATCATCGTGAAGATCGCCCCCTGGTCGATGCCCAGGTAGTCACCATCGACCCAGCCGAATCCGGGAATGCAGCGGCCATGCGCCAGCGGTCCGTCGAAATCGAAGTTCAGATTGAAAGCGTCGAGGAAACCGTACTTCGCATAGATATAGTTGCCGAAGCGCTTGTTCATTTCGAGCACGGCGGGGATCGCAAGTTCCGGTGCGAACGGCAGCGATGCCACCGCCGCGGTCGGCGCCAAGGTGCAATCGTCGTGCGTGCCCGCGCCGCCGCCGATGCCGCGCGCGGCATAGCTCCGATAAAGCCGCATGACGCCGGCGACCTCGAGCTCCATGTCCGCCGGCCCATCGCTCGCGGTCAATCCCCAGATCATCGCGCCGTAATCCTTGCATTGCGATGGATTGGCGACCGCATACGCCTGCTGCGCGTAGATCGCGCGGCGCGTGTTCTGGAAGTAGTCGAGGCCGCGCCGCCGCATATAGGCGTCCTGAACGTCGCGGAAATCCAGCCAGACGTGCGTGTACTGATGGCCGAACAGCGGGGCGAATCCCAGGTATTCCTGTCCAAAGTGCTTGCCCCATGACTGGTCGTAGGTGCTGGTCCACTCGGTCCAGGCCTCGGGTCCGACCGGGTGCGTCGGCGAAGCGAGCGCCAACAGGTAGACCAGCATCGCCTCGTTGTAGCCGCGCCAGTCGTACTCGAGGAATCCATCTTCGGGCGACCAGCCCAGACTGATCGCAGGAGGCCGCGGCTGCGCCCATTTCCAATCGACGCGCCGGTAGATCTCATCGACCAGCGCCCGTATTTCCACTTCGTCCGCGTCCGAGCCATCGAAGTACGATTGGCAGAACAAGGCGCCGGCCATCAGGATGGCTGTGTCGACCGTGGAAAGTTCGCTGTCGGCGAAGCGCTCACCGGTCTTCATGTCCAGGAAATGGTAGTAGAAGCCCTTGTACCCGGCGACTCCGCGCGCATGCGCGCTTTGCGGGGCATTCTTGAAGAAGCGAAGGGTCGCGAGCACCCGCTGGCGCGCCGCCTTGCGGGTGACATAGCCGCGCTCCACACCGACCGGGTAGGCGGTCAGCGCAAAACCGACGGCGGCGACACTGGAGAATGAGGGCGTCGGATAGCGATCCGGCACCAAGCCGTTCTTCGGATTGGCGGTGTCCCAGAAAAAGCGGAAGGTCCGCTCCTGCAGGTCGATCAGAAAGGGGTCGACGACGGGACTGGCCTTGCGCAAACCCAGTGCGTCGAATCCGAATTTCGGCGCTTCGCTGCCGTGAACCATCGTCACGACCGCGCCCACCATCGCTATCGTCGCGATCAGGCGGGCCCAGCGCCCGACCGACATCGGCACATCTTTGCGCACTATTCGATGTCCCGCTTCCGCACTGTCGATACACTCCTCTCAGCTGAAACCTTGCCGGCCTGCGTTTGCTGCAGCAACACCCGACCGTCGTCGATCGGCCGTCGTAGGATAGCGGAATGCCTGCCGCCAGCGAAGGGGCAGGCCGATTCGGCCCGACGAGACCAAGCTTCCGGCCGACGAATGCCGTCCGCGGCCGCTTCGACTGTCGCATATCCCGATAGTTCTGACGCCGACTCGGGTCTGAAATGCCGCTTGCAGCTCGGGCGCGGCACCCAGCGGGCGTTCGATTAGAATGTCGGCGAGAGATGTATGGCACGGATTGTCAAAGACATACGACAGGATGGACACCACCGCTCTTCCGCCGACCCGCCTGACCGAATTCACTCATGGCGGTGGTTGCGGCTGCAAGATCGCCCCGGGCGTCCTGCGGGAGCTGATCGCCAAATCGTCGCCGGGCTTGTTGCCGAAGGAGCTGCTGGTCGGCATTGAAACGTCGGACGATGCCGCCGTCTACCGGCTGAACGACCGCCAGGCGATCGTCGCCACGACCGATTTTTTCACGCCCATCGTCGACGATCCGTTCGCCTTCGGCGCAATCGCCGCGACCAACGCGCTGTCGGACATCTATGCGATGGGGGCGACGCCTCTGTTTGCGCTTGCGCTGGTCGCCATGCCGCTCGACCGGCTGCCGCTCGCGGCCATCCGCGCCATCCTCGCCGGCGGCGAGGCCACCTGCGCCAGGGCAGGAATTCCTTTGGCGGGCGGACATTCGATCGATTCGGTCGAGCCGATTTACGGGCTGGTCGCGATCGGGACCGTCGATCCGGCCAGGATCAAGCGCAACGTCGGCGCGATGCCGGGAGACGTCCTGGTGCTCGGCAAGCCGCTGGGGATCGGCATCTGCGGTGCCGCGCTAAAAAAGCAGCAACTCGGCGACGAGCAGTACGCGGCGATGGTCGCTCAGGCGACGCAGCTCAACACGCCCGGTATCGTGCTGGGGGGAATCGACGGGGTCCATGCCCTGACCGACGTGACCGGCTTCGGCTTGCTCGGGCATCTGCTTGAGATTTGCCGCGGCTCGGGCGTCGGCGCACGGCTTGCCGTCGACCGCGTGCCGCTGCTTCCGGGCGTGCTGGCGCTGGCTCGCGCCGGGATGGTCACCGGCGGATCGGCTCGCAACTGGGCTGGCTACGGCACGGAGGTTACGTGGCGCGGCGCCGGCGACGCCGCCGCCCAGGCTTTGCTGACCGACCCGCAAACCTCCGGCGGACTGCTGGTGGCATGCGCGCCGACCGCCGTCGAGCAAGTCCTGGCGGTGTTCAACCGCGAGGGCTTTGAAAGCGCCGCCGTCGTGGGCGAAATCACCGCGGGTGTCCCGCAAATTGTCGTCGACTGAACTCCAGACGCCGAAGCCGCATCGTAGTAGAGCCCGCCAGCCCAAGGACCTTGCCATGACCGAACGACCGCATCTACGGACGATTGCGCCCTCTGCGCCGATGGCGCACGAAACCTCGCTTCCGGAGCGGTATCGCAAGGTCCGGGCCGCCACGGCGGGGCTGGCTGCCGTCCTGTCGGACGAGGATTGCGCCATCCAGTCGATGCCAGACGCGAGCCCCGTCAAATGGCATCTCGCGCACCCCAGCTGGTTTTTCGAGACTTTTCTGCTCGACGCTTCGCTTGCCGGCTATCGCGCCTACGATCCGTCGTTCCGTATCCTCTTCAATTCCTACTACAACACGGTCGGCGACAAGCACCCGCGGCCGCGGCGCGGTCTGATTTCGCGTCCGTCGCGCCGCGACATCGTCGCGTATCGCGCGCACGTCGATGAAGCGATGGAGCGACTGCTGGCGCGGCCCGATGCGGGCGTGCCCGAGCTAGCGAATCTGATCGAGCTCGGTCTGCAGCACGAGCAGCAGCATCAGGAACTGATCCTGACCGACGTGCTGCACCTGTTTTCATGCAACCCGCTGCAGCCCGCCTATCTTCCTCCCGCCGGCACCGATGGCCGCGCCCCGAGCGACCCGGCCGCGCCGGCGTGGATCGAATTCGACGGCGGTTTGGCCGAGATCGGGCACGAAGGCGCCGGATTCGCGTTCGACAATGAAATGCCCCGGCATCGAGAGTTCCTCGCGCCGTTCGCGCTGGCGAGCAGGCCGGTGTCCAACGGCGACTACCTGGCGTTCATCGGCGACGGAGGGTATCGGCGGCCGGAGCTCTGGCTATCGGAAGGCTGGGACTGGCTCAATGCCGGCGGAATCGGCTCGCCGCTTTACTGGCGACTCGATGCCGGCGGATGGCGCCAGTTCACCTTGCGCGGGACGCTCCCGATCGACCCCGCCGCGCCCGTATGCCACGTTAGCCTGTTCGAGGCCGATGCCTACGCGCGCTGGGCGGCCGCGCGGCTCCCGACCGAATCGGAGTGGGAGCTCGCGGCCGCGCGCGCTAACGTCGACGGATGCTTCGTTGAGGACGGCATGCTGCTGCCGCGCCCGTCGGCTGCCGCGTCCGGCACGCTGACGCAGATGTTCGGCGATGTCTGGGAATGGACGCAAAGCGACTACGCGCCTTATCCGGGGTTTCGCCCGGCGTCCGGCGCCATCGGCGAGTACAATGGAAAGTTCATGTGCAACCAGTACGTGTTGCGCGGCGGCTCCTGCGTCACACCGCGTTCGCACATCCGCGCGACCTACCGAAATTTTTTCCCTGCTGCCGCGCGCTGGCAGTTTTCCGGTTTCCGCCTCGCGCGGGACTTGAACCGGCGCACCTGACCTTGATTACCGGTCGCTCGCGCGATGCCCGACGAGGCATCACTGGCGCCGACAACCCTTTCGCGACCGGGCAGACGGGCATGACAGCCGGCAGACCGATGCCGATCGGAAGCCGGGGCGAAGGCAGGCGTCGGGGCCTGTCGTTTGCCGCGCTGTTTGCAGCCGCCCTGCTGCTGGCGCCGGCAGCTGCCGGCTTCGGGTTCGACGACGTCGCGAAAATCGCCGCGCAACGCGCCGCGACCTCGTACAAGCCGCGCACCGACAAGCTGCCGGAGGCTCTCGCCAAGCTGGACTACGATCATTTCCGCGACATCCGATTCAAGCCGGACCGCTCGCTCTGGCGCCCCGAGGGACTGCCGTTCGAGATCGCGTTCTTCCACGAAGGTCAGAACTTCAAGGATCCGGTCAGGATCAACGAGCTGGTCGGCGACGTCGTACGCGAGGTACGGTTCAATCCCGAACTGTTCGACTACGGTGCCAACGCCATCGATCCGAAGGAGATGCGCAACCTCGGCTTCGCGGGATTCCGCGTCCATTACGCGATCAACTCGCCCAAGTACAAGGACGAGGTCTTGGTGTTTCTCGGCGCCAGTTATTTTCGGGCGCTCGGCAAAGGCCAGCGCTATGGATTGTCGGCCCGCGGCCTCGCGGTCGACACGGCGCTCGGCTCGGGTGAGGAGTTTCCGCAATTCGTCGAGTTCTGGGTCCGGCGGCCGTCGCCGGGTGCGACCGAGCTTACGATTTTCGCGCTGCTCGACTCCCGGCGCATGGCGGGCGCCTACAGCTTTGTCGTCAAGCCCGGCGTCGATACCGCGGTCGACGTGAAGGCCCGGCTGTTTCTGCGCGAGTTCGTCACCAAACCGGGCCTCGCGCCGCTGACGACGATGTATTTCTTCGGCGAGAACCAGCATTCTGCCCGCGACGACTACCGCCCCGAAGTCCACGACTCGGACGGTCTGTCAGTCGCCTCGGGGACCGGGGAATGGATCTGGCGGCCGCTGGTCAATCCGAAACGTCTGCTGATAACGTCGTTCGCAACGGCGAACCCGTCCGGATTCGGCATCATGCAGCGCGACCGCGACTTCGAGCACTACGAGGATCTGGAAGCGCGCTACGACCTCCGGCCCAGCGCATGGATCGAGCCCAAGGGATTGTGGGGAACCGGCAGGGTCGAGCTGGTTCAGATCCCCAGCCCCGACGAGACCAACGACAACATCGTCGCCTACTGGGTGCCCGACAGGACCCCGGCGCCGCAGCAGCCGTACAACATCGAATACCGCATTCTGTGGCAGAAGGACGCCTGGGTACGCCCGCCTACTTCGTGGGTGACTCAAACGCGGCGAGGTCGCGGCTACGTCCGCAACGACGACGGCAGCATCGGCTTTGTCATCGATTTCGACGGACCTGCGCTGCGCAAGCTGGCGGCCGATGCCAAGATCGAGGGCATCGCCTCGACGGACGCCAACGGCGAAGTCGTCGAGCTGATCGGCCACCGCAACGATGCAACGAGCGGCTGGCGCCTGGCGCTTCGCGTCAAACGGCGCGATACGAACAAGCCGGTCGAACTGCGCGCTTATCTGCGCGGCGGGAACAATGCGGTGTCGGAAACGTGGAGCTACATCCTTCCTCCCGAGTAGCCGGCGCCGACGACGCCGCCGAGGCCTGCATCCGCTATCTGGATCGACTCCCGCTCGCGCCCGAGCAGCGCACTGCATTGCTGGGGCGCATCGCGGGCGATGTCGGAACGGTCGCCGATTCCGTTCGCGCCAAGATGCTGCGCCTGCACGAGGCTCTCGCCGGCGGCGACGTCGATCTCGACAACCCGGCGTTGGCAACGATCCGCCAGCGCCTCGAGCTCGCATACGCGGGCAGCGAAGCCGTCCACCCGCCGCCGCTGACCCACGATGCCCTCGGACGCGACCGCCTGGTCACGGCACCGCCGCTGACGCGAACCTCGATGGTGCCGCACGCGTGGCCGCGCGGGCTGTTGGCAAGGTGGTTCCTGCGCTTTGTGCGCCACGACGAGTCGCGCCCAAGCAAGGGCGGCGGACCGGGCGCCGCTGTCGGCGATCCGATTCAACGCGCGCCGAAGCATCGCGAAAAATGGCGCCGCGCCGCGACGTTGCGACGACTTGTCTTGATGGGCCTGATCGTCTCGCAAACCTACATCGCGAGCAATTTCATGGTCGCCGTGCTGCCGTATCACGGTCGCCAGCCGCTGGAAATCGCGATCCTCATACTATTCGCGATTCTTTTCGGCTGGATTTCGGCGGGTTTCTGGACGGCAATGGCCGGATTCGTCCTGCTGGTGTTCGGCACAGATCGCTATGCGATCACCGACGGCGCGGGCCGCAACGCTCCGATCGATCCCGGCGCACGGGTCGCGATCATCATGCCGATCTGCAACGAAAACGTGTCGCGGGTCTTCGCGGGGCTCGCCGCCAGCTACGAATCGCTGGCCCGCACCGGAGAGCTGAAGCATTTCGATTTCTTTGTGCTCTCCGACAGCAGCAAGCCGGACATACGCGTCGCGGAGCTGGACGCGTGGCTGGCGCTGTGCCGTGCTGTGAACGGGTTCGACCGGGTTTTCTACCGCTGGCGACAGCACCGGATCAAGCGCAAGAGCGGTAACATCGCCGATTTCTGCCGCCGCTGGGGAAACGGCTATCGCTACATGGTCGTGCTCGATGCCGACAGCATCATGAGCGGAGCCTGCCTCACCGCGCTGCTGCGGCTGAGCGAATCCAATCCAGATGTCGGCATCATCCAGACGGCGCCGCATGCGGCCGGACGCGAAACGTTCTACGCCCGCGTCCAGCAGTTCGCCACCAGCGTCTATGGCCCGCTGTTCACCGCCGGCCTGCACTTCTGGCAACTCGGCGAATCGCATTACTGGGGACACAACGCGATCATTCGCGTCGCCCCGTTCATGCGGCATTGCGCGCTCGGTCGTCTGCCAGGGCACGGTACGCTGTCCGGGGAAATCCTGTCGCACGATTTCGTCGAGGCGGCACTGATGCGACGGGCGGGATGGCAAGTGATGATCGCCTACGATCTCGACGGCAGTTACGAGGAAATGCCGCCGAACCTCGTCGACGAGCTCACGCGCGACCGGCGCTGGTGCCGCGGCAATCTGATGAATTTCCGCCTGTTCCTGATGCGCGGCCTGCACGCCGCCCACCGCGCGGTGTTCATGAGCGGGGTCATGGCCTACCTTTCCGCCCTGTTGTGGTTTCTTTCGCTGATCCTGTCGACGGCTCTGTTGGCGGTTCACGCGTTGAGCGCGCCGAAGTACTTCGTCCAGCCGTTCCAGCTGTTCCCGCTGTGGCCGGAATGGCACCCCGAATGGGCGATTGCGCTCTTCTCCGCCACCGCGATCCTGCTGTTCCTGCCGAAGGTGCTCGGCGCGCTGCTGATTGTCGTGCGCGGTGCGGCCCACTACGGAGGCGGCGCGCGCCTCGGGCTGAGCGTGCTCGGAGAGATGTTGATATCGGCGATGCTCGCACCCATACGGATGCTCTTCCACTCGCAGTTCGTCGTCGGCGCTTTTGTCGGCTGGGCGATCCATTGGCAGTCGCCGACCCGCGAGGACGCCGAAACCACCTGGCGCGAAGCGCTGCGGCGACACGGCGCGCACACCCTGCTTGGCACGCTCTGGGCTGCAGGCGTGTATTGGCTCAATCCGTCGTTTCTCTGGTGGCTGTTGCCTATCGTCGGTGCGCTGATGCTTTCGATACCGCTTTCCGTCTATACGAGCCGGCTGCGCCTGGGCCGCCGGCTTCGCGCGGCGCGTCTGTTCCTGATTCCGGAAGAAACGCGGCCGCCGGCGGAGATACGCGCGATGATGCAGGCCGTTGCCCGCGCGCCAACGCCGCCGGGCTTTATCGACGCGGTCGTCGACCCCGCCACCAATGCGCTGGCGTGCGCCGCGGCGGTCACCCGATTCACACGGACCGCGCTCGTGCAGAATCAACGCATGCAAAAGGTCGACGTCGCCCTGGTTGAAGGACCCGACGGATTGAGCGCTTCCTCCAAGCTCCGCTTGCTGGGCGATCCGATCGCGCTGTCCCGTCTACATTGGCGCGTATGGACCTCGCCGGATGCGCATGCCGTGTGGCGTTAAGCGATCGCGTCGGCGCGCCGCACGGCTGTCGCAGCTGCAATGCCGCCGCAGCGCGCGGTCCGCGCCGACCTGCGATCGCCGGCCAGGGTCTCGTCGTGACCGGCAGCCCTGCGCAGCAGTCGACCGCCGGCGACGGCGAGATCGGCCTATACCGCGCCGGCGACTTCCGGCTGACCGACGGACGCTGCACCGATTGCAATGCGATACCGCAGGCGCTTTGGTATTTTCGCGATGAGGCGATCGCCGTACCGCGAGCCGGGCTCCCGGTGGCGGGATTCGCCCGCGGGGCGACGACATTCGACGATGTCGCGCGCTGGGCGGCGGGCGATGCGCCGGGAACGCAGCCCGACTATCCGACACTGATATGGATCGGGTCGCCCGCGGTGTTGCGCGGCGCGCGTCTCGACGCGGCCGGCACGCACATCGCCGTCGCCGGCACGACGATGGCGTTCGACGTCGTGCCCAAGATCCCGCTCAATCGCTCCTACTACAACGCTGACTCGATCGCTTATTTCTCCGCCAGAACGCTGAAGATGCGCGGTGAGCTCGCCGAAGGCAGGTTCGTCGCCCGCTCGATATGGCCCGAGGATTTTCACCTGAACCTGGACGCCGCGGTGCCATCGCCGGCGGCTGCCACGGATGCGTCGCCCGAAGCGGTGCGGACCCTTCTGCGCGCTGAACCGCGTGGCGGCGCGACCAGCGGGTTCGCTGCGATCGGCTTGTGGGAGCGCACCCCGGGTGCGGCGCGCCGCTGCGCCGGCAAGCCGGTGCTCGCGGTGATGCTCAACGGCGCCCAGGGCGACGACGACGAAGCACACGGCGGCCACTTTGCGATTGTGACCGGCCGCGTCGGTGCAGACGGCGGGATCGATGATTGGATGGCAAACAACTTCTACACGCTCGATCTGTTCAGTGAAAAAGGCATCATCGCCGCTGCGTTGCCGCTCGATCGCTACCTGGCCGACCTGAACAGCGGGCAGGCCTGGTACCGGCCCTCTCACCTGCTGGTCGCGGTTCTCAGCAGCGACCGGACGGCAAGCCATGTGCAGGGCGCCCTCAACCGCGTCTACAACCAGTTCTACCGGCATCAGCTCGTGTACGGCAACGTAACGATGAACTGCGCCGGCATCAGCATCGACGCCCTGCGCGCAGTCGGCTGGAACGTCAACGCGCGCCCGCCTGTCAGCCGCGTGCTGGCCTGGCTCGCGGTACCTTGGGTGGCGCTTCGCGAGCGGAGCATCGCCAGCGCGCGGCAAGCGTTCGATTACCTGAGCGAGGATGGCACGCGCGTGTTTCCCGCGGCGGCGTTCGAGGAGACCGCAGCCGATCTGCTGCGCCTGGCGGCGCGACCGGGCTCGCGTGCGCTCACACCTTTCGAGACGATGCTCAGCGATGACATCGAGGCGCTGGTTTGGCTGCGTGTGCCGCAGCTGCCGTCGAGCCGGGCGTGGGGCGATTTTGCGGTCGTCAGCAAGCGCGAATACGCTGCGCGGCTCCCCGCCGATCGACGGCAAGCCAAGATCATCCCGGTGCCGCCCCGGCCCTTTCCGCCGGAATTGCGCGATCCCGATCTGCTTCCACTGGCACCGAGCCGCAGCGCCTTGGTCGTTATCCTTTGGAGCGTCGTTTCGCTGGCCGGCATTCCGTGGTTGCTTTGGCGCTGGTGGCAGAGCCAAAAAACGGGAGAGAAGCGCTTGACGTAAACCATCGTTTCCATTATTCTGGAAATATGGAAACCATGGCCGCCCTGCGCGCTCTGGCTGCGCTGGCGCAAGAAACCCGACTTCGCGTCTTCCGCTTGCTGGTCGAGCACGGACCCCAAGGGCTCGCCGCAGGCGACATCGGACGAGAGCTCGGCTTGCCGCCTGCAACTCTGTCGTTCCACATCAAGGAGCTGGCGACGGCCGGCCTGGTGTCGGCGCAGCAGCAGGGGCGCTTTATCCGCTATGCGACCGACTTCGCCGCGATGCGAGGGCTGGTCGCCTATCTGAGCGAGAACTGCTGCCGCGCCGCCCCCGGCGACGACGATCGGTCTACGGCCTGTGCCTCCGACTGCTCGCCGCAGGCCGCGTCCCATCGCGCAGTGTTGACGCTTCCCAAGCCCACGGTCCGACCCAAGAGGAGAGCCGCATGAAACGATTTCACGTTCACGTCTCGGTACCGGATCTCGCTGCGAGCATCCGGTTCTATTCGGCGTTGTTCGCCGCCGAGCCTACGCTGCGCAAGGACGATTATGCCAAATGGATGCTGGACGATCCGCGCGTCAACTTCGCCATCTCGACGCGCGCGGGCAGCGGTGGCGTCAATCATCTCGGGTCGAGAGCCCGACCGAGCTTGAAGCGATGGAGGCGCAGCTTCGGGCGGCGGACCAGCACCTGGTCGCGGAAAAAAATGCCCACTGCTGCTATGTGCGTTCCGACAAATACTGGATCACCGACCCCGCCGGCATCGCCTGGGAGACCTTTCACACGCTGAGCGGAGTCCCCGTCGTCGGTGGCGAGGATGGCCCGGCCGCCGGGACACCGCGCGGCGGCTGCGGTTGTGCGCCGCGCGCCGTGGCGGGCGCCAAGTCCTGCTGCAGCTGACGAGCGCGGCGCAAACTTGCGTAGAATCGCAGGCCACCGGCGGCGGCGCCTCAGCGAATGGCAGCATCGGCTGGGGTGTCCGCGCGATTCGCGACGCGATAAAAACTATGCCCGCGCTTCTCATCGACCAGACCTTTTGGGTCAACGTTTTTTTTGCCGTCGAATGGGCGGTGCGCATTGCGATGATCGTCGTGGTGCCTTTCCGGCGTTCACCCGAAGCGGCTAAGGGCTGGCTGCTGCTGATTTTTTTCGAGCCGGCAATCGGTATCGCGCTGTACTTGCTGATCGGCCGGCCGACGCCGCCGGCATGGCGCCTGCAGCGCCACGTCGAGTTCATCGAGCTTTCCAAGCCCGTTTACGAGCGGCTCGGCCGCGATCCGAACATATTCCATCCGCAGCTCGGCCCGACGCTCGATCACGCAGTGACGTTGGCCGAAAACCTGGGACGGCTCCCGATACTCGGCGGGAATACCGCGGAGGTCCTTGCCGACTACGACGGGACGATCGACCGTCTGATCGCCGACATCGACATGGCGCACGACCACGTGCACCTGCTGTTCTACATCGTTGCCGACGACGCCACGACGGCGCGCGTGGTCGACGCATTGGGGCGGGCCGTCGACCGCGGCGTCGTCTGTCGCCTGCTCGCCGATTCGCTCGGGTCGCGTCCGGATTTCGGACGGATGCTACCGCGACTGCTGGCGGCGGGAATTCTGGCGGAGGAGACGATGGGTGTCGGCTTCTTCCGTCGCCGCACCGGGCGCATCGATCTGCGCAACCACCGCAAGATCGCGGTGATCGACGGACGGGTCGCGTATGTCGGATCGCAGAACCTGGTCGATGCGACATTCAAGCGAGGCCTCACCTATGAGGAGCTGAACGTGCGCCTGAGCGGGCCGATCGCGCTCGAACTGCAGGCGGTCTTTGTCGAGGATTGGTACGCCGAAACCGCCGAGGCTCTGGGCGATCTGCGCTATTTTCCGGAGCCGAGGATCACCGGCGACGTGACCGTGCAGGCGCTGCCGAGCGGCCCAGGCTATCCCCGCGAGAACAACCAGCGCCTGATCGTCTCGCTGATCCACGCGGCGGCGAGCCGCGTAGTTATCACGATGCCTTATTTCGTTCCCGACGAAGCGTTGCTGCAAGCGCTGCAGACGGCGGTTTTGCGCGGCATCGAGGTGACCATGGTCGTGCCGCTGCAGATGGACCAGATCCTGGTATACCTGGCCCAGCGCTCCTACTACGACGAGCTTCTGAGCTCCGGCGTCCGTATCTGCCGCTACGGAACGCGGTTCCTGCACGCCAAGCATGTCACGATCGACGACCGGATCGCCTGGATCGGATCGTCCAATCTCGACGTCCGCTCGTTCGCGCTCAACGCCGAGATCGTCGTCCTGCTCTACGACGCCGGGGTGTGCGCCAGTCTTGCGCGCGAGCAGGCCCGCTATCTGCGTGACGGGCAGATGCTAGACCCCGCCGGGTGGGCGAAGCGGCACGGAGCGGTAAAGGTCGCAGAGAACATGGCGCGCCTGCTGGGCCCGCTGCTCTGACCGCCCGATCAGGGCGCGCGGACGATGATCTTGCCGCTCATGTACGGGTGAACCGAGCAGAGGTAATCGTAGCTGCCCGGCCGCTCGAACGTCCGCGCGAACGTGGCGCCTGGCAGAATCAAGTTCGCTCCCGGCGCGCCATCCTTGTAAGCCAGCCCGTGCGGCGCGCCATCGTCGTTGCTCCAGGTCACCGTGTCGCCGGCCGCGATCGTCAACTCACCCGGTGCAAAGGCAAAGTTGGCGATCGATACCTTCGACGCGCCGGCGGTCTTCGCCGCCGACTGCTGCACGACGACCTTGCGCGGTGCACTCCCCACGGCGATGGTCGTCACTTGTCCGCTGGTCAGATCGACGACGCTCAGGTCGTTCGAGCCTTCGTTGGTCACGTAAGCGAGCTTGCCGTCCGCACTTGCCGCCACCCAGTGCGGCTGCTTGCCGACGGCGATCGTGCGCACCGCCGTGTTGGTCGCCGGATCGAAAAGCAGCAGCTCGCCCGGACCCTGCACGACGGCCGTCGCCACGGGCGCCCCGCGAAAGTAGGCGGCGATATGGGGCGAGGCCCCGGTCGGGACCGACGCCACGATCCGGTCGGTCTGGGGATCGAGTACCTGGACCGCATTGACGCCGGCCATCGTGAAATACAGCTCCTTGCCGTCATAGGAAAACTCGGGGTCGCGCGGCGGCTTGTCGAGCGCAATCTCGCGCAGCACCGTCCGTCGCGCCAGATCGACGACCACCAGGGCGAACTTGCCCGGCTGCTGCGATGCCACGTACGCCACCTTGCCGTCGGGCCGGATGGCGATCGTGTGCGGTTTGGACACTTCGACCGTGGCCATGATGGCGCGGGTGGCCGTGTCGATGAAGGAGACACGGTCTTCGCCGTAGACGGCGACCAGCAGCGTCCGGCCGTCGGGCTGCATAGCCAGGCCATGGGGCGTCTTGCCGACGTCGATCGCGTAGGTCACCCGATCTGTCGCCGTATCGATCACGCTGACGATCGACGATTCGTCACCGCTGACGTAGACCGTCTTGCCGTCGGGCGTCATGGTCATCCCATGCGGACCGGCGGCGACCGGCAGAGTGGCGGTAACCGCGCCTGCGGCGGTGTCGATGACACTGACGGTACCGTCCTTGAAATTGCCGACGTAGGCCTTCGGTCCGGCGGCCAACGCCGCGGCCGGTCCCCAGGCAAGCACGGCGGCAAGAACAAGCGGCGAGATGGATCTGACAGTCGCGTTGCGCATGGTCATGGCGGCTCCTGTTCGCGCGATCGGAAATGCAGGCGTAGCCACGCCTGCCCCGTCATGTCCTACCTCCGGCCGGAGCGGTTTATTCCCGCCGGAACATCGCGGGCGGGGCCGGCCGTATATCGCCATTCGACCGTGGACGCCGGATCGACCCGCGGACAAGTTCGGGAGCCTTCGGCGTCGCCGCGATGCGCCGAACGAATTCGCCGGCGGCCGGCGCACGACGACAGGCGCGCAAACGCGCCCACAGGCAAAACCAACGGAGGAGTTGAAGGCTAGCGGTGCTTGAAGTCGGGCTTGCGCTTATCGACGAACGCGCGCATGCCTTCCTTCTGGTCTTCGAGTGCGAACGTCGCATGAAATTCGCGGCGCTCGGACAACAAGCCCTCGGACAGCGATGACTCGTACGCGCGATTGATCGCTTCCTTGATCTTCAGCACGACAGGCAGCGAATAGCCGGCGATCTTGGCAGCGACCGCCAGCGCTTCGTCGAACAGCTTGTCGGCAGGCACAACCCGGGCGACCAGCCCCGAGCGCTCGGCTTCCTGCGCATCGATCATGCGGCCGGTCAGGCACCAGTCCATCGCCTTGGCCTTTCCGACCGCGCGCGGCAAGCGCTGCGTCCCGCCCATGCCGGGCATCGTTCCTATGGTTATCTCCGGCTGGCCGAATTTCGCCGTATCGGCAGCGATGATCAGATCGCACATCATCGCCAGCTCGCACCCTCCGCCGAGCGCGTAGCCGGCCACCGCGGCGATTACCGGCTTGCGGGTGCCGCGAACCGACTCCCAGCTCATGATGTAGTTGTCGGCGTAGACCTTCTGGTAATCCCACTCGGCCATCGCGCCAATGTCGGCGCCGGCGGCAAAAGCCTTTTCGTTGCCGATGATGACGATCGCGCCGATCGCGGCGTCGCTATCGAATACGGCAAGCGCGCGGCCGAGCTCGCTGGCCAGCGCCTCGTTGAGCGCGTTCATCCGCTGCGGCCGGTTGAGACGGATGATGCCGACGCGGTCCCGCGTTTCTACGACGATATTCTGGTAGGAGTCGCTCATCGCGCCTTTCAGGGCTTGTCCGGGTGGAAATGAGTGGCTAGCGTCGCCCAGCACCGGTAGTACTCGGGCTGCCGTTGCGCCGATTCCAGCGCGAACCGCGTCGGATGGATGACGGTCCGCGTCTCGAACATGAACGCCATCGTGTCGGAGACGCGCTGCGGCTTCGACACGTCGGCCGCCGACGCGCGAGCGAACGTCTCGGCGTCCGGCCCGTGGCCGCTCATGCAGTTGTGCAGGCTAGCGCCGCCGGGCAGGAATCCTTCGGCCTTGGCGTCGTAGACGCCTTCGATCAGGCCCATGAACTCGCTGGCGACGTTGCGGTGGAACCACGGCGGGCGGAACGTGTGCTCCATCACCAGCCAGCGCGGCGGAAAAATGACGAAGTCGATCATGTCGACGCCGGCGGTGTCGCTGGGCGACTGAAGCACCAGGAAGATCGACGGATCCGGATGATCGAAGCTCGTCGACCCGACCGTGTTAAAGCGCCGCAGATCGTATTTGTATGGCGCGTAGTTGCCGTGCCAGGCGACGACGTCCAGCGGCGAATGGTCGATCGCAGCCGCCCAGAGATTGCCCATGAACTTTGCGACAAGCTCGAACCCGCCACTACGGTCCTCGTACCATGCCGCAGGCGACAGGAAGTCGCGTGGATTGGCGAGTCCGTTGGAGCCGATCGGACCCAGGTCGGGCAGCCTGAAAGGCGCGCCGAAATTTTCGCACACATAGCCGCGTGCCTCGGTGTCGAGGAGCTCGACGCGGAAGCGAACGCCGCGCGGAATCACGACGATCTCCTGCGGTTCCACCGCGATGCGGCCCAACTCGGTGTCGAAGCGGACCCTGCCCTGCTGCGGCACGATCAGCAGCTCGCCGTCGGCGTCGTAGAAAAAGCGATCGCGCATCGAGCGATTCGCCGCGTACAGGTGAATGCCGCAGCCGTTCTGTGCGGCCGGCGCGCCGTTGCCGGCCATCGTCACCAGGCCGTCGACAAAGTCGGTCGGCGCCGCGGCGGACGGCATCGGCAGCGGGTCCCAGCGCAGCTGGTCGGGCGGCGTCGGCAATTGATCGAAGCGGCTTTCGATGCGGCCGTTGCCGATCCGGCGGAAAGGCTCGTGCACGGCGGCCGGCCGGATGCGGTACAACCAGGCGCGACGATTGGCGGCGCGTGGCGCCGTGAAGGCCGTGCCCGACAGTTGCTCGGCGTAGAGCCCGTATGGCGCGCGCTGCGGCGAATTCTGGCCTTCGGGCAACGCGCCGGGCAGTGCTTCGGTCGCGAACTCGTTGCCGAATCCCGATTGGTAGGTCAACGCCGCGTCCGCAATCGGGTTTTCCACCGGCGGCGCCGCGCTTGCGCCGCGTCGGCGCTCGGTCGTCTTGATCGTCATCGGGTCTCGCTGGGGTAGATCGTACCGCCGACGCTCATTTTACGCCGCCAAGGTCCTGCCGTGCCGCGGCGAGCGCCTCGCGCAGCACCGAGAGATCGCCGACGTGGTTGGCCAGCAGCAGGATCAAGCGTGCGTTGAGCAACGCGCTTTGCCCCTCGGTAAGATCGCGGTGCGCATCGATCAGCTCCTGATAGAAGTCGTCGGGCGCTGAAAGATTGCCCTCGGTGTTGAGCGCCGTCACGCCGCCGCCTTCGCTGCCTGGATTGACTGGGCGGTGGCACGCGCGATTGCCGCACGCACGGCGCCGAGCTCGAACGCGCGCCAGCGCGCGCACACATGCTGGTCGGGACGCATTAGGTAGCAGGTGCCGGGTTTCCCGTCGTAGCGCTTGACCGCCAGGCCTTCGATGTCCTCGATCAGGCAGGCGCCGTTCGCCGGCGCCCCGCCGATTTGCACGACCGTGCACGCGATGCGGTCCCGGGCGAGCGAATGCACGGCGTCAGCGGGCACGGCGCCTCCGAAGCATAGCAACGCGAAGCCGCCATCGAGATAGCCGAGCAGCCAGCCTCCGCGCGGACCGGCGACTGGTGCGTCGATCGCGACGGCGCCCGGGGCCGGCCCGCCGCCAAAAGCGCCCGCGCTATCCGGCGTGTTCAGCGGCGATGCGGCAAGCGTGGCCGGAAGCGATAGCCGGCCGCTGTTGACCAGCGTTCGCGCGAATGGATAGCGCTTGGCCAATCCGAGCACGGCGTCGCGAAACGTGCGGCTGACGTCGCTTTTCGGTGTGATGAAATCGGTGCTGCGCGTCGAGTGCCGGATGTTCTCATCGGCCGCGTAAGCACGCTCGGCGTCGTAGCTGTCGAGCAGACGCTCGGGCGCCTGACGGGCAAGCACCAGGTCGAGCTTCCATGCCAGATTGTCAGCGTCCTGGATGCCGGAGTTCGCGCCCCGCGCGCCGAATGGCGATACCAGGTGCGCGGCGTCGCCGGCGAAAAGCACGCGGCCGTGCCGGAACGAGCGCATGCGCCGGCACTGGAACGTATAGACGCTCGCCCATTCGATCTCGAACTGCGCATCCTCGCCGAGCATTGCGCGGATGCGGGAGACGATGCGCTCCGGCTGTTTTTCGCTCTCGGGATCTGCGTCCCAACCCAGCTGGAAGTCGACGCGCCAGACATCGTCGGCCTGGCGATGAAGCAGCGCCGACTGGTTGCGATGAAACGGCGGGTCGAACCAGAAGCGCCGCTCGGCCGGAAAGCCGGAGCTCATCACGATGTCGGCGATCAGGAAACGATCGTGGAAGACTTGGCCTTCGCTTTCGAGCCCGAGCATGTGGCGGATCGGGCTGCGCGCGCCGTCGGCGGCGATCACCCAGTCGGCGTGTACTGTGTACTCGCCGTCGGGAGCGCTGATCCGCAGCGCGACGCGGTCGCCTTCCTGTTCGACGCCGACGACTTTGCTGCGCCAGCGCAGCTCGGCTCGCGGGAGATCACCGAGGCGCTCCACCAGGAACTGCTCGACCCAGTACTGCTGCAGGTTGATGAACGCCGGGCGGCGGTGACCCTCGCCGGGCAGCAGGTTGAATTCGTACACTTGCTCGTCGCGAAAGAAAACCCGGCCGACGCTCCAACCGACGCCCCTTTGAACCAGGCGCTCGGCGCAGCCCAGGCGATCGAGGATCTCGAGCGTGCGTTTCGACCAGCAGATCGCGCGGGAGCCGATGCTGACCGTGTCGTCCTCGTCGACCAGCAGCACGTCGACGCCGCGCAGCGCGAGATCGATCGCAGCGGCGAGACCTACCGGGCCGGCGCCGGCGACGACCACCGGCCAGTGCCGCGTCGCGCCGCGCAGTTCGGCGGGCCGGACATAGGCGTAGACCGGATGGGTATAAGTCTTCAACGGGATGGCGCCTAACCCTCTAGCGACTCCCACATTTCCTTGTCGCGCTGCGCTGTCCAGATGCGCGGATCGCGGTACCTGGTCGCCTCGTCGTAGGCGCGCGTCACGTCGAACGGAAGACAGTGATCGAATATCACCCAGTCGCCGAACCTGGGCTTGAGCGCCGCATAGGTTTCCTTGTAGACGGTGCGCAAGTCCTTGCCGGAAGCCGCGCCCGCCTTCACCGCGCCGAACATTTCGGTGATGAAGGCGCGTGTTCCGTCGAGACCGGCAGCGACCTCCGCTTCGTTCTGCAGCGCCGCGCCGCGGCCGGGTACGAGCTTCGCCGGCTTGAGCGCAGAGATCGCATCGAGCGTGGCGGGCCAGTCGGCGAGGTAGGCGTCGCCGGTGTACGGCGTCGTCTGATATTCGACCAGGTCGCCGGAGAAGAGGATGCGCTCCTGCGGCAGCCACACGACGGTGTCGCCCTTCGTATGCCCGCGTCCGATCTGCATCAGCTCGACCTGCAGCTTGCCGATCCACAGCGTCATCCGCTTTTCGAACACCAGGGTCGGCCAGGTCAGCCCGGGCACCGATTCGACCGCCTGGAAAAGACGAGGAAACCGCTCGATCTCGCTTTTCATGTCGGCTTCGCCGCGCTCGACGATCAGGTCGTAGGTGTCGCGGCTGGCGATCACATGTTGCGCGTGATAACCCGAGGCGCCGAGCACGCGCACTGCATGGTAGTGCGACAGCACGACGTAGCGGATCGGCTTGTCGCTGACCGTGCGGATGTGCCGGATGACGTCCTGCGCCATCACCGGCGTGGCCTGCGTGTCGATGACCATGATTGCGTCGTCGCCGATGACGATGCCGGTGTTCGGATCGCCCTCGGCCGTGTACGCATAGGCGTGATCGGACAGCTTGTCGAAGCTGACCTTCTTGGCTTCCAGGTCGGCCTGGGAAGCGAATTTCTTGTCGTTCATGGCGCAGTTCCTGTGCAGGGGGGTCCGCTGCAGCCGCAGCGGCGATAGGCCCATTGTAGGAGGGATTGCCGCTGGCCGCACGAGGCAGCGGGCTACGACGGGTAGAGGCCTCGCACTCTCGCGTGCAGCCTCGCCAAGCCCAGCAGCGCATCAAGCGACGGCGTGGCAACCTCGACGCGCGCACCGATCTCGCGCACGGCACTCAATAGGACATCGATCTCGACCTGCCGGTGCGCTTCGACGTCCTGCAGCATCGACGTCTTGACCGCGCCGAGCCGGCGCGTCACCGCGTTGCGATCCTCGCCGGTCTGCGCAATCGGACACCCGATTTTCGCCCCGATCGCGGCGGCCTCGCGCATCACCGCGAGGCAGAAGCCATTGACGAGCTCGTCATCGAGGACGCGATCCATCGTCGCGCCGCTGAGCGCCGACACCGGATTCATCGTCATATTGCCCCACAGCTTGTACCAGATGTCGCGCTGGATGCAGGGCGAGATTTCGACATCGAATCCGGCGGCGGCGAGTTGCGCGCGGATCGCCTCGGTGCGCGGCGCCGGATCGCCGGTCGGCTCGCCGACGATCAGGCGTTGGCCGCCGTGGTGCTGCACCAGGCCGGGCTCCGGCGTCGAGCACGATGCATGAACGACGCAGCCGACGATGCGTCGCGACGGAAGCGCCGCAGCGATGCGGCCGCCGGGATCGACCGATTCAAGGCGCATGTCGCGGTGCGCCGCGCCGAAGCCGTGAAAAAACCACCAGGGCACGCCATTCATCGCAGTGAGAACTGCCGTTTCCGGACCCAGCAGCGGAGCGACGATCGCCGCAACACCGCCGAGCGACGGTCCCTTGACGGCAATCACCACCAGATCTTGCGCGCCGAGCGAGGAAGGCGTCTCGGCGACGTTCGCCGGCGCGGTGATCAGGCCCCGTTGCGTTTGCAGCCGCCAGCCGTGCGCGCGCAGCGCGGCGGCCGTCGCGCCGCGCGCGAGCGCGCAGACGTCGGCCCCGGCGTGAGCGAGACGCGTGCCGATGAATCCGCCGATGGCACCGGCGCCGACGATGCAGATCTTCAGCGCAGGTCCTTAGCCCGGGCCGGCGGATTGACTTTGACGCTCAAAGCTTCGGCCTCTTATCGACGATCCGCTTGGCCTTGCCCAGCGATCGCTCTATGCCGCCGCTCTGCACTACCCGCACTTCGGCGCTGACGCCGATCAGGCTCTTGATCAGGTGCGAGAGCCTGGCACCCGCGCCTTCACCGTCGGCGCCGCCGGCGCCCGGCGCGCGCTCGACGAGCACGGTGAGCTCGTCCAGGGCCTTGGGTCGCGTGATCTCCAGCTGGTAATGTGGCGCCAGAGCTTCCTGCTTGAGAATCAGCTCCTCGATCTGCGTCGGAAACACGTTGACCCCGCGGATGATCAGCATGTCGTCGGAGCGGCCGGTGATTTTCTCCATGCGGCGCATCGAGCGCGCCGTCGGCGGCAGCAGCCGCGTCAGATCGCGCGTGCGATAACGGATGATCGGCAGCGCCTGCTTGGTCAACGAGGTGATCACGAGCTCGCCTTTCTCACCGTCCGGCAGCGAGCGCCCGGTCTCGGGATCGATGACTTCCGGATAGAAGTGGTCCTCCCAGATCGTCAGGCCGTCCTTGGTTTCGATGCACTCCGGCGCGACGCCGGGGCCGATCACCTCGGACAAGCCGTAGATGTCGAGCGCGTCGATATCCAGCTTCGTCTCGATCGACTGCCGCATCGTCGCGGTCCACGGCTCGGCGCCGAAAATGCCGATCTCGAGCGACGTCTGCCGCGGATCGATACCCTGCCGCTCCATTTCCTCGGCGATCGCGAGCATGTACGACGGCGTCACCATGATGATGTTGGGCTTGAAATCCTGGATCAGCTGCACCTGCTTTTCGGTCTGACCGCCGGACATTGGAATCACCGTCGCGCCCAGCCGTTCCGCGCCGTAATGCGCACCGAGGCCGCCGGTAAAGAGTCCGTATCCGTAAGAGACGTGCACGATGTCCCCGGCACGGCCGCCGGCGGCGCGAATCGAGCGGGCCATTACGTTCGCCCAGGTGTCGATGTCGCCTCTTGTATAGCCGACGACCGTCGGCTTGCCGGTCGTGCCCGAAGAAGCATGAACGCGCACCACCTGCTCGCGCGGCACCGCAAACATGCCGAACGGATAGTTGTCGCGAAGATCGGTCTTGACGGTAAACGGAAAGCGCGCGAGGTCGGCGAGCGAGCGGCAATCGCCCGGGTGCACGCCGGCACCGTCGAACGCCTTGCGGTAATGCGGGACATGCTCGTAGGCGTGCGCAAGCGACCACTGCAGGCGCTGCAGTTGCAAGGACTGCAACTCGTCGTGACTGGCGGTCTCGATCGGCTCGAGATCGCCGGGCGCTGGCTTCCTGGCGGCCATGACCCCCTCCTGCGCTAGCGGCTCAGGCGGCCCTGCCGCCGCCGTCGAGCACGTGGCCCTTGATCCGGTACGACTTGCCGCGGAAAAATGCGATCGCGGCGCCGTCCTGATTGGTCACCTCGATATCGTACACACCGGTGCGACCGCTGACGCTGCGCTCCTGGGCGATCGCTGTGAGCACGTCGTTCTCGCGCGCAGGCGCGACGAATTCGATCGTGCAGCCGGACGCAACCGTCGTCAGATTGTAGCTGTTGCACGCGAACGCGAATGCGCTGTCGGCCAGCGAAAAAATGAACCCGCCGTGGCAGGTGAGGTGCCCGTTGAGCATGTCGGCGCGAACGCGCATCGAAAGCTCGGCGTGACCGGCTCCGACCCGCACGATATGCATGCCCAGCGCCTGCGAAGCCCGGTCGCGCGCGTACATCTCCAGAGCCACGCGCTCGGCCAGCGCCTGCGCTTCGTCGGGACTCGCGGCAGGATGATGCTCGCCCATCGACGTGAAGCCGCCCGCTATTTCCCGACGAATTGCGGCGGACGCTTGGCCGCGAACGCGGCCACGCCCTCGCGATAGTCTGCGCTTCTGCCCAGCTCGCGCTGAAGATCGCGCTCGAGATCGAGCTGCGCTTCGAGCGTATTGGCTGGCGCGGCGTAGATCGCCTGTTTGGTCGCGGCGAGGCCGCGCGTCGGTGCGCTTGCCAGCTGCTTCAATAACGCGTCGACCGCCGCCGGCAACTCCGCGTCGTCGACGCAGCGCCAGATCAATCCCCAACTCGCCGCCTGCTCGGCCGGGAGCTTGTCTCCGAATACCGCCAAACCCATCGCCCGCGCAGTTCCGACGAGGCGCGGCAGCAGATAAGTCCCGCCCGAGTCGGGGATCAAGCCGATCTTGCTGAAGGCCTGCACGAAGCTCGCCGACTTCGCGGCGATGACGATGTCGCAGGCGAGGGCGATATTGGCTCCCGCGCCGGCCGCGACGCCGTTGACCGCGCAAACGACCGGCAGCGGCAGCGCGCGCAGCGCCAGCACCAGCGGTTTGTAGTTGCGGTCGATCGACGCGCCCAGGTCGACCGGGTCGGCGCCTGGCGCGACAGCGCGATCGCCGAGGTCCTGCCCTGCGCAAAATCCCCGTCCGGCACCGGTCAGCAGCAACACGCGCGCCGAGACATCGGCCCGCACGCGCTGAATCGCGTCGCGTACCTCGGCGTGCATCGCATCGTTGAAGCTGTTGAGGCGATCGGGCCGGTTGAGCGTCAGGCGGGCGATGCCGCCGGCGATCTCGAACAGTATGTTGCCGTAGCTCATTGCGGCGCCGCCGCGACGTGCCTGCGGTGCTGCACGACCCGGAATCGGCCGGCGACGAACGCCGAGTCGGTCAGCGCGGCATTGGCAGCCGGGTTGGCGCCGGTGCCGTGATAGTCGGAAAAGGCCGCCGACTGATTGACGAATACGCCGCCGGTCAGGTTGATCGACAGTGCGACACCGGCGTCTTCGGCCAGCGCGATCGTGTTCTCGATGACGTCCGACCGGTTCGAGTAGAGCGACAGGGTCAGCGCGCCATGCTCGGCGACGGCCCGCCGCGCGATATCGAGACTTTGCGCGGTGTCGTCGGTGGCGATGACGAACGCGATTGGCCCGAACCATTCCTTCAGGTACTTGGCGCCATCCGCGGCCTCGAGCTTGACCAGGAGCGGCGTCGCGATGCGGGCCTCGGGAAACTGGGGATGGACCAGCGATTGGCTGTCGTGCACGACCGCGCCCAGCGAGCGCGCGGCGTGAATCCGCTCGGCGACGCCGTCGTTGACCACCGCGCCCAGAATCTCCACCGCGCGCGCCGGGTCGCCGACGAGCTTCTGTACCGCGGCGCCTAGGCCCTGCGCGACATGGTCGAACGACAGATGTCCGTCGCCGGTCTCGATGCCGCCGCGGGGAACGTAGATATTCTGCGGCGCCGTACACATCTGGCCGGTGTAAAGCGCCAGCGAAAAGGCAATGTTGCGCGCCGCGCCGGAAAAGTCGTCGGCCGAGTCGATGATGATCTGATTGACGCCGGCCTTTTCGGCGTACACCTGCGCCTGCTGGGCATTGCGCTCGAGCCAGGTTCCGTGGCTGCTGCTGCCGGTGAAATCGATCAGCTTGATCTCGGGACGCAGCGCAAGCGTTTGCGCGGTCTCGTCATCGGCCTGGTGCGCGACCAGGGTCACGACGTTCGGATCGAAACCCGCTTCGGCCAGCACTTCTCGCGCGATCGCGACGGTGATCGCGAGGGGCAGGATAGCGTTCGGATGCGGCTTGACGATGACCGCGTTGCCGGTCGCGAGGCTCGCGAACATGCCCGGGTAGCCGTTCCAGGTCGGGAACGTGTTGCACCCGATGACCAGGCCGACACCGCGCGGCACGATTGCATAGCGCTTTTCCATTTTCAGCGGCTCGTTCTTGCCCTGCGGCTTTTCCCAGTAGGCGCTCGCCGGAACGCGGCGCATCTCGTCCCAGGCATAGGCGACAGCCTCCAGGCCTCGATCCTGCGCATGCGGGCCGCCGGCCTGGAACGACATGACGAAGGCTTGTCCTGTCGTGTGCATGATCGCGTGCGCGATCTCGAAGCTGCGCTTGTTGATGCGCGAAAGGATCTCGAGACAAACCCCGACCCAGGCCTCGGGGCCGGCCTTGCGCCACGATTTTTCCGCGACGGCGATCGCCGCAAGGAGTTGATCGAGGTCGACGCGCGGATAAGTAACGCCCAGCGCAATCCCGTACGGTGAGCGTTCACCGCCTACGGTACCGACAGTTCCGGGCAGATCGATGGGAAACGGCTTATTCGCCAGCGCATCGAACGCCGCCTTGCCGGCGTCGGCAGCGCCCTCCCCGTAAACCTTCGGACTCGGCGACTCGGGATACGCCGACCAGTAGCCGCGCTCGGCGATCGCCTTCAGCGCCCGGTCCAGCAACTCGCGGTGGCGCTCGAATAACGGATGGGACATGCACTGCTCTCCTGAATCAATTCAGCGATTGCAACGATGCGAGGCGGCGACGCTACGCGCCCTGATCGAAGTCGACGACGACCTTGTCGGTGACCGGATAACTCTGGCAGCACAGGATGAATCCACGCGCCACCTCGTAGTCCTCGAGGGCGAAATTGACGTCCATGTCGACCTCACCTTCGACCAGCTTGGCGCGGCACGTCGAGCACACGCCTCCCTTGCACGAGTATGGCAGCTCGATGCCGCGCTGCAACGCCGCGTCGAGGATGTTCTCCTTGGTTTTCTCGAGCGTATATTGTCGCACCGATCCATCGATGATGACCGTTACCTCGCATTCGGCATGGCCGGGCTCGGGCGCCGGCTGCGCTTTCCGCTCGTGCTTGGGAATGCTGGCTGCGAAGAGCTCGATCTTGATGCGCGACTTGGGCATGCCGTGCGCCTGCAGCGACTCGGATACCGCCTGCATCATGCCGTCGGGCCCGCAGACGAAGGCGGTGTCCATGTCGGCGAGATCGACCCAATGCTCGATCAGCGCGTCGGCCTTTTTCCGGTCGATGCGGCCGTTCAGAATATCGATATCCTGCGGCTCGCGGCTCATCACATAGATCAAGCTGAAGCGTTCGAGGAAGCGATCCTTGAGGTCGGCCAGCTCCTCGCGAAACATCACCGCGCTCGACGAGCGATTTCCGTAGAACAGCGTAAACCGGCTGAGCGGCTCGGTCAGCAAGGTCGTCTTGATGATGGACAGCAGCGGCGTGATGCCGCTGCCGGCGGCGAATCCCAGGTAGTGCTTGCGATTGGCGGCGGCCAGCGGCACGTTGAAATGGCCGAGCGGCGGCATGACCTCGATCGTCTGCCCCGGCGCGATATGCTCGTTGGCCCAGGTCGAGAACACGCCGCCCGGCGCTTTTTTCACCGCCACCCGCAGCGTGCCGTCCTGCACCGCCGAACATATCGAATACGAGCGGCGTACATCGTCGGTGCCTATGGTCGTGCGCAAGGTCAGATGCTGCCCGGGCTCGAAGCGGAACGCGTCGCGAAGAGCAGCAGGCACGTCGAACGTCAGCGCGATCGCGTCGCGCGTCTCGCGCGCCACGGAAGCGATGGTCAGGGGATGGAATTTGCTCAATGCAGGCCGGGATGCAGGCGCTCGATGGGAGCGTCAATGCGGCTTGAAGTAGTCGAACGGCTCGAGACAATCCTCGCAGCGGTGCTGCGCCTTGCACGGCGTCGAGCCGAAACGCGACAGCTCGCGAGTCCGGATCGAGCCGCAGCGCGGGCACGGCACCGGCCGCGCCGGCTCGCGGCGACGCAAACCGCCGATGTCAATCGCCTGCACGGCAGCGCGAGCCCCCGGCGGCGCGATGCCATACTCGGCCAGCCGTCTTTTCGCCGCGGGCGCGATCCAGTCGGTCGTCCAGGGCGGGGAAAGTCGGGTCTCGATCCGCGCGCCGACGATGCCGGCGTTTGCCAACGCCTCGGCAACATCGGCGGCGATCACCTCGGTCGCCGGACAGCCCGAATAAGTCGGCGTCAGGGTGACGACCAGCTGGTCGTCGCGCCAGGCGACATCGCGGACGATACCCAGCTCGACCAGCGAGATCACCGGAATCTCGGGATCGGGAATCGCCGCGAGCGCGGCCCAGATGGCATCCATCGTCGGCCGCCCTTCGCTCACGACGCGATTCGCGCTCACCAGTGCGTCCCCGGGTAGGCGCGCTGCAGCCATTGCATTTGCGCGAGCATCGCGCCGAAGTGCTCGGTGTGCACACCCTGCTTTCCGCCGCGGCCGCCACTGCCCTGCATCCAGGTTCCCGCCGGCAATGCAAGCGTGGCCTCGGCGAAGACCGCGCCGACCCGCTGCCGCCACGGCTCGGCCAGCCCACGGGCGTCGCAAGCGATGCCGGCATCGATCAGCTCGAGCTCGATTGCATCGACCGCGAACATCTCGCCGGTGTACATCCATAGATCGTCGACCGCCGCCTGCATCCGGCGATGGCTCTCTTCGGTGCCATCGCCCAGGCGGATCACCCAGTCGGCGCTGCGCTCGCCGTGGTAGCGCACTTCCTTCAGCGCCTTGGCGGCGATGTCGGCGATGCGCGCATCGACCGACGCCGTCAACCCGCGCAGCAAGAGCTCGTGCCAGGCATCGAAGTAGAACTGCCGCGCCATCGTTACCGCATAGTCGCCGTTCGGCTGCTCGACCAGCATCAGGTTGCGGAACCCGCCGGCGTCGCGCAGGAACGCGAGCTGGTCCTCGTTTCGTCCGGCGCCGCCGTTGCAACGCGCTTCGACCTCTCCCGCGTAGGCGAACCAGAGTCGCGACTGCCCGAGCAGATCGAGGCCCACGTTGGTCGTCGCGATGTCCTCCTCCAGCACCGGCCCGTGGCCGACCCATTCGCCGAGGCGCTGCGCGAGGATCAAGTCGCTGTCGGCCAGCCGCAGCAGGTATTCGAACAGCGTCCGGTCGTCGCTCATGCTCTAGATGTGCTTGACTTCGTCGGGCATCGGAAAGAACGTCGGATGGCGATACACCTTGCTCGACGCCGGCTCGAACATCGGCTCCTTTTCGCCCGGAGAGCTGGCGACAATGTCCGAGGACCGCACGGCCCAGATGCTGACGCCTTCGTTGCGCCGCGTGTAGACGTCGCGGGCATTCTTGATCGCCATTTCGGCATCGGGCGCGTGCAGGCTGCCGACGTGCTTGTGCGCGAGCCCGTGCTGGCTGCGAATGAAAATTTCCCACAACGGCCATTCACGACTCATTGCTGCCTCCTGAGGCTTAAGCCGCTCGCTTGGCGGCTGCCGCGCGCTTTTCGGCATGGGCGAGCGCCGCCTCGCGTACCCACGCGCCGTTCTCCCATGCTTCGATGCGGGCGCGCAAACGGTCGCGGTTGCACGGCCCGTTGCCTTTGACGACTTCGTACAGCTCGTTCCAATCGATCGCGCCGAAGTCGTAGTGGTCGCGCTCGGCGTTCCACTTGAGATCCGGATCGGGCATCGTGATGCCGAGAAAGTCCGCCTGCGGCACCGTCTGGTCGATGAAGCGCTGGCGGAGCTCGTCGTTAGACAGGATCTTGATCTTCCATTGCGCCGACTGCGCGCTGTGCACCGAGCTCGCATCGGGCGGCCCGAACATCATCAGCGACGGCCACCACCAACGATTAAGCGCGTCCTGCGCCATCGCTTTCTGTTCGGACGTTCCCCGACAGAGCTTGATCATGATGTCGAAGCCTTGCCGCTGGTGAAAGCTCTCTTCCTTGCAGACGCGGATCATCGCCCGCGAATAAGGGCCGAACGAGCAGCGGCAAAGCGGAATCTGGTTCATGATCGCCGCGCCGTCCACGAGCCAGCCGATCGCGCCGATGTCGGCCCACGTCAAGGTCGGATAGTTGAAGATGCTCGAATACTTGGCCTTGCCCGAATGCAGGTCGGCGACCATCTCGTCGCGCGATACGCCGAGCGTCTCGGCAGCGCAGTAAAGATAAAGCCCGTGACCGGCTTCGTCCTGGACCTTGGCCATCAGGATCGCCTTGCGCTGCAAGGTCGGCGCACGCGTGATCCAGTTGCCCTCGGGCAGCATGCCGACGATCTCAGAATGCGCGTGCTGCGAAATCTGCCGGATCAGCGTCTTGCGATAGGCCTCGGGCATCCAGTCC
>DATBBM010000068.1:0-3261 GCA_036270955.1 Casimicrobiaceae bacterium | reverse complement strand
CAGGCACCGGACGACACCATCTTCGTCGACTGAGCGGAAGCAACAGGGAAGGAGTCTCTCCGCGATCCGGCGGGAGACTCCCGAGGCCACCGACTCTCTGCTGCGTCCCGTTAGAGCGCGCCGATCGATCGTCTGATCATTGCGCGGCGATCCTCTCGCGCTGGTCCGGTGTTGGCCCGCCGCAAAAGAAAAGGGTTGCAGCAATGGCAACCCTCTGTTTATTTGGCGCGCCCGGCAGGATTCGAACCCACGACCCCCTGGTTCGTAGCCAGGTACTCTAATCCAACTGAGCTACGGGCGCTTGGGCTGAAATTATAGCAGATCGCATCGTTTCTCCAGCCCGTGAGCGCCGCGCGAAGCTTGGCTCGCACCCGGCCGATCCCATAAGATGCGCCGATGATCGTCGCCCTCTTCCGCATTGCTCTATGCGTCTGCGCGCTGGCTATCGCTAGTGCGATCGCCCAAACGCCCCCGACCAGCGTCTTCATCGACGACCTGACCTGGACCGAGCTTCGCGACGGCATCGCCGCCGGCAAGACGACGATCATCGTGCCGATCGGCGCTATCGAGCAGAACGGGCCATGGATGGCGCTGGGCAAGCACAACGTCCGGGCGAAGGCACTGTCGGAAAAGATCGCGCGCCTCCTCGGCAATGCGCTGGTGGCACCGGTGGTCGCGTACGTCCCGGAGGGCCAAGTCGATCCACCGACGCAACACATGCGATTCCCAGGAACGATTACGATTCCCGATTCGGCCTTCGAAAAGACGCTGGAATACGCGGCGCGAAGCCTCAGGCGGGCCGGCTTTCGCGACGTCGTTTTTCTCGGCGATCACGGCGGTTACCAGAAAAGCGAGATCGCGGTCGCTGCCCGGCTCAATCGCGAGTGGCAGGCCGAAGACACGCGCGTGCACGCGATCGAAGAGTATTACCGCGCCACGCAGACGGCGTACGTTCAGATGCTCAAGCGCCGGGGCTACAGCGATCGGGAAATCGGATCGCACGCCGGAC
Source organism: Casimicrobiaceae bacterium (assembly GCA_036270955.1). Taxonomy (GTDB): domain Bacteria; phylum Pseudomonadota; class Gammaproteobacteria; order Burkholderiales; family Casimicrobiaceae; genus PALSA-1003. The sequence goes on along the minus strand of DATBBM010000068.1, from coordinate 2,252 downwards.
TTGCCGACACCGCACTGACCCTGGCGCTCGCTCCCGATATGGTGCGTACCGACCGGCTGGCTTCGGCCGCGGAACCGAGCGTGACGCAAGGCGTCCAGGGCGACCCTCGCCGCGCCACCGCGGAGCTCGGCCAGCTGGGTGTCGATATCATCGTTGCGCAGACGGTGGAAGCGGTTCGCAAGGCGACCCAACGTCATTGATCGGCGCGCCAGGCGATTTCGGCGATAATTCGACCATCGCCGATCACAGGGTACTCGATGCAGCACGGTTCTCCCCGCCGCACCCTTGTCGCAATGCTCTGCTTGTCCGCCGCCGCAGTTTCGTTCGGCGTCGCAGGGGATGCGCCGCCCTCGCCCGCCGCCGACGCCGTCGTCACCGTGCCCGGAATGCCGCCGGTGCCCGATTCGCGCGATCTCTACAGCGAAGCCGGCGCCGGCAAGCTAAGCGCGGCGGTCGCCGATGCGCTGCCACGCATCTATGTTCCCAACGTACAGTCGAACGATGTCTACGTGATCGATCCGGCGACGATGAAAGTCGTTGATCGCTTCAAGGTCGGCGTCAATCCCCAGCATGTCGTCCCGTCGTGGGATCTGAAGACCCTGTGGGTCGCCAACAACGCCGAGGGTCGCACCGACGGCAGCCTGACGCCGATCGATCCCGTCACCGGCAAGCCCGGCAAAGCCATCGTGGTCGACGATCCATACAACATGTATTTCACGCCGGATGGGCACTCGGCGATCATCGTCGCCGAGGCGCGCAAACGACTTGATTTCCGCGATGCGCATACGATGCAGATGCAGCAGTCGCTCGCGACGCCGCAATGCGACGGTATCAACCACGCCGATTTTTCGATCGACGGACGCTACGCGATATTCACCTGCGAATTCCAGGGCGGCCTGGTGAAGATAGACCTGGTCGAGCGCAAAGTGCTCGGCTACCTGAAGCTCTCCAAGACGGCGCCGAAGAAGTCTGCCTTCAACATCCGGACGGGCGTCGATCCGAACTTGTGCACGACGTACGCCAGCATGCCGCAGGATATCCGCATCTCGCCCGACGGCAAGCTGTTCTATATCGCCGACATGGAGGCCGACGGCGTGTTCGTGGTCGATGGCGCCACGTTCCGCCAAATCGATTTCATCGCCACCGGCGTCGGCACGCATGGGCTTTATCCGAGCCGCGACGGCAAGAAACTCTATGTAGCGAATCGCGGGTCGAACAAGATCCACGGGCCGCCGCATGGCAAAGGCAGCGTCTCGGTCGTCGATTTCGCGACGCGCAAGGTCGAAGCAAACTGGCCGATCCCGGCAGGCGGCAGCCCCGACATGGGGAACGTCAGCGCCGACGGCAAAAAGCTATGGCTTGCGGGACGCTACGACAACGTCGTCTATGCCATCGACACCACGACTGGTGACATCACGAGCATACCGGTCGGACGCGAGCCGCACGGGTTGACGGTCTGGCCCCAGCCGGGCCGCTATTCGCTCGGTCACACCGGCAATATGCGCTAGCGACGGCGCATGGGTAGCGCCGCTCTCCGTTCGGCTCGTCGGGAGCCGTGATCCGATGTCGATCGCTCCGGAGCGATGCACTTTGCCGCGTACGCTTTCGCGCTGGCGCTTCGTCGTCGACCTGGCGATCTTGCTTGCCGGCGCAAGCACCGCGCCGGCGTTTGCCCAGACCGCCATCGATTATCCGGCCCGCCCGATCCATTTCATCATCCCGAATACGGTCGGCGGCACCAGTGACATTCTCGCCCGGTTGATCGGTGCGCGCCTGAGCGACGCGATGGGACAGCCGGTCATCGTCGAAAGCCGGCCCGGCGCCGCGGGACGCATCGCGCTCGACCACATGGCGAAAGCGGCGCCGGACGGGTACACGATTTTGTTAGGGAACAATGGCACCAACGCGATCGTTCCGGGCGCCCGCCCTGGCGACGCCGCCGAAGATGCGGCGCTGGTCCCGGTGATCAAGTTCGCGAGTCTGGCGATCGTCATCGCCGCGACACCTCGACTGGAAGCCAAATCGCTGGCCGATATCATCGAGCGTGCGCGGCGCAAGCCGGATTCGCTCGCGTATGCGAGCAGCGGCATCGGCTCGACATCTCACATGGCGGCTGCGCTGCTGAGCCAACGCGCGGAGATCAAGCTGCTGCAAATCCCGTACGCGGGAACCGCTTCCGCGGTTAAGGACGTGCTGGCCGGCGAAGTGCCGCTGATCTTCACCCATCTGGCGACGGTGGCCACGCTGATCCG
>DATBBM010000067.1:0-13311 GCA_036270955.1 Casimicrobiaceae bacterium | reverse complement strand
ATCGGCACGATCGCGAAGAACGTCGTGAAGCCCGTATCGGTGAACATGGGCTTCGGCATCCGGCAGCGCTCGACGACGCCGCTCCTGTCGGCCCGTCAGCTGCAGGATCTCGGCGTTGCGGTGGTGATCTACCCGCGCCTGCTGACCGCGTGCGCGCTGCAGGGCATGAAGGCCGGACTCGAGCTGCTCGCGCAATCGCTCGACAGTGGCAAGGTCGTCGATCGTCCCGACGCACTGGTCTCGTTCGAGGAGCTGCACGACATCATGGGCATGCACGAGGTCGAGGAGCTCGAGCAGCGCTTTCTCACGCCCGAGCAGCTCGAAGCCAAATACGGCAGCGAGCGGAAGGCGGCGCTCATGCCGGACGCGAAGCCGGGCCGCCCGGCCGGGAAACCGAAGCAGGCTGCCTGACGATCGGCGCACCGTCTCGCTCGGATGCAGCGCGGCGTTGCGCCGCGGCGCCCCGCAGCTTCGGGCGATTTGATACATTCTACGGCCGAGATAGAATCGCGCCCCGACCGTGGCCATCAAAAAACGATTCCTGGTCATCGTCCGCGCCGGCGATCGATCCCTTCATCCCGGGTGGACCAGCTCGCTGGATACACGCGATTGGGATCTGGTGGTCAGCTATTTCGGCGACGACCCGCATCGCTATCGCGACTCCGGCGGAGTGCGCATCGACGACAAGGGCCCGAAATGGCCCGGCCTCAATACTTTGCTCAGCCGCGACGACCTCTGGCGAGACTACGACTACATCTGGCTGCCCGACGACGACCTGGCGGCCACTCAAGCCGCCGTCAGCACGCTCTTTGCGGTGACCGCATTCCGCGATCTTGCGCTCAGCCAGCCGGCGCTTTCGTGGTTGAGCTTTTACTCCCACCCGGTCACCATCCGGCGTCCGAGCTTCAGACTTCGCCTGACGGACTTCGTGGAGAACATGGCGCCGTGCTTCAGGCGCGACACTCTCGAGACATGCTTGCCGACGATGGGTCAAAACCTGAGCGGCTGGGGGCTCGGCTCGGTGTGGCCCCGCCTTCTTGGCGACGGGTCATCGCGCATCGCGATCATCGACGACGTGACCGTGACTCACACGCGACCCGTCGGTGGACCCAACTATACGATGCTTCGCGCGGCAGGCATCTCGCCGCAAGCCGAAATGGACGCGTTGCTGAGCACGTACGGCATCCGCTACGATGACCCGAAGGTGCTGGCGGCAGTCGACCGCGACGGGCGCCTGCTCAGTCGAGCGGATCCGGACGACGCCAGCAGGCTCAAGCAGCGCTTGCGCAACGACTGGCGGGACTTTCTGCATTCGCGGCAGCGGCTGGATGTGCCGGCCGTCACGCTGCCGACGCAATCCCAGCGTGCCAAGTGGGGATGGTGAGAAGCGCGGCTGGCGGCTAGAACACGATCGTCGCCGGCAGCGCGCGCTCGACGATATGTCGGTAATCGTCGAGCCGCCGTTGCGGCAGGAACAGCGGCGACTTGGTCCCGTGATCGTAGCGGGCAAACGGGCGCAGATACCGCTCGGCATAATCGCGGTCGCGCGCGTCCATATATGGGTCGCAGGCTTCGAGACGAATGCTGTGGTAGCGCACCAGCCAGGCCAGCTCGTCCGGGAGGTGGTCTTTCAGCCGCGAGTACGCAAACTCGTCATGGTTCCACTGCATGACGCAACGGTCCAAACCGGCAGCCGGCTCGCCCGCAATCGGCCGGTTCATGCACACGACATTCTCGGGCGACTCTCCCGTCAACAAAAGCACTTTGCCGAGATCGTGCACCAGCGCCACGAGCAGTAGCTCCTCGGTCGCCGCGCCTTCGGCTTCCATCGCATCGATGATCTGAAGCACATGCAGATGCTGGCTCGAACAAAGCAGGCGCTGATCGGTCGGATCGATGCACTGTGCGAGCTTTTCGACCAAGCTCCACGGGTCGACCTTGCCCAGTACAGGGGCGGCATATTTTTTTCTCAGCGCTTCTACCGTCTCGACTGTCTGGGCGTCGTGCCGCTCCTGGATCGCGGACGCGCGTTTGAGGAAAGCCTCCTTGACCGCCTTGTGCGGAGGTATCGGCGAGGTGATTTTCGGCGCAGCCACCGGAGCGGCCGTCACCGTCCAGTTGTGCGATAGTTCGAATGGCACGCGGCTCTCCCCCAGAAAAACCACGAATGAATGTTACCACTGGCAGCCTCCCTGCGCTGGACGTGCTCGTTGTCGGCATGGGGTTAGCGGGACTGACCGCCGCGCGCACGCTGGCCGACACGGGCTTTCGCGTTCATCTGGTCGATCGTCGCAATCACGTTGGCGGCAACGCATTCGACACGATCGACGCGCATGGCATCCTCATCCATCCGTACGGCCCGCACATCTTCCATACCAATGCCGAGCGGATCGTCGAGTTTCTTTCGCGCTTTACCGGATGGCGCCGTTACGAGCACCGGGTCCTCGCGAAGGTGGGCGACCAGATGCTGCCGCTGCCGATCAACCGGACCACGATCAACCGGCTGTACGGGCTCGACCTCGACGAGCAGGGCGTGCGCGATTTCCTCGCCCGCGTGCGGCAGCCGCGCGACCGCCTGGTGACCAGCGAAGACGCCGTCCTCGCAAGCGTAGGTTCGGATCTGTGCGAAAAATTCTTCCGCGGCTATACGCGTAAGCAGTGGGGGCTCGACCTGTCGGAGCTCTCTGCAGGCGTCGTCGCGCGCATCCCCGTGCGCACGAACGACGACGACGGTTACTTCTCCGACAAGTATCAGCTCATGCCGGATCAGGGATATACGGCGATGTTCCTACGCATGCTCGATCACCCCCTGATCAGCTACGAAACGGCAGTCGACTTCGCGCAAATCCGCGACCGGGCAAGGTACCGCTGGCTCGTCTACACCGGCCGCATCGACGCCTATTTCGACTACTGCTATGGCCGCCTTCCGTACCGTTCACTCGAGTTCCACCACAAGCATCTCCCGAGCGTCGAACGGTTCCAGCCGGTCGGCACGGTGAACTTCCCGAACGACTTCGAGTTCACCCGCATTACCGAGTTCAAGCATCTGACCGGGCAACCGCATGCCGGGACTTCGATCGTTCGCGAGTTTCCCCGCGCGAATGGCGAGCCTTTCTATCCGGTGCCACGGCCGGAAAACGAGGCGCTGTTCAAGAAGTACGAGGCGCGTGCGGCAGAGTGCGAGCGCGTGACGTTCGTCGGACGGCTGGCTCAATACCGTTATTACAATATGGACCAGGTCGTCGGTGCGGCTCTGGCGGCCACCGGCCGGCTGATGCCGTTATTGGCCGGCCGCCAGCCGCTGGACTGAACGACCTTATCCGCAGCCTGCAGCGATTCCGGCTATCACTGGGGCGCCGAACCTTGCGCGTCGAGCGGCGTCGACTCGTCGATCAGCGCGAACGAGGTCCAGACGTACTCGTATTGCTGCTGGATCGGCTCGCTCAGGCGCATCCTGTAGGTTGCGCTGGATGAAAGCAGCGTCACGTCGGAATCGGTCCTGAAATCGCTTGCCGGTAGCAGCAAAGTCTTGATCGGCATCGTCGGATATTCCGCGCTCGGCGGCAGGTAAAGCGCCGCGAAGCACCTCGACGCAGAGTTCGGCGCGTCGGCGACCGGCACATCGCCGTCGGTCACCAGTTTGACAAAACGAGGTTCGCGTCCGAGATACTCGACGCCGATCTCGACATAATCGACCATGAGCCGCCTGAACCAGCGTACGACCGACACGACCCAGGGTGCCGTCTGGCTTTCGCGAACGGCGATCAGCGAGCCCGGGATCACGCCATTCAAATCGTCGACCTGCGCCCGCATTCGGCAGCCCGAGTCGCTCCGGTCCTTGACTTGCCAGATTTGCGGAAGACTGTCGAATACCCCGGCCATGGCGGGTGGTATCGCGCCGGCGCTGCCGATCGAAGCGAAGTCCGGTGAAAGCGAATGGCCAAAAGACGCATCGGTGTCTTCGGTCGCCGGCCCCGCGGTGGATGAAAACTCTTCGCTCTGTCGCTGTCCGTTTCTGTGCAGCTCGCCGACGATGTACTGAAAGCCCGCGATCGCCTGGACCGCCAGGGCAACGGGCTTGCGCTCCGCACGGCGCTTGATGTCGACTGGGACCGGGGCGAAGAGAATCGCGAGCTTGTGCAGCAGCGCAAGTTGTCCGGCGCGCGACGCAGGCGTCGTCCCCTCCGGGAGCGTGGCGCTCTCCCGCAACGAAGTCGTTTCCTGGTCGATGATCGTGCGCAATGGCGAGGAGTCGAAATAAAGGAGACGACTTTCAGCGAGATCGCCTTGTCCGTCCTGGGGCCGCTTCAGCCCATCGCTACCGTCGAGATCGACCACGAACCCTTTCGACTCGGCCAGGCCCCTGCGGTTCGCCTGCGCCAGTCGCAGGGCTTGTCCGCCGCACCAACGCGCAAACCAGCGATACGCCCACAGTGCTTCGCGCGGTGAGAACCTGCCGTTGTTCATGACTTCCAGCAACAGAATCTGCAGATATTGCTGTTCCAGCTCTCCGGCCGTGCGGCCGAGGCCGCTCAGCAAATCCCTTTCGTGTGCAAGCCCATATATCTGATGCAGTTGTTTCCATATTTCCGGGCTGCGCTTCTTGTATCTAAGCAAGCGCAGCAGCAATTCGACCTTCCTGTGATGGAACAGCTGAACCCGGACCAGCGGCTCGGGATCGGTCCAGTAATCGTTGGCCAACTTCGCAATGTGGTGCAGAAAGTATTCGTGCGCCTGGCCGAACGTCTGGCTGAGCCGCAACGCGGCATTCCAGGCCTTCCACTCGAACGAGCCTATGTGCGCGTCGCCTTCGACATATTGGGTCAGCAGCAGATCGATCACGGGCTGCGTCTGCCGCTCCAGCGCAAGGAGAGCTTCGAGCCGGCTGATTTGGGGTTGACCGTCTCGAACGAGCTCGGCGATCGCCTCGCAAATCGCCTTCTGCATCTCGGTTGGGTCGGCGTGCACCGAGTGGAAAAAGCTTTCGCCAGTCATCCCCTTGATCGGGTAGTCGTGGCGCTCTGATTGAACCGTCGAAAGTGTTGCAGACAAACTCACGATCGCATCCTCAAGGACAATTCCCGCCAATGACCGGATGTAGCACAGGGTATGCCAAGCGCGTCTTCGGGCATGGTCAGGAAGACTGCGTTGAAGCGAGAGGTGCAAAGTGACGCGGAGCGTCGAAATCGGTTGCCCGCTCTGTAGTGTGCAGCCTCCGCGAGCGACGTGTAATAATGCCCGGGCTGACCCCTCTACATCGGCATGATCGCTGAAACTGCCCGCACGCTCCTTGCCGCCATCGGACTCGTCGCAACGAGCGGATGCGCGATCGCGGCCGGGCCTGCCGGCGCCGCGGCGGCCGCCAATGCGCGTTCGTCGCTGGGTTCGGGCATAGATCTGAGGTACGTCGATCCGTCCGTCCGGCCGCAGGACGACTTCTATCGCGCCGTCAACGGCAACTGGCTCGATACGTTCGAGATGCCGGTCGACAAGGCGCGCTACGGCTCGTTCGACAAGCTGCGCGAAGACACCGAATCGCAGCTCAGGGCGATCATCGAGGACCTGGCGAAGACGAAGGATGCCGCCCCGGGCTCCGAAGCCCAAAAAATCCGCGATCTCTACGCCAGCTTCCTGAACGAGGCAAAGATCGAGGAGCTGGGCACGAAGCCGCTCGCTCCCTTGTTCGCACGTATCGATGCGGTCAAGGACAAGAGCGATCTGACGTCGCTGTTGGCGGGCTTCAACCTCCTTCGCCTCAATGCGCCGTTTTCGCCGGTCATCCATCAGGACAACCGGGACTCGAGCAAATACGTCGTCGATCTGCGCCAGGGAGGGCTGGGCCTGCCCGATCGCGATTACTACCTCGACGACAAGTTCAGGGACGTACGTGCGCGATACGCGACGCACGTCGAGAAGATGCTCGGCATGGCCGGCGACCGCGATGCCGCTGCGTCCGCGCGCGGGGTCATCGCGCTCGAGTCCGAACTCGCGAAGGTGCAGTGGACGCGGGTCGAGAATCGCGATCCGGTCAAGACCTACAACAAGGTGGAACTGGCGCAGCTCGCCACGCTCGCGCCAGGCGTCGACTGGAAGCGCTGGCTCGCCGACTCGGAAGTCGATTCCCGCGTCGACTATGTGATCGTCGCGCAGCCCAGCTACCTGTCCGGATTCGCGAAGCTGCTCGCCGACACGCCTCCGCCGGTGTGGAAGGCGTATTTCAAATGGCAGCTGCTGGACGACGCCGCGCTGTATCTGCCGAAGGCGTACGTCGACGAGCAGTTTTCCTTCCAGGATACTGTGCTGCGCGGCACGCCGGAGAATCGGCCGCGCTGGAAGCGCGGCGTGGAATTCGTCGACACCTCGATCGGCGAAGCGCTGGGCAAGCTCTATGTCGCGCGGCATTTCCCGCCGGAGAACAAGGCGCGCATGGAAGCGCTGGTTGGCAACCTGCTCGCGGCGTACCGGCAAAGCATCGACGCGCTGGACTGGATGAGCGCGGAAACCAAGAACGAAGCCAAGGCGAAGCTCGCCAAGTTCACGCCGAAGATCGGGTATCCGACGCAGTGGCGCGATTACACCGGTCTGACCGTCGCCAAAGACGACCTCGTCGGCAACTGGATGCGCGCACAGGAATTCGAGTACCGGCGCAACATCGCCAAGCTGGGCAAGCCGATCGACCGCAACGAATGGGGGATGCGGCCGCAGACGGTCAACGCCTACTACAGCCGGGAGAAGAACGAGATCGTCTTTCCCGCGGCGATCCTGCAGCCGCCGTTCTTCAACGTCGCTGCCGACGACGCCGTCAATTACGGCGGCATCGGCGCCGTCATCGGCCATGAAATCAGCCACGGATTCGACGACGGCGGCAGTCGTTTCGACGGCGACGGCAACCTGCATCAGTGGTTCACCGCGGACGATCTCAAGCGCTTCCGGGACAAGACGCAGGCGCTGGTCGCGCAGTACGACCAGTACGAACCGGTGCCGGGCTTCCACGTCAACGGTGCGCTGACGCTGGGCGAAAACGTGGCCGACAATTCGGGCCTCGCGATCGCCTACCGCGCGTACAGAATTTCGCTCGCCGGCAAATCGGCCCCGATCATCGACGGCCTGACCGGCGAGCAGCGCCTCTACTACGGCTGGGCACAGGTGTGGCGCGGCAAGTCGCGCGTCCCGGAGACGATTCGCCTGATCAAGGTCGACCCGCATGCGCCGCAAGAGGTGCGCGGTATCGCGACGCTGCGCAACCAGCCCGGGTTCTACGAGGCCTTCGGCGTCAAGGAGGGCGACAGGATGTATCTGCCGCCCGAACAGCGCATCACCCTGTGGTGACTCTTCGCGCCGGGTTCGATGCCCCGGCGGAAAACCGGACTGACGGGCAGTCGGAGACGCCGCTGAGCGCTACGGCTTCAGATTTACCGCGGTGAACACCAGCGCCGTGTCGCCGTTGTAATCCGGCGCCGCGTCCGCCGGCCTCGCCGCGATTAGCGCGCGCGCTTCGTCCGAGTCCGGCAGCGGCGAGCGTTCGTAAAGTGTCAGCTTCGGCGCGCTCGCGGCGTCGAAAGAGACTTCCATCGGCAGGTCGCGCATTCCGATGCCCCACACGCGCACGAACGTCGGATCCTTGCCCTTGAGTTGCTCGACGCTCACGGCCTGCTGATTGTCGACCCGGATCGATCGGACGCCGGAATTGGGCGCGACGCCGATGCCGATCTGAAAGCCGCCGCGGCCGCTGCGCAGCGTTCCTCGCGCGATGGTCACGCCCCCTTGCGTCGCGACCTCGTTCACGGTGAAGGTCGGGGCCGGCAGGTGCGATCCGGTGGCATCCTTGAACCGACCTTCCGCCTTCAGCAGCCCGAGCTGCCGGTACTCCTCGTCACGCTGCGGAAATCCTTGCGCCTTCAGATATCTTTCGTCCGGCGCGCCAATAAAGCCGACTAGCCAGCGCGGTTTCGCCGCGAGGTCGTCGTAATAAACGACGTTCAAGCCGCGTGGATGATTCGGCGCATACGCGGGTGTCTGGCTCGCGACCGCCGCCGCGCCGGCCACGACCACGGCGCACAGCGCCGACAAGGCCCACGCGGTGCGCGAGCGCTCGCCGGGGCCGGCGGCAAAGAGCGGCACTAGCGCCAGCGAGAACGGCATCAGCACCAGAATCTTGTACTGGCTCAGATCGAAGCCGAGCACGAGCTCGAGCCCGACCAGGAACGCGAGCAAAAAGAACGCGGCGAGAAAAAATCCAGCCAGCGCGGTTGCGCGCAGCGAGCGCGCGGGTCCCTTGCGCAGCAACGTCTCGATCCACCCGGCGACGGCAACGCCGAATACCGGCCAAAGGAATGGATACGACGCGCCGCCGATAAAGAGCGCCACTCCGACGGCGAGCAGTGCCAGCACGACCCCATTCACCAGCAGCAATGCGCGCGCATCGACGCGCGGGCCGGCGACTGCGGCAACCAGCAACGGGACGAGTATGCCGGCGGTCGCCAGCGCGATCCGACCGGGCCACGGCTGCGGATGATCGAGCGGATGCACGCCGGGCCAGATGCCCAGCGGATACGACAGCAGCCAGCCGAAAGCAAACAGCAGCGCGGGCACGGCGAGCAACGCAAGCACGGCCCAGCCCGTCGCACGTGACGTGAACGCATCGCGATGCACGACGATCAGTCCGATGAGTCCCAGCAGCGCAACGAGCGCGATCGGCACGTTGAGCGCGGCCGGCCAGATCACGGTGACGAATCCGAAGACGTCGAAGAAGCTGGCGTCGGACGGCGTGCTCAGCGTCGCAAGATCCGTTTCGGCCAGCGCTTCCGTCACCTCGAACGCATGTTCGCCGGTGTGTTGCAGCGATCGACGGTCGATGAATTGAAGATTGTCCCGGACCGAGTGATACAGCGCGGCCGAATTGATGAAGCCGAAATTGAAGCCCGACAATCCCAGCTTTCGATACACCGAAAAGTCGGTGTCGTTGGGCAGCAGCTTATAGACTTCGTAGTTGACCGAGCTGGCCGACGGCCGCGCGACGGCGCGGGCGAACAGATTCATCAGGCGCGCGTTGCCGGGACCGGTTTCGAACATCATGCTGGCGCCCGACGCGCCGCGCGCATCGAAATTGACGACGACCCCGACACGGCGCATCAGCGGATGGTGGTCGGCGAATGCGCGCGCCCCGCGCAAGCCGGTCTCCTCGCCGTCGGTGAGCAGAAAGATGACGTCGTTCCGGGTCGTCCTGGCAGCGTAGGCGCGAGCCAGCTCGAGCACGACCGCCACGCCCGCGCCGTCGTCGCTGACGCCGGGACCCGCGGGCACGCTGTCGTAGTGCGCGCTTGCCAGGACCGCCTTGCCGTCGCCGGTCCCCTTGTGCACGGCGACGATGTTCTCGACCGCTGCGCAGCCGGGAAAACGCGGCGAGGCATCGCATTGAAACGCCGCCTGCACTTCGGGCGAATACCCGGCCGACTTGAGCTCGGCAAGGATCCGGTCGCGCACGACGGCGTTTTCCGGCGACCCGGACGTATGCGGCCGTTGCTCTTTCAGCAGCCCCGCCAGCGTCGCGAACGCGTGTTCCTCGGAGAACGCGCTCCGGCCCGCGCCGGCCGGCGCGACGAGCTGCGATTGCCACAAGTAAAGCAGCAGCGCCGTGATCGCCACGACGAACGCAAATGCCGCAACGACTCCGAACCGTCTTTTCTCCATCGCCTGCCTCCCCAGCCGCAATGCTAAGCGTTTTTGCCGCCGGCGTGCGCCGGACGGCCGCGCTTTACAATACGTCCGCGCACGACGCTTTCGTGCGCGAAGACCCCGGACGACCGATGCAGCCCCCAGCCAACAGCAATCCCGCCGCGCAATTCGCGCAGGCGGCCGCACTGCTGTCGCAGGGCAAAGCGGTCGAGGCGATCGAGTGCCTCGAGCGCGCGGTCGCCCTCCGGCCTGACTACGCCGAGGCCCATTTGATGCTCGCGCAGGCGCTGCGAATCCTGGGCAGGATCGCCGAGTCGGCCGCGAGCCTGGAAAAGGGCGTTGCGCTGATGCCGAACTTTGCCGAAGCCCATAGCAACCTTGGCTTGCTGTATGGCGAGCTCGGCAAACGCGACGCGGCCGAGGAAAGTTTCCGCAAAGCGATCGCGATCAAGCCGGGCCTCGCGTGGGCTCACAGCAATCTCGGCAATATCCTGACGGCACAGGGCAAGTTCCCGGCGGCGATCGAAAGCTACCGCAAAGCGCTTGCGGTCGAGCCGAACCATGTCGAGACCTGGGTCAATCTCGCGAACACCCTCTACGCGCAGGACGATGTCGACGCGGCGGTCGACGGTTACCGCAAGGCCCTCGCGATCAAGCCCGACCATGCGCTGGCCTGGTTGAACATCGGCGCGCCGTTGCAGGCGCAGGGAAACCTCGATGCCGCTATCGAGAGCTTCCGCAAAGCGTTGTCGCTGCGGCCCGATTACGCCGAGGCGCACAGCGGGCTCCTGTTCTTGATGAGCTTCGATCCACATTACTCGCCGGGCCAGCGACTCGCGGAGGCGCAGCGCTACGGCGCCGCGGTGATGGCACGCGCCCGGCCCTATCAGCGATGGAAAGTCGACGCAGGCACCGGCGCGGCCAACGCCGGTCCGCTGCGCGTCGGGCTGGTCTCGGGAGATCTGCGGACGCATCCGGTCGGATTCTTTGTCGAGAGCATCATCGCCCACCTCGATCCGAACCGCATCGAGCTGGTGGCGTACACGACGCTTTCGACCGAAGACGAGACCACCGCGCGCATCAAGCCCCGGTTTGCCGCGTGGAACAGCATTGCCGGATTGAGCGACCAAGCCGCGGCGGCGCGGATTCACGGCGACGGCATTCACATACTCGTCGATCTTGCCGGGCACACCGCGCACAATCGCCTGCCGATCCTGGCCTGGAAGCCGGCACCGGTACAGGCGAGCTGGCTCGGCTATTTCGCCACGACCGGCGTGCCCACGATCGACTATTTGCTGGCCGACCGCGAATCGGTGCCCGAATCGATCCAGGACGAGTTCACCGAAACGATCTGGTATCTGCCCGATACCCGGTTCTGCTTCACGCCGCCGGCCGACAGCACCCGGCTGCAACCGGCGCCGCCGCCCGCGCTACGCAACGGCAGCATCACCTTCGGATGCTTCCAGAATCCCCTCAAGCTGAACGATCAGGTGTTAGCCGCATGGGGACGCATATTGGCGGCGCTGCCCGACGCGCGGCTGCTCGTGCTGAACCGCCACCTGCGCTACGCCCCGGCGCGAGCCCGCATGGCCGACCGGCTGAGTCGCTCGGGCATCGCGCCGGAAAGGCTGGCGATGGTCGGGGTTGTGCCACGCGACGAGTATCTGGCGACGCACGCCGGCGTCGACATCATCCTCGATACGTTCCCTTATCCCGGTGCGACGACGACCTGCGAAGCCTTGTGGATGGGCGTGCCGACGCTTACTCTGGCCGGCGATACGCTGGTCTCGCGCCAGGGCGCGAGTCTGCTCAGGTGCGTCGGTCTCGACGACTGGGTCGCCAGCGACGTCGACGACTATGTCGCGCGGGCGCTGGCGCACGCGGCCGATGTCGATGGCCTGGCGGCGCTGCGATCGGAGCTGCGGCAAAGGGCGCTGGCTTCGCCGCTCTTCGACGCCACGCGCTTCGCGCGCAATTTCGAAGCGGCCCTGGAAGGGATGTGGGGCAAGGCGATCCGCGACGGCAAGCCGGTTCGCGATGCCTGAACGCTGCCAATAGCCGTCGGCCGGCGTTGCGATTCCAACCCTCGATGAAACGGGGACGCGGGGCGCCTAGTAACGCTTGGTCAGCGTCATGATCTGACCTTCGCGGCGGATGTCCATCCGATTCAGGAAGCTCATGCCTAGCAAGGCGACCGGCAGGCTGTCGCCCTCCATGACGACCGCGTCGACGTTGTTCACCACCAGATCGCCGACGCGCACCGTGTCCAGCTTGATTCGGTACGCGGCTGCGATGCCGTTGGCTGTCTCCATCACCGTCTTGCGGCCCTTCAGGTAGTCGAGCCCGAGACGACGCGCCTCGCTGGCGGGCAGCGAGATGAACGTTGCGCCGGTATCGATCGTGAAGCGGATCGGAACGTCGTTCACCTGGCCGTCGACGACAAAATGACCGCGCTGGTCTACGGTGGCCATCGCGGATGCCGCCGTAGTCGGCTGCATGCGCGCATGGCCGAGTCCGAGCGCCATCCGCTGTCCCTGGATATCGAAGGTCGCGCCGTCGCGCTCGACGGACAACAGCACGATGCCTTCGCGGGTCTTCTGGCCGACCGACAGCGTCTGCAACGCTCCGCCGTCGATCTGCACGACGGCTTTGTTCGGAAACAGGCCGACGACGTTGACGTCGAGCCCGATCGCGGCTGTCGAAACCAGCAGTCCCGCGACTATCGAAGCCAAGCGATGACGATGATTCATGGTAGGGAGGTCCGGAATCAGTGGTCTTTTTCGCAGCGCACCCGCATGATAGTCTTATCCACGCAAACCTCGTGCCAGCGACGAACTCGCCCTCGCCGATCCGCCACAACCCGATGCCCCCACTCACGCACGCCGACGCGTCGACGGCCTCGTTGCCTACCGGTACGGTGACGTTCCTGTTCACCGACATCGAAGGCAGCACGCGCCTGTGGGAGTCGCAGCAGGCGGCGATGCAGGCGGCCCTGCCGCGGCACGATGCGCTGGTGCGCCAGTGCATTGCGCACCACGGCGGCCACGTGTTCAAGACCGGCGGGGACGCCTTTTGCGCGGCGTTCCATACCGCGCCCGACGCGCTGGCGGCAGCGCTGGAGTCGCAGCGCGCGATCCACGCCGAGCGCTGGCCGGAATCGGCGAAGATCCGCGTGCGCATGGCACTCCATACCGGCGCGGCCGAATTCCGCGACGGCGATTATTTCGGCGCCCCGCTCAATCGCGTCGCCCGCCTGCTGGCGGCCGGTCATGGCGGGCAGACGCTGCTGTCCGAGTCGACGCACGACCTGTGCCGCGATCATCTGCCGCCGCTCGCCACTGCCAAGGCGCTGGGCGAGCACGGGCTCAAGGATCTGGCACGGCGCGAAGCGGTGTTCCAGCTCTGCCATCCGGACCTGCCGCAAAGCTTCCCGCCGCTAAAGACCACGCTCGCCCCGCTCGACCGCGAAACGCCGTCGATCGCGGTGCTGCCGTTCATCAACATGTCGCGCGACGAGGAGAACGAGTATTTCGCCGACGGTCTGTCGGAGGAATTGCTTAACGTACTGGCGAAGATCCGCGGCCTGCGCGTCGCGTCGCGGACCTCGGCATTCTTTTTCAAGGGCAAGGACATCGA
>DATBBM010000066.1:0-12636 GCA_036270955.1 Casimicrobiaceae bacterium | reverse complement strand
GAGTTCGACTTCGGCGTCATCCAACGCTCGCTCGGCTACCTGTTCCGGGAGGGGATGACATTTACGCTGACTTTGACCGGGATCGCCGCCGCCGGCGGAATCTTCTTCGGCACGCTGCTCGCGATGATGCGGCTGTCGTCGCACAAGTGGTTGTCGCTGCCGGCAACGGCCTACGTAAACCTGATGCGGTCGATCCCGCTGCTACTGGTCATCTTCTGGTTCTATTTCCTGGTTCCCTACATCGGGGCGTGGGTGACCGGCGCGTCGCAGCCGGTCAAGGTCGGTGCATTCACCTCGTCGGTGGTCACCTTCATGCTATTCGAGGCGGCGTACTACTCGGAGATCATGCGGGCCGGCATCCAGTCGATCGCGCGCGGCCAGGTGTGGGCCGGGTTCGCGCTCGGCCTCAATTACTGGCAGACGATGAAGCAAATCGTGTTGCCGCAGGCTTTTCGCAACATGGTGCCGATCCTGCTGACGCAGACGATCATCCTCTTCCAGGACACCTCGCTCGTCTATGTGCTGTCGATCACCGATTTCCTCGGCGCAGCATCCAAGATCGCCCAGCGCGACGGGCGCCTGGTCGAGATGTATTTATTCGCCGCGCTCGTTTATTTTATTATCAGCTACGTACTGTCGAACTTGGTGAAGCGGCTGCAGCTGCGCATCGCCATCATCCGATGAAGACGATGCCCGGGAGATTCGCGCCATGGCGATGATCGAGATCAATGATGTTTCCAAGTGGTACGGCAAGTTCCAGGTGCTGACCGACTGCACGACCAAGGTGGAAAAAGGCGAGGTGATCGTCGTTTGCGGCCCGTCGGGATCGGGCAAATCGACGTTGATAAAGACGGTGAATGCGCTGGAGCCGTTCCAGAAGGGAGACATCGTCGTCGATGGAACCAAGGTCAATGCCGCCAGGACGAACCTGCCCAAACTGCGTGCCCGCGTCGGCATGGTGTTCCAGAACTTCGAGCTGTTCCCGCACATGACGATCACGCAGAACCTGACGATCGGACAGATCAAGGTCCTCAATCGCAAGCCGGACAAGGCGATCGAGCGCGGCCTCAAGTATCTCGACCGCGTCGGCCTGATCGAGCAAAAGGACAAATTTCCCGGCCAGCTTTCGGGCGGCCAGCAGCAGCGCGTCGCGATCGCGCGCGCCCTGTCGATGGATCCGATCTGCATGCTGTTCGACGAACCGACCTCGGCACTGGATCCGGAAATGGTCAACGAAGTCCTCGATGTGATGGTCGGCCTCGCCAAGGAAGGCATGACGATGATGGTCGTCACGCACGAGATGGGATTTGCCCGCAAGGTGGCGCATCGCGTGATCTTCATGGACCAGGGACGGATCGTCGAGGACGCGACCAAGGACGACTTTTTCGGCAAACCGCGGTCGGAGCGCGCGCAGCTGTTCTTGTCGAAGATCCTGCAGCACTGACGCAACCCGCCGCGGCGTTGTTGCGGCTGCGTTCGGCACCGCCGATGGCGGGGCAAGCGGCGTATAATCCGGTTTTACGCGCATCCCCGTATCGATGGCCGAGCTTCTTTCGCTCCGCGGGCGCAATGCCCTGTCGTCGTTTCGTATCGCCAAGCTCCTGTCTTCGCTCACCGGGACCCGGGTCGCCGCGGTCGCCGCTGTCTACTGGCATTTCGTACGAACTTCACGTGCACTGACCGCCCCCGAGCGGGCGACGCTCGATCGCCTTTTGACTTACGGACCGCGCGGCGCGAGCGACGACGATGCGGGCGAGCTTCTGCTGGTGCTGCCTCGTCCTGGTACGATCTCACCGTGGGCATCCAAGGCCACCGACATCGCGCATAACTGCGGCCTGCCGGCGGTCGATCGGATCGAGCGCGGCGTCGCCTACCGGATCAGCACTCGTGACGGCGCTGCGCTGACGGCCGGCGATCGCGCGGCGCTGCTGCCGCTGCTCCACGACCGGATGACCGAGGCGGTGTTTCCTGCTCTGAGCGACGCGGCGCGCCTGTTCGCCAACGTCCTGCCCGTGCCGCTGGAATCGATCGAGCTGATCAGCCGCGGACGCGAGGCAATCATCGAGGCGAATGCGGCGCTTGGTCTCGCGCTGTCCGACGACGAAATCGCCTACCTGGCGGAGAGTTTCCGGAACGCGGGGCGCAATCCGACCGACGTCGAGCTGATGATGTTCGCGCAAGCCAACTCCGAGCACTGCCGACACAAGATATTCAACGCCGACTGGACGATCGACGGCAAGCGAGCGCCGCTGTCGCTGTTCGCAATGATCCGGCGCACGCACGAGGCCAATCCCGAAGGCACGATCATCGCCTACGAAGACAACGCGGCGGTGATGGAGGGCGCGACTGCGAGGCGCTTCTATCCGGGCCCTGACGGCCATTACGGCGCGCGCGCGGAGCTTACTCATGTGCTGATGAAGGTGGAGACGCACAACCATCCGACGGCGATCGCGCCGTTTCCGGGCGCCGCGACCGGAGCCGGCGGCGAAATACGCGACGAGGGCGCGACTGGCATAGGCGCGAAACCGAAGGCCGGCCTGACCGGATTCACTGTCTCGAATTTGCGTATTCCCGCGCTGCCCCAGCCGTGGGAAATCGACTACGGCAAGCCCGGCCGGATCGCATCGGCGCTGGATATCATGCTCGACGGTCCGATCGGCGGCGCATCGTTCAACAACGAATTCGGACGCCCGAACCTCCTCGGCTACTTCCGCACGTTCGAGCAGCAGGTCGCGGGCGAGATGCGCGGCTATCACAAGCCGATCATGATTGCCGGCGGCATCGGCAACATTGCGGCGCGCGATGCGCACAAGCGCGCGCTGCCCGAGGACGCGCTGCTGATCCAGCTCGGCGGCCCCGGCATGCGGATCGGTCTGGGCGGGGGCGCGGCATCGTCGATGACGACCGGCGAGAACACCGCCGATCTCGATTTCGACTCGGTGCAGCGCGGCAACGCCGAGATCGAGCGGCGCGCGCAGGAAGTCATCGACCGCTGCTGGCAATCGGGCGACGACAATCCGATCCTGTCGATTCACGATGTCGGGGCGGGCGGGCTGTCCAATGCGCTGCCCGAGCTCGTCCTTGGCGGGCCGGGCACCCAGCCACGCGGCGCACTCGTCGATTTGCGCGCGATTCCGTCCGAGGAGCCGGGCATGTCGCCACGCGAGATCTGGTGCAACGAGGCGCAGGAGCGCTACGTCCTGGCGATCGCACCGGCATCGCTCGATCGCTTTCGCGCGATCTGCGAGCGCGAGCGCTGTCCATTCGCGGTCGTCGGCCGGACGATGGCCGAACCGCGGCTCGTCGTCACCGACAGCGTGTTGGGCGACCAGCCGGTCGACATGGACCTGGCCGTGCTGCTGGGCAAGCCGCCGCGCATGATCCGGGATGCAGTGCATGTCGAGCGCGAGCTTCCGCCATTCGACGCGCGTCAGATCGAGCTCGCCGACGCGGCATTCCGCGTGCTGCAGCTGCCCAGTGTCGCCGACAAGACCTTTCTGGTGACGATCGGCGATCGAACCGTCGGCGGCTTGAGCGCGCGTGACCCGATGGTCGGGCCATGGCAGGTGCCGGTGGCGGACGCCGCCGCGACGCTGCTCGATTTCGATGGCTATTCGGGCGAGGCTATGGCGATGGGCGAACGTCCGTCGCTGGCACTGATCGATGCGCCGGCGTCGGGACGCATGGCGATCGGCGAAGCGTTGACCAACATCGCGGCCGCCGCGATCGACCAATTACGCGACGTGAAGCTCTCGGCCAACTGGATGGCGCCGGCCGGACATCCTGGCGAGGATGCGGCTTTGTATGACACGGTGCGCGCCGTTGCCCTGGAGCTGTGCCCGGCCCTCGGGATCAGCATCCCGGTCGGAAAGGATTCGATGTCGATGCGGACCGCGTGGCGCGACGGCAACGCCGACAAGGCGGTAACGGCGCCGGTATCCCTGGTCGTGTCGGTGTTCGCCGCCATTGCCGACGCGCGGCGCGTGCTGACTCCGCAGCTTCGCACCGACCTCAATTCGGTGCTGCTGCTGGTGGATCTGGGCAACGGCCGGAACCGGCTGGGGGGCTCGGCGCTGGCGCAGGTATACGGTCAGCTCGGCAACGTGGCGCCGGATGTGGACGATCCTGCGGCGCTCGCCGCGTTCTTCGCAACGGTACAGGCGCTGCATGCGCAAAACAAATTGCTGGCTTATCACGATCGCTCGGATGGCGGTCTGTTCGTAACGCTGGTGGAAATGGCCATCGCCACGCGTTGCGGTCTGGATATCTGTATCGACGAGCTGCCGAGTTCTGCCGCCGAAGCGCTGTTCAACGAGGAGCTCGGGGCCGTACTGCAGGTTCGTGCGGCCGACCGGCACGACGTGGTCGGCGCGTTCGAAGCCGCCGGCCTGCGCTGCATCTGTGTCGGCGAGCCGGCGTCCGATGGCCGCATTCGCATCGTCGCCGATTCCGCGACGCTGTTCGAGGCGTCCCGAGTCGAGTTGCATCGGGCATGGTCGGCAACGACGCACGCGCTGCAGCGAATGCGCGACAACCCGTCTTCCGCCGACCAGGAGTACGAGCGTATCTCCGACGCCGACGATCCGGGCCTCGCGCCGATGCTCGGCTTCGATCCGTCCGAGGACGTCGCCGCGCCCTACATCGCGAGCGGCGTTCGGCCGCGCGTGGCGGTGCTGCGCGAGCAGGGCGTCAACGGGCAGGTCGAGCTCGCTGCCGCATTCGACCGCGCGGGCTTCGCGGCCTACGACGTGCACATGAGCGACATCATTGCCGGCCGCGAGACGCTTGCCGGATTCGCGGGGCTGGCGGCCGGCGGCGGATTCTCCTATGGGGACGTGCTCGGCGCCGGAGAAGGCTGGGCCAAATCGATACTGTTCAATGCGCGCGCGCGCGATGCGTTCGCCGCGTTTTTCGCGCGCGGCGAGACCTTTGCCCTCGGTATCTGCAACGGCTGCCAGATGATGGGCAACCTGCACGAGCTGATCCCGGGCAGCGAGCACTGGCCGCACTTCGTGCGCAACCGCTCCGAGCAGTTCGAGGCGCGGCTGATTCTGCTGGAAGTGCAGCCCTCACCGTCGATTTTTTTCGAGGGGATGGAAGGCAGCCGCATCCCGGTGGCGCTGGCCCATGGCGAAGGCTATGCCGAGTTCCGCGACGCCGCGCAGCAAGCCGCGGCCGAAGCGCTGGTGACCTTGCGCTTCGTCGACAACCGCGGTGCGGCGACCGAGCGATACCCGTACAATCCGAACGGGTCGCCGCAAGGCATCACCGGACTGACGACGGCCGACGGGCGTTTTTCGATACTGATGCCGCATCCCGAGCGGGTGTTCCGCAGCGTTCAGATGTCGTGGCATCCCGAGGACTGGGGAGAGGACTCGCCATGGATGCGCATGTTCCGGAATGCCCGCCGCTGGATCGGATGAGCGGCGCGGAAATGCGATTCGCATCGAAACGCTGTTACCGGAGGATGCGACGCCGATGAAAGTCTGGGCTATCAACGGCGTGACTCCGGTCGTCGACCCGAGCTCGTTCGTGCACGCCAGTGCCGTGCTGATCGGCGACGTCATCGTCGGCCCCGGATGCTACATAGGCCCGGCGGCATCGCTGCGCGGCGATTTCGGCCGCATCGAGCTTCGCGCCGGCTCGAACGTGCAGGATGCGTGTGTGATGCACGGTTTTCCCGGCACCGACACGGTCGTCGAGGAAAACGGCCACATCGGGCACGGTGCGATCCTCCACGGCTGCATCGTCAAGGCCAATGCGCTCGTGGGGATGAACGCGGTGGTCAACGACAACGCGGTGATCGGCGAATCGTCCATCATCGCTGCGATGGCGTTCATCAAGGCCGGCATGATCGTGCCGCCGCGAATGCTGGTCGCCGGCGTGCCGGCAAGGATCGTACGGGAGCTGACCGACCAGGAGCTCGCGTGGAAGATCGAGGGGACGCAGAGCTATCAGGAGCTGACGCGCCGAAGCCTGTCGACGATGCTCGAAACCGATGCACTGACCAGCGTCGAGCCCGGACGCCGGCGCATCGACCTGCCCGAATTGCTGCCGCTGTCCACCGTCAAGTCGCGCGGCGAACGCTAGGACGCTACCCCGCGATCAGTAGCCCGCGGCCTGGCCGTCGCGGCGCGGGTCTGAGCCGGCGATATAGCCATGCTCGCCGCGGATGATGAACTGACCGGCGCCGAAATCCATGTATGAATCAGGGACGGAGGCGAACGTGTGGCCGAGCGCGCGCAGGCCGTCTCGCAACGCCGCCGCCGCATCCACCTCGAGGTCGACCGACAAACCGCCATTGACTTTCCATCGCGGTGCATCGAGCACCGCCTGAGGATTTCCGCGATAGTCGATCAACCGCACCAGCGTCTGCAGATGCGCCTGTGGCTGGATCGGCCCTCCCATCACCCCGAACGCCGCGTACGGGGCGCCGTCGCGCGTGGCGAAGCCGGGAATGATCGTGTGGAACGGACGCTTTCCGCCGCCGACCAGGTTCGGATGATCCGGCTCCAGTGAAAAGCCGGTGCCCCGATTCTGCATGCTGATGCCGGTGCCGGGGACCACGATGCCCGAGCCGAAGCCCATGTAGTTCGACTGGATCAGCGACACCATCATGCCATCCTCATCCGCCGCGGCGAGATAAACGGTGCCGCCGGGCGGCGGCGTCCCGTAGCCGTAGTCCTGCGCGCGGCCGCGGTCGATCAAGCGCGCCCGCGCCGCGAGATAGCCGCGATCGAGCAACTGCGCAGGTGTCACCCGCATGGTGGCCGGGTCGCTGACATAGCGATAGACATCGGCGAATGCGAGCTTCATCGCCTCGATTTCCAGATGCTGCGTCGCGACGGCATCGATCGGGTGCGCACCGAGGTCGAAATGTTCGATGATGCCGAGCGCCATCAGTGCCGCGATGCCTTGGCCATTGGGTGGGAGCTCATGAATCGTATGGCCATGGTAATCGTGCGCGAGCGGCGTCACCCAGTCGCATCGATGCGCATCGAAATCGGCAAGCGTGTGGGCGCCGCGGTGGGCGCTGGCGTGCGCGACCATCGCTTCCGCCAGCTCGCCGCGATAGAACGCCTCGCCACCGGTGGCTGCGATTTTCTGCAGCGATCTCGCCATCGCAGCGGAAGAGAAAATCTCCCCGGGCCCCGGCGCCCGGCCGCGCGGGAGAAAGTGCTCGGCGAAACCCTCGACCTCGCCGAGTATGGGCACGGCCTTGGCCCACTTCTCGGCAACGACCGGGGAAACGGCATAGCCTTCGCCGGCGTAACGGATGGCAGGCACGAACAGATCGGCGAAATCGAGCTTGCCGAACCGGCGCGAAAGCGCGACCCAGCCGGATACAGCGCCGGGAATCGTGATCGTATCCCAACCGGTCCGTGGCATCGTCGCAAGTCCGGCGAAACGCGCCGGCGTCCAGCCGTCGGGCGCGCGTCCCGAAGCGTTGAGGCCGGTCAACTCGGCCCCATCCGATACGATCGCAAACAGGTCGCTGCCCAGACCATTGCTGCAAGGCTCGACGACGGTCAGCGCAATCGCGGTTGCCAGTGCCGCGTCGACGGCGTTGCCGCCTCTTTGCAGCATCGCAATCCCAGCCTGCGTCGCAAGCGGCTGCGAAGTCGCGACGACGTTGCGCGCGAAAACCGGCTGCCGGCGCGATCGATACGGCAGACTCCAATCGAAGCGCTGTTCCTGGCTACGGGAATCGCGCACGATTCCTTGTGGCACCATTGGATCGGTCATCTTCGTCTCGCTTGCGCGTTGGCGCACATCAGGTCTCTTCCTGGAACGCGGCGGCGCGCGTCTTGCGGAAGTTCGGGAGAATAATCAGCAGCAGCAGGCCCGCCGCGGCAATCAGCATCGCGAGCGAAATGGGGCGAGTGAGAAAGACCGTGGGATCGCCGCGCGAGAGCAGCATCGCGCGACGCAGATTTTCCTCCATCAGCGGCCCGAGCACGAACCCGAGCAGAAGAGGAGCCGGCTCGCACTCAAGCTTGACGAAGACGACGCCGAGGAAGCCGAAAACCGCGGTCATCACGACGTCGAAGCTCGCGTTATTGGTCGAGTAGACGCCGATGCCGCAAAAAAGCAGGATCGCCGGATACAGCAGCCGATAGGGCACCTGCAGCAGCTTGATCCAGATGCCGATCATCGGCAGGTTCAGCACCACCAGCATCAGGTTGCCGACCCACATCGAGGCGACCAATCCCCAGAACAGCGAAGGGTTGGAAGTCATCACCTGGGGACCGGGCTGGATGTTGTGTATGGTCATCGCGCCGACCATCAGCGCCATCACGGCGTTTTCCGGGATGCCGAGGGTCAGCAGGGGGATGAACGAAGTCTGCGCGCCGGCGTTGTTGGCCGACTCGGGACCGGCGACGCCTTCGATCGCGCCCTTGCCGAAGCGGCTGGGGTCCTTGGCGACTTTCTTTTCGACCGTGTAAGCGGCGAACGACGCCAGCATCGCACCACCGCCTGGCAGGAGTCCCAACACCGACCCGAGCGCTGTGCCGCGCAGCACCGCAGGCGCCGCCTGGCGCAGCTGCTTGCCGGTCAGCCACAAGCCCTTGACTTTGGCCGCCACGATAGCGCGGTGCTCGGTGCTTTCGAGATTGCTCACGATCTCGGCGAAGCCAAACAGGCCCATCGCCACGGCAACGACGCCGATGCCGTCGATCAGCTCCGGGATGTCGAATGCGTAGCGAGCCATACCCGAGTTGACGTCGGTGCCGACGATGCCCAGCAGGAGCCCGAGCACCACCATCGCGATCGCCTTGAGCAGCGTCCCGTGCGCGAGCACCACGGCGCCGATCAGCCCCAGAACCATCAGCGAACAGTACTCGGCGGGTCCGAACTTCAGTGCGACCGACGACAACGGTGGCGAAAACGCGGCGATTGCGACTGTGGCGACGCATCCGGCGAAGAACGACCCTATCGCTGCTACCGCCAGCGCGGCACCGGCTTCGCCCTTGAGCGCCATCTGATGGCCGTCCAGGCAGGTCACTGCCGAGGAGGTCTCTCCGGGCATGTTGATCAGGATCGATGTCGTCGAGCCGCCGTATTGCGCCCCGTAGTAGATCCCGGCGAGCATGATCAGCGCCGAGACCGGCTGCAGCCCGTAGGTCGTCGGCAGCAGCATCGCGATCGTCGCCACCGGGCCGATTCCGGGAAGGACGCCGATCAACGTACCTACCAGCACGCCGACCAGGGCGTAAAGCAGGTTGATGGGCGTCAGCGCGACACCGAAGCCCAGTGCGAGATGGCCGAATACGTCCATGGATGGGCGTCAGCCGCTGCCGGGCCAGATCGGCAGCTGCAGCTTCAGACCGATGACGAAGACACCGACCGACAGCGCAGCCAGCAGGATGCCGCTCAACAACGATTCTTTGAGTCGAAACTCGCGGCTTGCCGTGCTGGCGACAACTATCAGGCCGATCGTCGATAGCACCAGTCCGGCATGCGTGAGCACCAGGCCGAATGCAACGACGCTGAGAAGCACGATGCTGACCGGCCGCCACTTCCATCCCGGCAACGCAGGGCCCCGGCCGCGCAATGCCGTGAGCGACAAGGCGGCGCCGAGCACGACCAGCAGAATTCCCAGCAGGCGCGGAAAATAGCCGGGACCCATTCGCGCCGCGGTGCCCAATGGATAATTCCGGGCGATGACGATCGCAAAGACGCCGAACGCCACAAACAGCAGCCCGGCATAGAAGTCTTTCGGACGGGGAATCTTCGCCATGGCATCCGCTTCCGCTGTGCAGGATCGTTCAGTTTCGCGAAGCGCGAAGAATACCATCCAGCCAAAAACCGCTGCCAGTAACGGCGAATACGCGCAAGAAAAAGGGCAAGCTGTCGCTGCCTGCCCTCGTCACCGGCATCTAATTGCGCCGGCGCTTTAGAAGCCGTTCTTGGCGCGCAGATCGCGCAGATACTTGTCGACGACCTGGCCCTGCATGCGCTGGCTCAGTTGCGGCTTGACTTCCTCGAACGTCGGAACCTTCGCGTCGCGAATGTCGTCGACTTCGATGACGTGCCAGCCGAACTGCGATTTGACCGGAGTGGTCGTGAACTTGCCCTTCGGCAGCGCCACCATCGCGTCGGCGAACGGCTTGACGAAATTGGCCGGGGCATTCCAGTCCAGATCGCCTCCGTTGGCTTTCGAGCCGGTGTCCTTCGAGCGGTCGGCGAGCTTCTCGAACTTCTCACCCTTCTGCAGCGCGGCGATGATTTCCTTGGCCTCGTCCTCCTTGTCGACCAGGATATGGCGAACCTTGTATTCCTTGTCTCCGATCTGCCCCTTGATGGTGTCATATTCCTTGCGCAGCGCGTCTTCCGGTACCGGATGTGCCTTCAGATACTCGGCCATGTACGCGCGGACCAGCACGGTTTGCTGAGTCAGGTCCATTTCGGTCTTCAGCGCCGGGCTCTTGTCGAGCCCTTGCTTCTTGGCCTCGCGGACCAGCAACTCGCGCGTGTTGAGCTCGTCGCGAACCGCGGTGCGCAATTCGGGCGTATCGGGCTGGCCCTGGGCAGTGCGCTGCTTGAGCATGAAATCGAAGTAGGCCGGCGAGTAGAGGTCCTTGCCCTTGGCGGGTGCATCGGCCTTGGCTGGCGCCGGCTTGCTTTTCGCATCCTGCGCCAATGCAACGGGCGCCAGCAGCAACGCGGACGTTGCGACGAGCGCGGTGAAAAGTCGAATGTTCTGTGACATGAATGACAGTCCTTGTCGGTGAGTCGATTAAAAAAAGTAAAGCAATCGGTCCTGGGGAGAAATTCGGTCCGCGTCAGGAAAATTCTTCTGGCGACAATGCCCTGATCGACAGCGCGTGGATCGGGTGCGGCAAGAGATCGTTGACGCGGTTCAGCACCTGCTGGTGACGCTCGAGCCGCGGAACGCCGGAAAAGGCCTTCGACACGATCAGCAGGGAAAAGTGCCCGCCGCCGGCGGCCGCGCCGGCGTGGCCGGCATGCTCGGCGCTGTCGTCATGGATTTCAAGCTCGGAAGGAGACAGGTCGGCAAGGCGTGAACGCAGCGTCGTGGCGATGTCGGTCACGATTCACCGGGCAGGTACCGGGCGACCGATGCCACTGTCCCGACCGCGGCCAGCATGAACAGGCCCATGCCGCCCCAGACCTTGAAGTTGACCCATGCATCGGTCGTGAAATTGGCGGCGACGTAAAGGTTGGCGATCCCCATCGCGGCCAGGAACACGACCCAGCCCCAGGTCAGTCGCGACCATATCGGGTCGGGCAGCGTCAGGTCCTTGAGCAGCGCGGCGAGCAGATTCTTCCGGAACACGAGTCTGCCGACGGCCAGTACGACCGCGAACAGCCAGTAGAGAACCGTGGGTTTCCATTTGATGAACGTCTCGTCGTGGAGCAGCAGCGTCGCTCCGCCGAAGGTCGCGATGATCGCAAAGCTCATCCAGTGCACGGCGGCAACCTTGCCTCGGCGCCAGCGAAAATAGACGATTTGCACGATTGAGGCGGCGATGGCCACGGCGGTAGCCACGAAAATGCCTTGCAGCTTGAAAGCCACAAAAAACAGAATCAGCGGGAAGTAATCGGCCAGAAATTGCATAACCTTTAATTATACCTTCGAAGGCAACCATGGCCAATAGCAGGAGCCTGACAGACCCGCAGGGATCGGAACGCGCCCCTCGGCGGGCCATCGAGCGCCGGCCGCGCCGTACGGCTAGGGGAGGGCGGCCAAGCGCCGGTATCGGGCCCAGTCGAACGAGGCACCAGGATCGGTCTTGCGGCCCGGGGCGACCTGGTCGTGGCCAGCCAGGTCCGAGATCGGATAGCGCCGGCGAAGCGCTCGCGTGAGTCGGCCGAGCACCGCGTATTGGGGATCCGTGTAGGGCAGCAGGTCAGTGCCTTCCAGCTCGACGCCGATCGAAAAGTCGTTGCACCGCTCGCGGCCCCGCCATGACGAGGCTCCGGCATGCCAGGCGCGCAGCGCGCACGGGACGAACTGGAGCAGCGCACCGTCGCGCCGGATCAGGAAGTGCGCCGAGACGCGCATTGCCCCTAACGCGCTGAAATCAGGGTGCGCATCCGAGGCAAGCCTGTTGGTGAAAAGCTCGATGATTGCGTCGCCGCCGAACTGGCCCGGAGGCAGCGAAATGTTGTGGACGACCAGCAGCGAGATTCGCTCGCCTTCCGGCCGGGCATCGCAATTCGGCGAAGCGATTTGCATCGCTGCGGCGACGATCCCCGATCGATCGACGTAAAGACGGCGCGCGGCGGCGGTCTTCGGGTGCGAATGGGAAGCTGCAGAGCGTGAGATCGGGGCGGCGGGTCGGCTGCGCAAGGGAGGTCATTATAAGGCGATGCCCTGGCCGCGTGTCGGCTCACCCCGGTTTGCCGTCGAGCGCGGACGAGTCAACACCGGCCAGTAGCGCACGGCGTAAATTGCGTACGCAGCCGACCACAGGACGGCGGAGGCCACGACCTCGGTGTTGTACAGGCTCGGCGCGGCGAGGGGAAGCAATACCCTGCGTCGATTTTTCCGCAGCCGATGCATTGCCATGCTTCTACGTACTCGGTCATTGCGCCGGCCCCAAGCCGATCGGCGAGGGGGCGAGCCAGGTGATGCGGCGGAGGATCTCCTCGTATTTGGCGCCGGCT
>DATBBM010000065.1:0-65436 GCA_036270955.1 Casimicrobiaceae bacterium | reverse complement strand
CGGTGCCGGGGCCGGTGGAGGCGCGGGGACGATCTCGACCGCGGCCGGCGCTTCCGGTGGCGGCGCGACAACTTTGGGCGCCGGGACGCGCTTAGTCATCGCCGGCTTAGCCGGCGCAGGCGAATACGGAACCAGTTCGCGCTCTACGATGGTCGGGAGCGGAGGAAGTGCGGCCGCCGGCGAAGGGGCGGGAGGAGTCATTCGCGCCGGTTCGGCCTCGGGCGCCGGCTGTGCGTGCTCGGCCGGCGCCGCGGACGAACCCGCGCCGCCCTCGGGGCTATCCGGCGCGCGGGTCGGCAGGTACCAGCCCGCTATCGCAGCCAGCACGACGCCGATTGCGAGCAGCCCCCACAGCATCGGGCGCGAACGGGCGGTCGCCGGCGCCGCGGCCTCGGACACGGCCGCCGGCGGCGCGGCGACTGCTGCCGCCTTCGCTTTCCGGGCGGCGCGCCGTGCCTTGGCTTCGGGCGAGCTGTCGGAACGGCGCAGGCGTGAGAGCGTGCGCGAAACCGTGCCCGCGCCGACCATCGCCAGCAGAGGCTGGGTGATCGTCGCATCGTAGGCACGCTTGCGCGCAGCGCGACAGTCGGCGCAAAGCTTGGCACCAGGCGAAGTGCTTCGTCCGCAGATCCGGCAACTCATCGGGTCCCCTGCTCGTCCTTGGCGTCCCCGGGGTTAAAGGCCCGGCACAACCTCTATGATAACGTCATAATCGACGATTGTCGCAACCTGTCCGCTCCGGCCCGGCGAGCGGGTGCGTTCGGCGCCGTTCAGAGCGTAAGCAGCCGCCGTGCCCGAACGGGGGTCAGCAGCATGCCCGGCACCGACTGAAATGACTCTCCGGCCAGGTTGGCGAGCCCAAATCGGGGTGCTTGCGCCGGATCCGGAGCCCGGTAGGTGCCGAAGATCCGGTCCCAGAACGAAAAGCATTGACCGTAGTTGGAGTCCGTCGCCTCCGCCTCCGGCGAGTGATGCACGCGATGCATCGTCGGGGTGACCAGCAGCCAGCGCAATGGACGCTCGACCCACGCCGGATAAGCGATGTTTGCGTGCTGGGCCATGCTGAGCGGATTGATCAGCAGCGTCCGCGCCGCCTCCATCCATAGCGGCAATCCGAGCAACAGGTACAGCGCCAGCTTGACCGCGACGTCGATCGCGACCTCGATCGGATGATGCCGGATGCTGGTACTGACATCGACCTCTCCGTCCGAATGATGCACCGAGTGCATCAGCCACAGCCAGCGTTGGGCGTGAAACAGCCGATGGACTGCGTAGGTCGACAAATCCATGACCACGAAAGCCACGATCAGTTGGGCGGCCAGCGGCAGCGGAGTCAGCAAGCCGGCCGGCGTGATCGTCAGCCGCGACGGAATGTCCAGCAGCCATGCGCCGACCAGTCCATCGGCGACCGCAACCACGCATACGAACAAGGCGAGGTTGCGCAGGATGTGCCGCCGGCGCGACGGCATGCCTCGCACCAGCGGCGAGCCGTCCTCCCACAGCAGCAGGAACGCGAATGTGCCCGCCATCAGCCCGTAGTAGGCGATGCGCAGCAGCGACAGCAGGTCGTTCATGGCCATCGTCGATCCGAGCCGCGCAGCAGCAGGCTCGCGTATGGCACTCCTGAGTTACTTTTTCTTGCGGCGGATGACCAAGCCGGCAGCGACGCCGACGGCGACGACCAGACCGATCAGCCCGAATTCGTCGAGCGTCGGCACCTGGAAAAAGATGGCCGAGTTGGTACCGGCAAACGCGGGAAGCGAGCAGAGCAGTGTGGCAGCGGCAACAAGGATTTTCATTCATTCCCCTGAGTCGTGACGGCGTCCCATTCTGGGTGGGCGAGCCTGGGCGGTCAAGGCGCGACGGCGCAGGCGCGCTGCTAGCGTGACGAGTCCCGCGGCACGCCTGCGCATTGCGGCACCTTGCCCCAGTAACCTTCGCAATACTGCAGTCCGACGCTTTGCTCGCATCCGATGCGACGGAAAAAATCCTCGCGCTTGCAGCGCGCCATCGCGTCGTGCATCTGCGCCCAGCGGTCCGGTTGTGCTGCTGGGGCCGCCGCCGGCGCGCGCCCCACGGCGGCCGGCGCCGCCGCCGGCGCCTCGGTCGTTCCGGTAGTGGCGGCAGCAGGGGGCTGCGCAGTGGGCCGCGCCTTGCCAGCGGCCGCCGTGGCCTTGGCCGGCGGTGCAGCAGGGCCACCGGCCGGTCCTGCGACGGATTTCGGTGTCTCGGGGGGCGGCGCGGACGCAGCGGCCTGATCTTTGGTCGCCTCGGGCGCAGTTCCGGCCTGCGCCGGCGGCGGCGCAGCCGGCACGCTTGCATCCTTCGATCCGTCCGCCGGCGCCGGTGCAACGGCCGCATCCGAGGCTTTACCGGCTTCGGTCGAAGCGGTCGTATCTTTCGACAGCGACACGCGATAGGCGACGAATCCGCCGATCGCGAGGACGGCGACCAGTGCGAGCATCGCGGCAATCAAGCCGAGCTTGGGTGGCCCACCGGCGGTGGTTACCGACGTCTCCGCAGGCGGCGCCGTCGTGGCAGCGGCGACAGCGGTCGCCGGCGCGCCGGCCGGAATGCGCGGCGGAATGGTCGCGCTAGGCGAGGATGCCGCGGGTCTTGCCGGCGCCGCAGCTGCCGGCGCAGGGGTGGCTACCGGCGGGATGGGCGCGGCCGCGGCCGCGGCGGCCGCCGCGACGGGAACCGGTTCGGCCGGCAGGGTCGTCCCGCACTGGACGCAAAACCTGGCGCCCGGCTGCGTTTCGTAACCGCAGGTCGTGCATTTCATCGTCCGTCCTCCGTTGGCCGTCGACGAGGCGGCATGCGATGCCGCCCACTGTTCTCTCGCGGCACTTTGCCGCCGATTGGGCCGCTCAAGTGTACCCCGGCGCTCCGGGCGCTGTCGCGGGCCACCCCGACCGACGCCGCGCTAGAGCGCGAGGCGCCATGTTTCCGCCACCAGGTCGCGGCCGAAACTGTGGTGCGCCTGGCGACGCGTGCGCCGGAAGCCCGCCTGCTCGTAGATATGTCGCGCCGCAGCCAGCTCGCTTTGCGTCCAGAGCACCATGCTCCGATAACCGGCCCGGCGGGCGAAACGGATGCATTCCCCGACCAGCCGCGCGCCGAGACCCCGGCCGCGCGCCGCGGGATCGACGAGCAGCAGGCGGAGCTTGGCCACGTCGGCCGACTGCCGCACGACAAACACCGAGCCCAGGTTCGTGCCACCATCGTTTGCGATCCAGCAACGTTCATGCCGGGCGTCGAAGCGCTGCACGAACCGGGCGGCGATGGCGGCGACCAGCGCCTCGAATTGCGCGTCGTAGCCATATTCGCGCGCATACAGCTCGCCATGCCGCTGCACGACCCATCCGAGGTCGCCGGGCCGCGGCGCGCGCAATGCAATCGGCCGTCGCGGCGCCGCACGCTTGTCCAGCAGGCTTTCGATCGCGTCGGCAGCCGCGACCAGGCGACGCTGGTCCGCGTCCGAAAGGGTATCCAGCAGGGCGCCGGCCTCATCGTGCGATCGCCGGTCCAGCGGTGCGAATGCGGCCTGTCCCTCGCGAGTCAGCGTCAGCAACTGCCGTCGGGCGTCGGCTCTGCTCTGCCGGCGGCATAGCATTCCCTTCGACTCGAACCCGTGGACGATGCGGCTCAGATAGCCTTCGTCCACGCCCAGCCTTGCCGAGAGCTCGCTCGCCGTCGGCCCGTCGTCGCCGGACGATACCGGATGGGCGAGCTCGTAGAGCACGCGCACCTGCGCCAGCGAGAGCGCGCTATCGAGCAGACCTTCCTGCAGTACACCGATGCGCTGTGTGTAAAAGCGATTGAACCGGCGCAATGCCGCGATCCGCGTCTCGCGCACCCCCTTGTTCGCCGCCGACGTGGCCATCGCGTCGCCCTCCCGGCCCAGGGTCCGGGCCGCCGACGCCACTGTCCGGCCGATTAGTTGCTTTTGTCAACTAATCGGCCCGCTTTTGGGTCCCGAGGGTTCAGCCTACGTGCTGGCGCAGGAAGTCCAGCGTGCGCTGTCGCGCCAGCGTCGCCGCGGCAGGATCGTACGCGCCGCGCTGATCGCAATTGAAGCCGTGGTCGGCGGCATAGATGTAGACGGCGACATCCGGATGCGCTTCGCCAAAGGCGCGAACGCCGGCGACGGGAAGGACGTGGTCGCGCTCGCCGAAATGCGCGATGACAGGACATTTCGGCTGCTCGGCGGCCGCTTCGAGAATCCCGCCGCCATAGTACGAGGCCGCGCAGGCAAAGCCTCTGAGCCGGCACGCCGCCAGCCAGGTGATAAAGCCACCCCAGCAATAACCGACGATGCCGACCTTGCCGGCGGCCCCGACCGCCGCCCGCGCCGCGTCGACGTCGAGCATCGCCGCATCGGAGGTCGCGCCGGCCTTGTATTCGCGGCCGCGAGCGATATCCGCCGCGGTGTAGCCCAGGTCGACTCCCCTCTCGTAGCGGTCGAACAATGCCGGAGCGATGGCGCGATAGCCGTCGGCGGCGTAACCATCGCAGACGCTGCGAATGTGGCTGTTGACGCCGAAAATTTCCTGGACGACGACCAGGCCGCCGCGCGGCTGGCCCTGCGGATCGGCGCGATACGCGGCCAGGCGAAATCCATCGCCGGCGGAGATTTCAGTCATTGTTCCCATCGAGAGTCCTTCGCTGGTTGGCCGCACATTATCGCATCGCAGGACGGCGCATCGGTCGCAGCGCGCCGCATGGGATAATGCGCTTGCATCATTCGTTCAACGGGATCATGCAATGAAACCCAATAGCAAGAAGATCGAGGCTCTGATCAGCGAGCTGCTAGTCGAGATTGGCGAGGACCCGCAGCGGGAAGGCTTGCTCAAGACGCCGCAACGGGTCGCGCAGGCGATCGAATTTCTCACCTCGGGCAGCAGGGCCGATCCGCAGAAGCTGATCAACGGCGCGGTGTTCACGCAGGCGACCAACAGCATGGTCATCGTCAAGAACATCGAGGTCTACAGCCTCTGCGAGCATCACATGCTCCCTTTCTTCGGCCGCTGCCACATCGGCTACATACCCAGCGGACGTGTCTTCGGCGTATCCAAGCTCGCCCGTCTGGTCGACATGTATGCCCGTCGCCTGCAACTTCAGGAAAGGCTGACCGAGCAGATTTCGCAGGAAGTGATGGATTCGGTTGCCGCGAAGGGCGTCGGCGTGATGATCGAGGCGCGGCACCTGTGCATGATGATGCGCGGCGTCGAGAAGCAGAATTCGGTGATGATCACCTCGTCGGTGCTCGGCACTTTCCGCGAGTCGACGGCAACGCGCGAGGAGTTTCTCGCGCTGATCGGCAATCGCGCGACCTGACGGAACGATACCGTCGTTGCGCGGCGGTTCAGGCCTCCAGCCACCAGCGGTAGAGCGTTCCGGCGCAGCTCCGGGCACCTCGGGCAGCGACCGGAGGCAGGCGCAGCGGCCGCAGGAACATCTCCACCGGCAGGTCGCGCGGCGCGTAGCCCCGCGCCACCGCCGAGATGCGGTCGCGGAACGCACGGTATTCAGTCTCGACCGAACGGGAGCCCGGGTGCGTCGCTTGCCACAGATGCCGAAATGCGATGCGGCCGTCGTCGTCCGCCGTCTGCAGCAGCCGACGGGTCATCGTGCGCCCGACGCGCCAGCGACCATGGCGCTCGCGCTCCTGATAGCGCCGGAAATAACGGTAGAAATGCTTGTAGTGGCGGACCTCGTCGGCATAGATATGCGCGGTCAGGTCCTTCAGCACCGGCTCGTCGGCATACGCACCCATTGCGCTGTAAAGCGTGGCAGTGCCCATTTCGACGACACAGCGTGCGGCGAGCTCGAGCGCCCGGGCGGGCTCCAGCTCGGGGACCGTGCAGGTCTGGCGATATTCGTCGAAAAAGCGGTCGTAGGTCTGCTGCCAATCGAAATCGGGCCAGACCCGCTCGACATAGGCGCGAAGCGCCGCGCCGTGCTGCACTTCCTCATGCTCCCACGACTCGGCGAGCCACCCGGAAACGACTTGGTCGTCATCGAAGTAGGACACCAGGTTGTGTGCGTACAAATCCGACCCCGTTTCGACGAACGAGGCCATCGTCATCATCTGGAAGAGCGTCTGGTCGTCCGCCGCCCGCGCCCGGTCGGCGCCCGCGTAATCGATGTCGGCAAGCCGCCAGCCCCCCCGCGCACGCCAACCCTGGCCTGGCGCGTCGGCCGCGCTCGGTTCCGGCGTTCGTGCTTCTACCATCGCATATCCCCCTGTATTCCCTGTAAGACAGCCGCCGGGGCAGAAAATCCCGTGGTTGCAGACAACAACATGCATCGGCTGCGCGAAAGTTGCAATAGTCTTTGTCCGATCCCGAGCCCCCGCGACTAGAATGGCCGCTTTGGTGCGCCTGGGGTCAGCGATGCCCGAAAGCTTGCGCCGAATCGCGGTCATCGGCAGCGCGCGGATTCCGTTTGCACGCAGCAACACCCGGTATGTCGACGCCGGCAACCCGGAAATGTTGACGGCAGCCCTCGCGGCGCTGGTCGAGCGCTTCGGGCTCCGGGGCGTACAGCTCGGCGAAGTCGCCGCCGGTGCGGTCATCAAGCACCCTCGCGACTGGAATCTGACGCGCGAAGCCGCGCTGGGCGCCGGTCTGCATCCGCACACGCCCGCCTACGACGTGCAGCGTGCCTGCGGCACCAGTCTTACCACCGCTATCCAGATCGGTCAGCGGATCGCCCTGGGTGAAATCGAGGCCGGCATCGCCGGCGGCGTCGACACCACCAGCGACGTGCCGATCGGCTACGGGCGAGCCCTGAACCGCATCGCGCTCGACAGCGCGCGCGGCAGGACCTGGGGCGCGCGAATCCGCCCGTGGCTGAAAGTTCGGCCGGCCGACTTGAAGCCTGCCACGCCGGGAGTCGTCGAACCTCGCACCGGCCTGTCGATGGGCGAGCATTGTGAGCTGATGGCCAAGCAATGGCGCATCGGCCGTGCCGAGCAGGACGAGCTGGCGTATCGAAGTCACATGAACGCCACCGCCGCCTGGGACAGCGGGTTCTACGACGACCTGGTCGTGCCCTTCGCTGGCCTCGCGCGCGACAACAACGTGCGCGCGGATACGACGCCGGACAAGCTTGCGGCGCTCAAGACCGTTTACGACCGCTCCGCCGCCGGCACCCTCACGGCGGGCAACAGCACGCCGCTGACCGACGGGGCGTCCTGCGTGCTTCTCGCTTCCGACGCGTGGGCCGAGGCGCACGGCCTCGAGGTGCAGGCGTATCTGACGCATTGGTCGGTCGCGGCGGTCGATTTCGCCGGAATCGAGGGTCCGCCGGAAGGCCTGCTGATGGCGCCGACCTACGCCGTCCCCGCGATGCTCGACCGCGCGGGGCTCACCCTGCAGGACTTCGACATCTACGAGATTCACGAAGCATTCGCCGCGCAGGTTCTTTGCACGCTCGAAGCATGGCGCTCCGACGACTATTGCCGCTCGACGCTCAAGCGGCAGCGCGCCCTCGGCGAAATCAA
This sequence comes from Casimicrobiaceae bacterium, assembly GCA_036270955.1. Classification (GTDB taxonomy): domain Bacteria; phylum Pseudomonadota; class Gammaproteobacteria; order Burkholderiales; family Casimicrobiaceae; genus PALSA-1003. The sequence continues at coordinate 57,926 of DATBBM010000065.1, read as the reverse complement.
TCGCGCCAGGCTGAATCCGCGCGGCGGCAGCGTTGCCCTCGGCCATCCGTTCGCCGCGACCGGCACGCGCATCATCGGCACGCTGGCCAAGCAATTGCGGCAGCGCGGCGCGGGACGCGGACTCATTTCGATCTGCACCGCCGGCGGCATGGGCGTCACTGCCATCCTCGAGCGCTAGAAGCGAGGCTCTGCGCTACAATTTCGCCTCCGCAACAGCGCGAGGCAACGAGATGGCGCTCAAACGCCGCAGGGGTCCGGACGGAAGGCTCGTCGTCGTCGAACACACGTCGAAGATTCTCGACGGCAACGCGCTGGGCGATCCGCACGTGCGCAAGCTCGGCGTCTGGCTGCCGCCGCAATACGACGGCGGCGCGGGCAACTCTCGGGGACGGCGCTTTCCGGTGCTATGGGACATGGTCGGATTCACCGGATCCGGGCTCGCGCACGTCAACTGGAAGCCGTTTTCCGACAATGTGCCCGAGCGCGCGGCGCGGCTGATCCATGAAAGGAAAATGGGACCGGCGATCATCGTCTTCCCGGACTGCTTCACCGCGCTCGGCGGCAACCAGTATGTCAACTCGTCGGCGATCGGCAACTACGCCGACTATCTGACGCGCGAGCTGATCCCATTCGTCGATCGCGAGTTCCGCACCCTCGCCTCGCGAGACCACCGCGGCTGTTTCGGCAAGTCGTCCGGCGGCTACGGTGCGATCATCCACGGCATGAAATACGCGCAATACTGGGGAGCGATCGCCGATCATTCCGGCGATTCGTATTTCGACTTCGTCTATTGGCACGATTGGCCGAATACGCTGAACGACCTGGCGCGATTCCGGGGGGTCAAGCGCAAGCCGGGCCGCTACGATGCGCTGCGCGAAGGCCGCCGCGGGCGTCTCGCCAACGGTTGCGACGACGGACGTGTCAAGCGTTTCCTCGAGCACGTGTGGGGAGCCGAGAAACTGTCGGTCGCCGAAGGGCACACGATCATGAACCTTTGCATGGCCGCTACCTACGATCCGGATCCGAAGGCCCCGCTCGGTTTCCGCCTGCCGTTCAACCTGGAGACCGGCGAGCTGATCCCGAACCGCTGGAAGAATTGGCTTGCTCATGATCCGATCAACCTGGTTGCGAAGTACAAGGCCAACCTCAAATCGCTCGCCGGAATCTACATCGACTGCGGCTGGCGCGACCAATATCACATTCACTATGGCACGCGGATCCTATCGGCGCGTCTCTCGCAAGCCGGAGTGGCGCACACTTACGAGGAATACGACGACAATCACTCCGATGTCGATTACCGGATGAATGTCAGCCTGCCTTTCCTGTACCGGGCGCTGAAGCCGTAAGCGGCAGGACGGTCGCGGCTTCAGGTCCGCGGCATGCGATCGAACGGAGCTCCCGATGGCTGATCAGAAGAGCGTCCCGGGTGATCTGCTCGCACCGGCTCCAGACGCGCCGCCGCCCTCCCGGCGGGAACTGTTCCTCGGTTTTCTGATCGTCGGCATGCAGGGATTCGGCGGCGTGCTGCCGTTCGCGCGCCGCATGCTGGTCGAGCAGCGCCGCTGGCTCAGCGAGCGCGAATTCATCGAAGTGCTGTCGCTGTCTCAGTTCCTGCCGGGCCCGAACATCGTCAACGTCTCGATCATCGTCGGCAGCCGCTTCCGCGGCGCCTCGGGGTCGATCGCCGCTGTACTCGGGCTGATGCTGATGCCCTTCCTGATCGTTCTCGCGCTCGCCGCGCTGTACGCGCAGTTTGCCGCGATCGAGGCGGTGCGCGGCGCGACCAACGGCGTATCCGCGGCGGCGACCGGGCTGGTGCTCGCGACGGCAATCAAGATGGCGCAGCCGCTGAAGGGCGTGGTCTGGCAGATCGCGATGGGGATCCTGACGTTCGTTGCGATCGGACTGTTGCGCGTCCCGCTGCTGTGGGCACTGGCGATGCTCGCGCCAATGTCGATCGCCATCGCGTGGTGGACCCGGCGGTGAATCTGCCCCTGCTGGCCGACCTCGCGCAGCAGTTCGGACTGCTGTCGTTTCTCGCCATCGGCGGGGTCAATGCGCTGCTGCCCGAAATCCACCGCCGCGTCGTCGAAAACGCGCATTGGCTGACCGATGCCGACTTCGCGCAGGCGTTTGCGATCGCCCAGGCGGCGCCCGGTCCGAACCTGCTGATCGTGAGCCTGATCGGATGGAAGGTGGACGGCTTCCTGGGCGCGCTGGTCTGCACGGCGGCGATATGCGCACCGTCTTCGGCGCTGACCTTCGCCGTCGCGCATGTCTGGGACCGGTTTCGCGATGCACCGCTGCGCAAGGCCATCCAGTACGGCCTCGCGCCGGTGACCGTCGGACTGGTGCTGGCCAGCGGCTTCATACTCGCGCGCACCGTCGACCACTCGGCTGTCGCCGTCGGGCTGACGGTAGCCACCGTCGTGCTGGCGCTCGCGACGCGGCTGCACCCGCTGTGGATGCTGGCCGCCGGTGCGGCGGTCGGCGCGTTCATCGCCGTCTAGGGCGGCATGCCCGAGCTGCCCGATGTCGCCGTTTATGTCGAAGCGCTCGAGCGGCGCATCGTCGGGCACCGCCTCGCGGAAATCCGCCTGAACAGCCCATTCGTGCTTCGCACCGTGGTGCCGCCCGTCGCGGACGCGCAGGGACGGCGCGTCACCGGCGTGCGGCGGCTGGGCAAACGCATCGTCATCGCGCTCGAAGGCGAGATTTTCCTCGTGCTGCACCTGATGATCGCCGGCCGGCTGCGCTGGCTGACGCGGGGATCCAAGCCCCCGGCGCGCATCACGCTGGCGACCTTCGCCTTCGACAGCGGCCTGCTTGCGTTCACGGAAGCGGGCACGCGCAAGCGCGCGTCGCTGCATCTCGTCGAAGGCCCGGCCGCGCTGGCCGCATTCGACCGCGGCGGCGCCGAGCTCGACGACATCGATGCAGCAGCTTTCGCTGCTCGTCTGAAACAGGAAAACCATACGCTCAAGCGCGCCCTGACCGATCCGCGATTGTTCAGCGGCATCGGCAACGCTTATTCGGACGAGATCCTGCATCGCGCCAGGCTGTCGCCTTTGGCGCTGACCCACAAGCTCAGCAGCGGGGAGATCGAGCGCCTGTTCGCCTCCGCCAAGGCCGTCCTGGGCGAATGGACCGAGCGCCTGCGGCGCGAAGCGGGCGAGGATTTTCCGGAGGGCGTCACCGCTTTCCGGCCGCAGATGGCCGTGCACGGGCGATTCGGCAAGCCGTGCCCGGATTGCGGCGCGCCTGTGCAGCGCATTGTCTACGCCGACAACGAAACAAATTACTGCGCGAATTGCCAGACCCGAGGCACGGTGCTCGCCGATCGCGCGTTGTCGCGCTTGTTGAAGGCGAGCTGGCCGCGTTCGATCGACGAGCTCGGTTGAGCCCCGCAACCGAGGCGCGTAGACTGGCCCAAGGAGGGCGTGGACGCGCCGGCTGTAGGGATTTCACAGGAGTGGCAACTATGAGATGGCAGGACTATCGGCGCAGCGACAACGTCGAGGAAGGCTCGAGCAGCGGTCCGAGCATGTTCGGCGGAGGTCTTCGCCTCTCGGGCGGGGCGATCATTCTGGTGGTCGTCGTCAGCCTGCTCCTCGGCAAGAATCCGCTCGAGATGCTGGCCCTGCTGACCGGGGACGGTGGCGGGCCTGTCGTGCAGACGCAGGCTCCGCAGACAGCGACCCACGCGCCGGCGGCAAACGATCCACAAACCGAGTTCGTCGCACGCGTGCTTGGCGACACCGAAGACGTCTGGGGCGGCATCTTCCAGCAGATGGGAACGCGTTACCAGCCGCCGAAGCTCACGCTCTATCACGGTCAAATCGCCTCGGCCTGCGGATTCAGCAGCGCGGCGGCGGGCCCGTTCTACTGCCCCGGAGACCGCAAGGTCTACCTCGACTTGAGCTTTTTCCAGGAGTTGTCGCAGCGCTTCGGCGCGCCCGGCGATTTTGCGCGGGCGTACGTGATCGCCCATGAAATCGGCCATCACGTCCAGAATCAGCTCGGGCTGATGGACGCGGCGCAACAAAAGATGTCCAGCGCGTCGGACCGCAGCAGGAACGACATGTCGGTGCGGCTCGAGCTGCAGGCCGACTGCCTGGCCGGCGTCTGGGGGCATTCGTCGATGCAGCGCAACATCATCGACGCCAAGGACGTCGAGTCCGGCATCGCGGCGGCAGCCGCGGTCGGCGATGACCGCATCCAGAAGCAGACGCGGGGCTACGTCGTGCCCGAAGGATTCACCCACGGCTCGTCGGCGCAGCGGGTCAAGTGGTTCCGTACAGGACTGGATTCCGGCGACCTCCGGCAGTGCGACACTTTCGCCACCCGTAACCTGTAAGTTTGCTGTAAGGTCGCCCGCCCCTTCCCCTGCCCGCCGGGCTGGCCGGCCGGCGGGACGGCCTTGCTTCCGCCGGTTCTTTTGCCTATAGTCAAAAGCGCAGGAGGGTCATCATATGAAGCTCATCCTTGCTTTGTCGGTCATCGCACTTGCAAGCGGTTGCTCGACAGTTCCAACGCAGCAGCAACAGGCCCAGAACGCGGTGGTTTCGCCATCGTCGACATGCGACTACTCGAGAATGCAGACCATCGACCGCGTCGCACAGGCGCGGGGGGTCTACGTAGAGTGGGTCCACTGCCCGATGGCCAAACGCGACCGCACCTAGTTCTGACCGAGGTCCCGAGCACGCGTCTGTTGTATCGGCGGATATCCCCGCGGACGCGCGCCGCGTGAACTGCCCCGGTTGCGGGGCCTCGATGCAGACGCTCGAGTTCGAGCGCCTGCTGGTCGGCACGGTAGCCCTCGATTTCTGTTTCGGCTGCCAGCTCCTGTGGCTCGATGAGCACGAGAGCACGCAACTCACGCCCGGCGGCACCATTGAGGTCTTCAAGGCATTCGACGCGCATCGCGCGCCGACGCGCAATCCGCTGCCCGAGCTGCTGGATTGCCCGCGTTGCAATTCGCGCCTTTCGCTGACCCACGACCTGCAACGCACGACCCACTTCACCTATTACCGCTGCGAATGGGGTCACGGCCGCCTGACCCCGTTCGTGCAGTTCCTGCTGGAAAAGAACTTCGTGCGCCCGCTGTCCGGAAGCGAGCTCGCGACGCTCAAAGCACGGATCCGCAGCGTGCAATGCTCGAATTGCGGCGCCCCGATCGACCTTCAGCAGGACGCCGTCTGCCCATACTGCCGTTCGCCGTTGACAATCCTCGATCCCGAAGCGGTCAACAAAGCGCTGCGCGATCTCTCCGCCGCCGAGATCCAGCGCAAGACGATCGACGTTGATCGCCTCGCCGACGCCCTGACGATGCGCGCGCCGGGCGCCGGCGGCTCGAATCGCAACCAGGCCGCGGCCGTCGACGCCGGGCTGTCGGGCGATCTGGTCGCAGCAGGCGTGGCGATCGTCGCTGCGCTGCTGAGCTAGCGCGGTTTTCGAAGCGAGCGCCCGCGCGATTTCTTCCCAGCCGGTGCGCGCCGGCATAAAATTGCGTCTTTCGCCTTAAGTCACGAGGTCCGAATGCACCCCCGCTTGATTTTCACCGCCTCCGTCGTGGCGTTCTCGCTCGGCGCCGCTGCGCAAACGCCGACGACGACAAGCGGCGCCGCGCCTCTGGTCGCGCCCAGCACCTGCGTCAAACCCGAGTTTTCGGGGCGGCTAGCATCCGATCCGAATATGACGGCCTTCAACCGGCAGTTCAAAACCTACGGTGAATGCGTCAAGGCGTACGTCGAGCACAACAAGGCGATCGCCGAGGCCGCGACCGCGGCGGCCAATCGCGTCGTCGACGAATACAACACCTATACCGCCGACGTAAAGGCGAAAATAGAAGCCGAAAACAGCAGCCGGAAGAAGGACGCGGTGCAATAGACTCGGGACATGCCCCCGCGCTGCACGAAACCATTCCCCGCATGAGCGAGCCGGCGAGCCCGCAGGCGATCGCCCAGGCCACGCTCGACGGCTTCAATCGGCACTACGCGCTGTTCCGCGACTGCGCGACAGCGGCCAAGCGTCATTTCGAGGCTGGCAACTGGCTGGCGATCAGCCACGTATCGCGCGAGCGCATCGACTTCTACGATCGCCGCGTCGCCGAAACGGTCTCCCGGCTGCGGCATGAATTCGGGTGCACCCACAGCGACGACGCGCGCTGGGAGGACGTCAAGCGGCATTACGTGTCGCTGCTGATCGATCACAAGCAGCCGGAGTGCGCCGAGACGTTCTTCAATACCGTGTCGTGCAAGATCCTCGACCGCAGCTACTTTCACAACCGCTGCCTGTTCGTCCGCCCGGCGATCTCGACCGAGCACATCGACGCCGACCCGCCTTCATACCGCTCGTACTATCCGCGGCAGCACGGGCTGCGGCACGCGCTGATCGACATCGTGCTCGACTTCCATCTCGAGCGGCGCTTTGCCGATTTTCGCACTGATCTCGCCAATCTTCTGGCCGCTTTCCGGCAGCGCTTTCCGCGACCGTTCCGGCTCGAGGCAAACCATCAGATCCAGGTCCTATCGAGCCTGTTCTTCCGCAATCGCACCGCCTACGTCGTCGGCCGCGTGATCAATGGCTACAACGCGCATCCGTTCGTCGTGCCGATCAAGCACGATGCCGACGGCCGGCTTTATGTCGATGCTCTGCTGATGGACCCCGAGCAGCTCGCTTTGCTGTTCTCCGCCAACCGCGCCTACTTCCTGGTCGACATGGAAGTGCCATCGGCGTACGTCGGTTTCTTGCGCAACGTCGCTCCCGAGCGCACCGAGGCCGAGCTTTACACGATGGTGGGTCTGCAGAAACAGGGCAAGACGCTGTTCTTCCGCGATTTCCTGCATCACCTCAAGCACTCGACCGACAGCTTCATCGTCGCCCCGGGCATCAAAGGCCTGGTGATGACCGTGTTCACGCTGCCGTCGTATCCGTACGTGTTCAAGGTGATACGGGACAGGATCTCGCCGTCAAAGGACACGACGCGCGATCGGGTGAAGGAGAAATACGTGCTGGTCAAGCACCACGACCGCGTCGGCAGGATGGCCGACACGCTCGAATATTCGGACGTGGCCTTTCCCCGCGCCCGCTTCAGGCCGGAGCTGATCGCGGAGCTCGAGGCCGTCGCCCCGTCGCTGATCGAGCAGGACGGCGACATGATCGTTGTGCGCCATCTGTACATCGAGCGGCGGATGAATCCGCTGAACCTCTTCCTCGAATCCGCCTCGCCGCGCCAGAGGGAGCACGCGATTGCCGACTACGGCGAGGCGATCCGGCAGTTGGCCGCGGTCAACATCTTTCCCGGCGACCTGCTGTTCAAGAATTTCGGGGTAACGCGCTTCGGCCGCATCGTCTTCTACGATTACGACGAGATCGAGTACATGAACTCGTGCCGCTTTCGTGCGATTCCGCAGCCTCCGGCCGAGCACGACGAAATGTCGGGCGAGGTATGGTATCCGGTCGGGGCGAACGACGTGTTTCCGGAGGAGTTCGCGACCTTTCTGCTGACCGACCCCGAGGTGCGCGCCGATTTCCTGCGCGTCAATGCGGATCTGCTCGACGCCCAATGGTGGCAGCGGATGCAGCAGCAAGCCGGGGAATTGCCGCCGGAAGTGCTGTCCTATCCGGAGCCGCTCCGCTTTGCGCACGGCAGCGCCGATCGTCCGCCGGCGGCTTCGATGCCGGTCGGCGTGCTGGAACCGCCGCTGCGCTAGCGCGCCGGCAGCGCGACGCCGAGCCGGCGCGCGACGTCGTCGGCCTGCAAGGCCGCGCCGGCGTCTCCCTGACGCGCGGCCTGCAAGTACCAGCCGAGCGCACGCTTCAGGTCGGGCGCGACGCCGTCGCCGTGCTCGTAGAAGCTCGCAATCAGGTATTGCGCGCCGGCGTCGCCGTTCTCGGCGGCCGCTTCGTACCACCTGGCGGCGAGCGTCCAATCCTTCGGCGCGCCACGCCCGAGAAAGTACTGCGTGCCGAGCTGCACCTGCGCGTCGACATGTCCCTGTTGCGCTGCCTTTTCCCACCACTCGGTCGCTGCGGTCAGCGAGCGCGCGACCACGGTCCCGCTTTCATAGAGCAGGCCGAGGCTGTACTGGGCCTGCGCCATGCCGGCCTCCGCCGACTTGCGTAGCCAGTCGACGCCCGTCGCCGGATCGGCGGCGCCCCCTTCACCGCGAAGCAGCATCGTCGCCAGGTTGAATTGCGCCAGCCGGTCACCCAGACGCGCGTCATGCTCGTAGGCCGCGCGCGCGGCGACAAAATCGCCGCGCTGATAAGCGAGCCAGCCGGCGGTGGCTGCCGCAGCGATCGACGCCGCCGCGGCGACCAGCATCATGACCACCAGCGCACGTTGCGACAGGCGCACGAATCCGGATGTCATCGCCTCTCTCCGGAGTACAATCACGCAGTCCAGTCTACCACCCGCGGGATCTCGTTCCTTGTTCGTCAGCGCATTCGATTTGTTCAAGATCGGTCTCGGGCCATCGAGCTCGCACACAATGGGACCGATGCGTGCCGCATACCGCTTTGTCCATGAGCTCGCAGCCGACCAGCCGCTCGAGGCTGTCACCCAGATCTTTGTCGACCTGTACGGCTCGCTTGCCCTGACCGGCCGCGGTCATGGCACCGATCGCGCGATCCTGCTAGGACTTTCCGGCGAAACCCCGGACCGCGTCGATCCCGACCAGGTCGACCGGATGGTGCAGCGGATCCGCGAAGCGCATACCCTCTCGCTCGACGGCAGGCACACGATTGCCTTCCGCGAGGACGAGCATCTGCGCTTTCGCGTCGACAAGTCGCTGGCATTCCACAGCAACGGCATCCGCTTCACCGCGCTCGACGCCGCCGGCACACGCCTCGCCCGCAAAGTGTACTTCTCCGTCGGTGGCGGCTTCATTGTCGCCGAAAACGAAATCGAGCAACTGGCCGACGCACCGCAGCGACTGCGCGTGCCCTACCCTTTCAGCAGCGCAGCAGAGTTGCTGAAGCAGGGCGACGCCGCGCACAAGCGGATTCCCGAGATGATGCGCATCAACGAGCTGGCGTTGCGCAGTCCCGATCAGGTTCGCACGGGGCTGCTCGAGCGCTGGCAGATCATGAACGACTGCATCGAACGGGGCCTGCGCCATGAGGGGATGCTGCCGGGCGGCCTGAACGTCAGGCGCCGCGCCAAGGGACTGCATCAGGCTTTGCTCGCCAAGCGCGCGCAGCAGGAGAGCAATCCGACCGAGACGCTCGACTGGGTAAGCCTCTACGCAATAGCCGTCAACGAGGAAAACGCCGCCGGAGGCCGTGTGGTGACGGCGCCGACCAACGGCGCCGCCGGCATCATTCCGGCAGTAATACGGTACTACCGCGAATTCTACGAGGACGCCAACGAAGACGGCATCGTCGCGTTCCTGCTCACCGCCGCGGCGATCGGCGGTCTGTGCAAACGCAATGCCTCGCTCTCGGGCGCCGAGGTCGGATGCCAGGGCGAAGTCGGCGTCGCCTGCTCGATGGCGGCGGCGGGCCTGGCCGCGGCGCTGGGCGGCAGCAATGCGCAGATCGAGAACGCCGCCGAAATCGGCATCGAGCACCACCTCGGCATGAGCTGCGACCCGGTCGGCGGGCTGGTGCAGATACCCTGCATCGAGCGTAACGCGATGGGTGCGATCAAGGCGATCAACGCCGCCTCGCTGGCATTGCGCGGCGACGGCGCGCACCGAGTTCCGCTCGACGCCGTCATCAAGACGATGTACGAGACCGGACGCGACATGATGGCGAAATACAAGGAAACCTCGCTCGGCGGGCTGGCGGTAAACGTCGTCGACTGCTGAATTACGAATCGCGGCCGCGATCTCTGTCAGAATGGCGTCAGGATCGCGGCCCAAAGCCGCGCACAAGGCGTAGGGATCGAATGAAGCGCTGCTGCCTGATCGGGTTTTTCACGCTGGCACCGCTGGCGTCCGCCGTCGCGCTGACGCCGCTGCCCGACTTCAAGCTGGACGGCTATGTCGCGACCTGGTACGAGATCGCGTCGATCCGCGGGTTTCTGCAAAGCCGCTGCGCTCGCGACACGCGAACCGAATATTCGATCGGAGAAAACGGCGCGCTGATGCTCGAGAGCAACTGCCTGCGCGCAGACGGTTCGGCCGAGCACTCGGAGGCGCGCGCACGGCCGATGGATCCCGCCCTGCCGTCGGTGCTCAAGATCACCAGCGTGCACATGCTCGGCATCTGGTGGTATCCGTTCGGGCGCGAATCGATCGTCGTCGCGCGCGGTCCCGATCAACGGTGGCTGGCCGTCGGCCACCCGTCGCTGCGCTACGCCCGCATCCTTGGCCATACGCCGGCGCTGTCGGACGACGACCTGAAAAGCGCGGCCGCCGCGCTGGCCGACGCACAGTTCGACCTTTGCGCGATGGTGCTGACTGTGCAGACCGACGGGCGGCAACAGCCGGCGCGCCTGTGCGACATCGTGCGGCAAGCGTCGGTGCCGGCGGCGCCGGTACCGGGCACAGTGCAGTGATGGCGACCGCGCGCGCGACTGCCAGCACGATCGGGCGCCGTCTCGCGTCGGTTGCAGCGGCGATCGTGCTGACCGCCCAGCTTGCCGGATGCGAGCACCAGGCTGCCAAGGATGCAGCCGAAGATGCGGCGAAGCCGACCTTCGTCTGCCAGTTGGCCGGCGCACCACTGATCATTCGCTTCGAGCCGGGCGAAGTCCGGCTCTTGACCTCCAATGCTGATCGCGTGACGCTATATCAGATCCCCGCCGCGTCCGGCATTCGCTACAGCAACGCGAGTCTGGAGTTGCGCGGCAAGGGCATGGACCTCGAGTTGATCGACAACGGCGTCCCGAGCAAGCTCGAAGGCTGCGTGCCGTACGTCCCTCCCAAGCCGGCATCGTGAAGTCCGCAGCCGGGTTGCTCGGCGCCCGGGCGCTTTACTGATCGGGCGAGCGCCTTGCGATGGAACAACCGCGATGGAAATGAAACGATTGCCGGGCGGCAACCTGCGTGCCGCCGGCTATGACGAGCGCAAGCGCGTGCTGGTGGTCGAGCTGACCAACGGGACGTTCGAGTATTCCGGGGTCACCGCCGAGACCTGGCGACGCTTCGCCGGCGCGTCTTCGCCGTGGAGCTTTTTCCGCGACAATATCGAGGAAGACTATCCGGCCAAGCGCGTGCGCTGACCGCGGCGCGACGGCCCCGGCGCCGCGTAGCGTTTGATCCAGTCGAAGAATTCCCGGTACCAGAGCCGCGAATTCTGCGGCTTCAGTATCCAGTGATTCTCATCGGGGAAATAGACCAGGCGCGTCGGGATCTTCCTGGCATGCAGCGAGTTGTAGTACTGCAGCGCCTGCGTCGCCGGAACGCGATAGTCGAGCTCGCCGTGGATGACCAGCGTCGGCGTCTTGAAACGCCGGGCGAAATGATGCGGCGACTGCCGCATCACCCGCGCCGCATTGTCCCAGTGGAACGCGCCGAGCTCCTTGGCGAAAAACATGTAACCGTCGGTCGCCATCATGCTGACCCAGTCGTAGCAACCGGCGTGGCATACAAAGGTGCGATAACGGTCGGTGTGCCCGTTCATGTAGGCGACCATGTAGCCGCCGTAGCTGCCGCCGGTCGCGACCAGCCGGTTGCGATCGATGTAACCTCGACGCAGCATGAAATCGGTTGCCGCCTCCGTATCGGCGAATTCGCGGCGGCCGTAATCGCCGGTGATGGTTTCCATCCATTGCTGCCCGAATCCCGACGAGCCGTGATAATTGACGCCGACGACGACGTACCCATGCGCGGCGAATACCTGCGTGTTCCAGCGGTAGTGCCAGCCGTCGGTATGCGCTGAGTGCGGACCGCCGTGGATCGAATGCAACAGCGGCCATTTTTTCTTCGGATCGAAATTGGGCGGATAGGTCACCCACACCTGGACCGGATCGCCGCCCCAGCCCTTGACGGTGAATTCGCGCGTGGCGCCCACCGCGGCGTGGTCGAACAGCGCGCGATTCGGAGACTCCAGCGGCAGCTCGCCGCGCCCGTCGGCGCCGATCGCGAACAACGCCGGCGGATGCGACAGGCTGTCCCGATCGAACGCGATGCGTTTGCCGTCGCGCGAAACGGCGAACCCGCCGAGCGTCCCGCCGGCGGCTACCTGCGTCGGCATCGCATCGGTCAAGGCCAGCCGCCATAGGCCTTGCCGGCCGCGATCCTCGATCAGCATGTACAGCGCCGCGCTGTCGGGCGCCCAGTCGATGTGGTTGGTCGCGCGGTCGAGCCTGCCGGCAAGACGCCGGGTGCGGCCGCTGGCGCGCTCGAAAAGTATCAGACGACCCTGATCGTTGAAGGCGCGCTTCAGGTTGAAGGCGTGCCAGGCCAGATGTTTGCCGTCCGGCGAATAGCGCGGATGCTCGCTGGAAAAACCGCTGCCGGCGGTCAGCGTGTGGTGGCGCCCGGTCGACAGCCTGACCACGACGATGTCCGCGGAATTCATCATCCGCGGTTCCGGGTCCAGGTCGACGGTGAGTGCCAGCTCCTTGCCATCGGGACTCAAGTCGTAATGCTCGGCAGAAGGATCCCAGGGCTGCAGCGCGAGCCCGGTGCCGGCCAGGAGATCGCGCGCGCTGCCGCTGACGATGTCGGCGGCGAATACGTGCGGCTCGCGGCCGTCGGCGAGCCAGTGGTCCCAATAGCGCGGCTCGGCGCGCTCGGTCACGTGCGCCTTGATCTTGGACTGCTTGCGCTGGCGCTTTCGCTTCGCCTGCGCCTTGTCGCCGGCAAGATCCGGCCAGACCCAGGACACGAAGGCGATACGGCGGCTGTCGGGAAACCAGCGCAGCGCCAATGCGCCCGTCGACAAAGTCGTCAGTCGTCGCGCCTCGCCGCCATCCGGCGCGATAAGGTACACCTGCGCTTCGTCGTCGTCCTTGCGCTTGGCGGTGAAGGCGATCCACTTGCCGTCGGGCGACCACTGCGGTCCCGAGTCCTTGTCGCCCGCGGTAAGCCGGCGGGCCTTGCCGCCGTCGCAGGGAAACAGCCAGAGCTCGGTGTGCCCTTCGTTGGTCTTCATGTCGAAAGCGGTAACCGTCGCGCAGGCATGCCGGCCATCGGGAGACAAGGTCGGCGGACCGACGCGCTTGATCGACCAGAGATCGGCGACCGAGAGCGGACGCTTCTTTATGGGCATCGGATTTCCATGGCAACGATGAAAGGACAGCGCTCGTGGCGCGCCGGCGGATTGTACGCTTGCCGGCGGCAGCGGGCACCGGTCGCGCTTCAGGTAGAATATCCGCTCCGGCGCCGCGTTCGCGGCGCAACGCTTCCGTCCAGAGGTTCGAATGCAGTACCGCCGGCTCGGTAACTCCGGTCTCAAGCTGAGCGAGCTTTCGTTCGGATCGTGGGTGACCTATGGCAACCAGCTCGCGGAGGACACGGCGCGCGAGTGCATGGCTGCCGCGCACGACGCCGGGGTCAATTTCTTCGATAACGCCGAGGTCTACGCACGGGGTCAGTCCGAAGTCATCATGGGCGGGGCCCTCAAGAAGCTCGGCTGGCGGCGCTCGTCGTACGTCGTATCGACCAAGTTCTACTGGGGCCTGAACGACGGCCCGAACGAAAAGAACACGCTGAACCGGAAGTATCTGATGCAGGCCATCGACGGCTCGCTCAAGCGGCTGCAGCTCGATCACGTCGATCTGGTTTTCTGCCACCGGCCCGACCCGGACACCCCGTTGGACGAAATCGTCTGGGCGATGCACGACATGATCCGCACCGGCAAAGCGCTGTACTGGGGCACGTCCGAATGGGAAGCGGCGGCGATCGCGGCGGCCTGGCACATTGCGGACAAGCATCATCTGGCCAAGCCGGTGATGGAGCAGCCGCAATACAATCTTTTCCATCGGGAGCGGGTCGAGCGCGAATACGCGCGCCTTTATGACGATCCCGGCATCGGGCTCACGACCTGGAGCCCGCTGGCGTCGGGACTGCTGTCGGGCAAGTACAACGACGGCATTCCCCCCGGCTCGCGCGCGACGATCAAAGGGTACGAATGGCTGGCTGAACGCATCGTCGACCCGGTGAAGCTCGCGCAGGTGCGGTCGCTTGCCCCGATTGCCGCTGATCTCAACTGCACGCTCTCCCAGCTCGCGCTCGCGTGGTGTCTGAAGAATCCCCACGTCACCAGCGTTATCACCGGCGCGAGCCGCCCGTCGCAGGTCGTCGAGAACATGCTATGCCTAGCGGTCGTTCCGAAGCTGGACGCCGAAATCATGGCCAGGATCGACGGCATCGCCGGCGCGCCGGTTTGATGGTCGTTCGATCGCGTGTACTCGCAATAGTCGACGCCCGTTCACGATGAGTAATCCGCTCGAAAGCTGGACCGAGGAACAGCGCTCCGCATTTCTCTATCGCGCCTGCGCGGCGGCGGAAGCCGGCACGCCTCGCGCCGAGCTGTTCATGCGTCTGGGCGGCGAGGCGGAGGCGCAGGCGGCGATCTGGCGCGCCCAGCTCACCGCCAGCGGCAAGCCGGCGCCGCCGCCGTTCGTTCCCGATTTTCGTGCACGCCTGGTCGTTCGCTTGATCAAGTTGTTCGGTCCCGCGCCGCTGCGGGGCATTCTTGCCGCGATGAAAGTCCGGGGCATGGCGATTTACACCAAGGGCGAACCGGGCGGGCATGTCGCGCCGGTGGCCGGTGGCATCGAGCGCCGCCATCGCGGCCTCGGCGGCGGCGGTTATCTGCGCGCCGCGGTGTTCGGCATCAACGACGGCCTGGTGTCCAACGCGAGCCTCATTTTCGGCGTTGCCGGCGCGAGCTCGGATCCCGGGGTGGTCGTGCTGACCGGCGTCGCGGGCCTCACCGCCGGTGCATTCGCGATGGCCGCGGGCGAATTCGTTTCAGTGCGCTCGCAAAGAGAATTGTTCGAATATCAGATCGGACTCGAACGCGAGGAGCTGGCCGAGTATCCGGACGCCGAAGCGCAGGAGCTTGCGCTGATCTACGAGGCGAAAGGAGTGGCTCCGGGCGAGGCGCGCCGGCTCGCGAAAAGGCTGGTGGCCGATCCCGAGCACGCCCTCGATACGCTGGCGCGCGAGGAGCTGGGGCTCAATCCCGACGAGCTCGGCTCGCCCTGGCAGGCGGCGGTGTCTTCGTTCCTTTCGTTTGCCGTCGGCGCCGGCATTCCCCTGCTGCCGTTCGTCTTCGCCGCGCGTGCTCACGCACTGACGATCACCGGATTGCTGACGGCGCTCGCGCTGTTCGCGGTCGGCGCAACGCTTTCCCTGTTCACCGGCCGCGGCGCGCTGCCGTCGGGCATTCGCATGCTGCTGCTGGGCGCGCTCGCCGCAGCGGTGACTTTCGCCGTCGGACATCTGTTCGGCGTCAGCGCCGCCTGATTCGAAAGTCCGCGTGCATCGCGTTACGCTGCAGGCTGGGCGAGAGAAGTCGCTGCGGCTGAAGCATCCGTGGGTATTTTCCGGCGCGATCGCGAAGGTCGACGGCTCGCCCGGCAGCGGCGAAACCGTCGCGCTCCACGACGCCGACGGCCAATTCATGGCGACGGCCGCCTGGAGCCCTTCGTCGGCCATTCGCGCTCGCGTGTGGAGCTTTGACGCGCGGGAGACGATCGACGATGCGTTCATCGTAGGCCGGGTGCGCGCCGCGGTGGCGGCTCGCAAACCGATGCTCGACGCTGCGCACACCGGTTGCCGCCTGGTGTATGCCGAATCCGACGGGCTGCCGGGCGTAATCGCCGACCGCTACGGCGAGGTGGTCGTCATGCAGCTGCACAATGCCGGCGCAGAAGCATGGCGCGACAGCATCGTCGCGGCGCTGGTCGACGCTACCCGCTGCGCGGCCGTCTATGAGCGGTCCGATGCGGAGGTGCGGGTGCTCGAAGGCCTGCCGCCGCGCATCGGCGCCGCTTACGGCGCGCTGCCGGAGCGCGTGAGCCTGCTCGAGGATGGCTTGCGCTACGAGGTCGATGTCGTCGCCGGGCAGAAGACCGGGTTCTTTCTCGACCAGCGCGAGAATCGCCGGCGCATCCGCGCGCTCGCGATGGGGCGCGACGTGCTGGACGCCTTTTGCTATACCGGCGGCTTTACCGTCGCGGCGCTGGCAGGCGGAGCACGGTCGGTGCTGGCTATCGACAGCTCGGCGGATGCGCTGGCGCAGGCACGGAGAAACGCCGCCCAGAACGGACTGGACGACGCGCGCTGTGCGTGGCGCGACGCCGACGTCTTCGCCGAATTGCGCAAGCTGCGAGACAGCGCGAAGAGCTTCGACCTGATCGTGCTCGATCCACCGAAGTTTGCTCCAACGGCGCGCCACACGGATAAAGCGGCGCGCGCGTACAAGGACATCAACCTGCTCGCGTTGAAGCTGTTGCGCCCCGGCGGTCTGCTCGCGACGTTCTCCTGCTCCGGCGGCATCTCGGCCGAGCTGTTCCAGAAAATCGTCGCCGGCGCCGCGCTGGATGCCGCGGCCGACGCGGCGATCGTCGGACGATTTTCGGCGGGCGCCGACCATCCGATCGCACTCAACTTCCCCGAAAGCGACTACCTGAAGGGCCTGCTCGTGCGCAAGAAGGCGTGAGGGGGCGGAGTCGTCGATCGCCCGGAGCGGGCGGGCCGGCAGGACGGCGATGCGCCGCCCTGCTTCCGCCGGTTCTTTTCAGGACTTGCGCGTGGTGAGGCAGGATTTCATGAACGTCTTGCGTTCCGCGCCTTTCTTGCCGGTCGCCTGCTTGCTGCACATGCGCATCCGGTCCTGCTGCGACATCAGGATCGGCTTGGTCGCCTGACCCGCGACGGCATTGCTGTCGGCATTTTTCGAACTCGACGCGGCTCGGACTTTCGGTGCGGTGGGGCCGTCGGCGGCATGAACCGCCTGGGAGGCGAGCAGGCCGATCAAGAGGGCAAGATAAAGCGATTTCATGGCGATCTCCTCGGAGCGTGGTTGGAAGGATGTGTGGACTGTTATCGGCCACGTCTCCATTAACGCCCGGGTCGACGCCGCGTACGTCGTACAAATGGCTGATGCAGCCGGTCGAGCGGCAGATAAAACAAGGCGGCGACCGGATTGCCCCGGCGCCGCCTTGTCAGTGCGTCTGGGCGGACAGGAGGTCGCCCAAACGTGTTCGAATGCTTGTGGTCGTCAGCTCTTAAGGCACTCGCTTCGAGCCTTGTCTGCTTCGACCTTGGTCATTCCCTTTGTCTTCTCGTTGCACATCGCCATCTTGCTCTTCGGCTTTTCCGCGGCCGGCTTCGCTTTCAGGCAATTGTTCACGTAGTCCTGGCGGGCCGTGCTTTCGAGCTTCTTTTCCGTGGCCTGGGCCTGGCACGTCGCCATTTTGGTCTGTTGCGAGTTCGGTTTGGCGTCCTTGGTGTCCGCCGCGAAAGCGGTGCCGCAGGCGAAAAGGCCGGCCAGCGCCAGAGCGATCAGTGTTTTCATCTCGGTGGTTCTCCTGGAGTAGCAGTTCTTTCGGGAAGGCGTAGATGCTGCTTTCGCGGCCAGTCTACGGCATCCATAACGCGCCAAGCAACGATTTCGACGACCCGCTACGCCGGGCTGTGGCATATTTCTCTCCCGCACCGCAGCATCGACGCCCCCTGTTTCGAGCTAGAATGGGCAAATGGATGAATTTCAACGAGAAAAGGCTTTCTAGGGCGTTGCCATGATCCTGATCCTCGAACCCAATACCAGCCTCGAAAGCGCCGATTACCGGACGCTGGCGGGGCAGCTCGACCGGCTTCCGGGCATCCAGTACCGCGTCCACCGCGAGGTCGGCGCCGAGGTGACGCTGACCGAGATTTATCTGATCGGCAACACCGCGGCGTTGACGGTCGAGCAGATGCAGGTGCTGCCCAGCGTGCAGAAGGTTGTCCGCGTCTCGGAAGCCTATCGCGTCCTCGGCCGGCACCAGCAAGGCGACGACCGCCCCGCATCGTTCGACTACAACGGCGTCCACTTCGGTCAGGACAGCCTGAACGTATTCGCGGGCTTGTGCGCCGTCGACTCGCCGGAGTCGGCCGGCGCGATGATGAAAGCGCTGCAGCAGCACGGTCAGGTCTGCACGCGGATGGGGGCGTACAAGCCGCGAACCAACCCCTATGCGTTCCAGGGCTTCGGCGCCAAATGCCTGCCGTACGTTTTCGAGCTCGCCGGCAAGTACGGCATTCGCGTGATCGCCATGGAGGTGACGCACGAATCGCATGTCGACGAAATCCGGGCCGCGCTTAAGTCGACCGGCAACCCGACCGGCGTCATGCTGCAGATAGGCACGCGCAACACGCAGAATTTCGAGCTGTTGAAGCTCGTCGGCAAGCAGCAGGAATTCCCGGTGCTGATCAAGCGCGGCTTCGGCATCACCCTCGACGAATCGCTGAACGCCGCCGAATATCTGGCGTCTGAGGGAAACCGCAAGGTCGTGTTCGGCTTGCGCGGCATGAAGACCAACATGGGCGATCCGCACCGCAATTTCGTCGACTTCTCGCACGTTCCGGTCGTCAAGCGGCTGACCCGAATGCCAGTTTGCATCGATCCGTCGCACTCGGTAGGAACCCGCGCGACGGCGCCGGACGGGATTCTCGATATTTTCCATGTCGTCGCCCAGGGCGTGATCGCCGGCGCCAACATGGTGCTGGTCGACTTCCATCCGGATCCGGCCAAGGCGCTCGTCGACGGACCACAGGCGCTGCTGCTTTCCGAGCTGTCGCATTTTCTGGACGATGTGACGCTCGCACGCGAAACCTACGTCAAACGCGCAACCCTGGCCGCGAGCCATCGCAACCAGTAGCTTCGCGACCTCATCCGATGCCCACCGAGGTCGAACTCAAGCTCTCGGCCACCCCGGCGGCATGGGCCGCGGTGCGCCGGCATCGCGCGCTGACCGAGGCGAGTGCCGGCCGCCCGCGTTCGAGTGTGCTCGTCAGCCGCTATTACGACACGCCAACCGACGAGCTGTTCGAGCGTGGCATCGCGTTGCGCCTGCGGCGCCGCGGCGCCCGCTGGCTGCAGACGGTCAAGGGCGCCGGCGACGCTGCGGCGGGCATGCATCGGCGTGCCGAATACGAATGGCCGCTGCCGCGCGCGGGACTGGATCCGGCGAAGCTGGCCGAGACGCCCTGGGCCGAGCTGTTCGCCGAGACGTCGGGACGGCTGTCGGCGATTTTCACCACCGAAGTCAAGCGCATCGAGCGCACGCTGAAATTCGACGATGGGACCCGCGCCACGTTGTCGTTCGACCAGGGCTCCGTCCGTGCCGGCCGCAAGCGCTCGCCGCTGTGCGAAATCGAAATCGAGCTGGTCGAAGGCGATGCACGGCGCCTTTACGATCTCGCGCTGGCGCTGTGCGCGGACATTCCGCTGACGCTCGCGCATGCGAGCAAGGCCGATCAGGGCTATGCGCTGGCGCGGTCGCGCCCGCCGCGGCCGATCCGCGCGGGCAGGGTTGCGCTCTCGCCTGGCGTCGCGGCTCCGCATGCGCTCGCCGCGATCGCGACCGATTGCCTCGGCCAGGTTGGCGGCAATGCGGAGGCGATGCGTGGCGGGCGCGACGGCGAATTCCTGCACCAGCTCAGAGTCGGGATCCGACGGCTGCGTTCTCTGCTGAAGCTGGCGGCGCATATGCAAGACAGCGCCGAGATCACTTCGATCGATCGCGGTCTCGTCAGCCTGGGCGAGGTGTTCGGCCCGGCGCGCGACTGGGACGTGTTTGCCGGCGGCACACTGGCCGCGATCGCGCAGCATCTGGATGACAAGGAGCGGCGTGGCTTTCAGCGCCTGCGCCTGCGCGCCGCGGCGAAGCGACGGCTTGATCGCGCGGCGACGCGGGCCGAAGCCGGATCGCAACGCTTCACCTGTCTGCTGCTCGCGCTGGGCAGGTTCCGCATCGGGCTCGAGCTCGCCGCCCCCGCTCCTGCGGCGGCCGCAGTCGCCCGCGACGCGCTCGGGGCCGCCGAACGGCGCCTGCGCAAACGGGGCAAGCGGCTTGGCGAAGCGGACGCCGCGGCCCGGCACCGGGTGCGCGTTGCGGCGAAAAAACTGCGCTATGCGGCCGAGTTTCTTGCACCGCTGTTTCGCCATGCCGGCGCAAACGCTTATATCGATGCGCTGTCCAGGATGCAAGGGACGCTCGGATATCTGAACGACATGGCAGCGGCAAGGCGCCTGCTCGACGAGCTCCTGGCCACGGCACGCAATGACATCGAGCTTTCGCGTGCGGCGGGCATCGTTCGCGGCTGGACCGCGGCGATGAGCGCGCGCGAGCTCGAACGCCTGCCCAAGTCCTGGCGGCAATTCGCCAAGGCCAAGCCTTTCTGGAATTAAACCGGAGGCAAACGATGCTCGAATCGGCAGAAATAGGTCATCGCGTCGGCAAGGACGTATACGCGCGCGAGGAACCCCGCCTTCGGGAATCGCTGCTGCTCGCGCAATTCGAACTGGCGCGAATCGGGCGCGGACCGGTGCTGGTCGTCATCTCCGGCGTCGACGGCGCCGGCCGCGGAGAAACGGCGAACGCGCTGACCGCGTGGATGGATCCGAGGCACATCCAGGTGGTCGCTTTCGGCGAGCGCACGCCCGAGGAAGCGGTCCATCCCGGTCCGTGGCGCTACTGGCAGGTGTTGCCGCCGAGCGGCAGGGTCGGCATATTCATGAACGCCTGGTACAACGAGTCGATGCGCGCGCGGATGCATGGCCGCATCGACGACGATCGGCTCGACGCGCACCTGCAGGCGATCCGCGAGCACGAGCAGATGTTGAGCGACGAGGGGCTCGTGCTGCTCAAGTTCTGGATCCATCTGTCGAAAGCAGAGCAGAAGAAACGCCTGAAGGCGATCGAGCGCGATCCGCGTCTCTCCTGGCGCGCGACGCGCGATGACTGGAAGGCGTACCGCGCCTATCGCAAATCCTACCCGCTGTGGGAGACGCTGCTGCGCGAAACGTCGACCACGGCGGCGCCCTGGTATGTGGTCGAGGGGACCGACGAGCGCTACCGCAACCTGACCGTCGGACGCATCCTGCTCGACGCGATGCGCGCGACGGCGAAACCGGTACCGCCGCTCCGCGCCAAGGCGGTCAGGCATCCGGTCACGCCGATCGCGCCTTCGGCGATCGACAACGTCAAGCTGATTCGCGACCTCGACCTGTCGAAGAAGCTGGCGGCGCGAGCCTATCCGGCGCAACTCGAGAAATGGCAGGGTGCGCTTGCCAGGTTGTCGCGCCACAAGGGCTTCGCCGAGCGTTCGCTGGTCGTCGCGTTCGAAGGCGTCGATGCCGCCGGCAAGGGCGGCGCGATACGCCGCGTCACCGGCGCGCTCGATGCGCGCCAATACGTGACAGTCCCCATCGCGGCGCCCACCGACGAGGAGCTCGCACACCCGTACCTGTGGCGCTTCTGGCGAAAGATTCCGCGGCGCGGCGGGATCACGCTGTTCGATCGATCCTGGTACGGGCGCGTGCTGGTGGAGCGCGTCGAGCACCTGCTCCCGGCCGGCGAATGGATGCGGGCGTATGCCGAGATCAACCAGTTCGAGGAGCAACTGACGCAGGGCGGCGTCATCGTCGTCAAATTCTGGCTGCAGATCAGCAAGGCCGAGCAGCTGAGGCGCTTTCGCGCGCGTGAGCACACGCCGTTCAAGCGCTTCAAGATCACCGCCGATGACTGGCGCAATCGCAAGCGCTGGAACGACTACGAGATCGCGGTATGTGACATGGTCGACCGCACCAGCACGATGCTCGCACCGTGGACGCTGGTCGAAGCCGAGGACAAGCACTACGCTCGTATCAAGGTCCTCAAAACCATCGTGCACCGCATCGAGGCGGCGCTCGAGGAATGAGCCGGGACTATACGGCCCCGCGCTGGCTTGCCGGCGCGCATGCGCAAACCATCTATCCGGCGTTGTTCGGGCCGGCGCCGGTCGTATTCCGCCGTGAGCGCATCGATACGCCCGACGGCGACTTCGTGGACTTCGACTGGCAGGATGGAGTCGGCGCGGCACCGGGCACGCCGACGGTCGTGCTGTTTCACGGGCTCGAGGGCAATTCGTCGTCGCACTATGCGCGCGCGCTGATGCGGCGCTTGCAGGCGATCGGATGGCGCGGCGTCGTTCCGCATTTCCGCGGTTGCAGCGGCGAACCGAACCGCCTGCCGCGCGCCTATCATTCGGGCGACTACGCTGAAATCGGCTGGATGCTCGCGATGGTCAAGGCGCGGCTGCCGGCGACACCGCTGTACGCAGTCGGCGTTTCGCTGGGCGGCAGCGCGTTGCTCAACTGGCTCGGGCGCGAGCAGGAGCGCGCGCGCTCGACGCTGGTCGCGGCGGCAGCCGTGTCCGCGCCACTCGACCTCGCCGCGGCCGGTATTGCAATCGGCCAGGGCCTCAACCGCATTTACGCCCGGCATTTCCTGTCGACGCTGGTGCCTAAAGCGCTCGCCATGGCACAGCGCTTCCCTGGCTCGCTCGACCGCGCAGCCGTCCGGCGCGCCAAATCGATGCACACGTTCGACGATGTCGTCACCGCGCCGCTGCACGGCTTCGACGGCGCCGATGATTACTGGCGGCGCGCCAGCAGCAAGCCATGGCTCGCCGGCATTGCGGTGCCGACACTGGTGCTCAACGCAAGAAACGATCCGTTCATTCCCGCGAGCTCGCTTCCCGGCCCCGAGTCCGTCAGCCGCGCCGTCACGCTGGAGCAGCCTGCGCACGGCGGCCACGCGGGCTTCGCCATGTCTCCGTTTCCCGGAAGCCTGGAGTGGGTCCCGAGCCGCCTGCTACAATTCTTCGCGCCAACGCGTTAGCCACCGGCAGCTTGCCCAGCGGCGCAAGCCGCGCCACCTCGACCGACACGATTTCCCGATGAATCTTCCCAACGATATCTTCAAGGCCTACGACATTCGCGGCATCGTCGGAAAAACGCTGACCGCGCCCACCGTACAGGCCGTCGGACAAGCGCTCGGCACGCTGGCGCAGGAGCGCGGCCGCGATACGCTGGTCGTCGGCCGCGACGGCAGGCTGTCGGGTCCGGAGCTTGCCGGCGCGCTGGCGGCCGGCATCCGCGCCAGCGGCGCGAACGTCATCGACATCGGCATGGTCACGACGCCGATGAGCTACTTCGCCGCCCATCATCTGAAGACGCAGTGCAGCGTGATGGTGACAGGAAGCCACAATCCGCCCGATTACAATGGTCTGAAGATGGTAATAGCGGGCGATACGCTCGCAGGCGACGAGATCAAGGCCTTGCGCACCCGCATCGAGGCCGGCGAGCTGAAGCGGGGCGCCGGAGGGCTGCGCAACGCCGACGTGGCGCCAGCCTACTTCGACCGGGTCGCCGGGGACGTCCGACTGGCGCGGCCGATGAAAATCGCCGTCGATTGCGGCAACGGCGTGGCGGGCGCGTACGCGCCGACGCTGTTCCGCCGCCTGGGCTGCGAGGTCACCGAGCTTTTTTGCGAAGTCGACGGCACCTTTCCGAACCATCATCCGGACCCGTCGCAACCGGAGAACCTTCGCGATGTGATCGCGAATCTCGCATCCAGCGACAACGAGCTGGGCCTCGCATTCGACGGCGACGGCGACCGCCTGGGCGTGGTGACCAAGGATGGACGCACGATCTACGCCGACCGGCAGCTGATGCTGTTCGCGGCCGACATGCTGACCCGCCGTCCCGGCGCGACGATCATCTACGACGTCAAGTCGACGCGCAACCTGAAGCCATGGATCGAGCAGCACGGCGGCAAGCCGCTGCTCTGGAAAACCGGACATTCGCTGATCAAGGCCAAGATGAAGGAAACCGGCGCGGAGCTCGCCGGTGAAATGAGCGGGCATACGTTCTTCAAGGAGCGCTGGTACGGATTCGACGATGGCATGTACGCCGGCGCGCGTCTGCTCGAAATCCTCTCGCGCGATACTAACGCCTCGGACGCGCTGCACGCGATTCCGGACAGCCTGAGCACCCCGGAGCTCAACATCGCCTGCGCGGATGCATCGCCGCACGAGCTGATCGACAAGCTCGCCGCGACGGCGAGCTTTCCCGGCGCCGTCGACGTCATCCGCATCGACGGCCTGCGCGTCGAGTATCCCGACGGCTTCGGGCTTGCGCGTGCGTCGAATACGACGCCGGTGATCGTTCTGCGCTTCGAGGCGGACGACGCCTCCGCGCTCGCACGCATACAGGGCGAGTTCCGCCGCGTGCTGAGCCAGGCGATGCCGGGCAGGCCGCTGCCGTTCTAGGGCCTTTTACGCCAAATGCGTACCCACCTGAGCCGGCCCTGATGGCGATCGACTATTCGACTTCGCTCGACGGCATCGACTGGGCAGCGCTGATCGCATCGCTTGCCGCCGATCGGTTCGACAACGGCCGCACGCCGAGGCAGATGGAGACCTCGTTTCGCAACAGCTACCGCTGCATCATCGCCCGCGACGGCGCGACGATCGTGGCTACCGGACGCGCGCTCTCCGATGGCGTGTGCAATGCCTACATCGTCGACGTCTGGACCCAGTCCGCGTACCGACGCCGCGGCATCGGCCGAAGCGTCGTCGAAATGATCTGCCAGGCGCTGCCGGGCCAGCACGTCTACTTGTTTACCGATGACAGGCGCGATTTCTATGCGGCCTGCGGCTTTATTCCGCGCGCCGTCGGGATGCAGCGAGTCGTCGGCGAGTGGCTGAAAAACGACAACGCGCGCTGAAGCGCAGCGCGCTGGAACAACAGCGCGATCAATACCTGAGGCCGAGGCGCCGGTACAAGTCGCCGAGCAGCCATGCCGGCGCGACCAGGAACGAACGCAGATCGTCGACGAAGGCCGGCTTCCTGCCCTCGATAGCGTGGCCGATGAACTGGCCGATCCAAGCCGCCGTGAACGTGAGCGCGGATACCACCAGCACGCGATCGCCGAGCAGGGTCAGCAGCCATGCCATACCCGCAACGACGGCCAGCATGCCAAGGGCCAGCGGCAGAGAGAGAAAGAGGTAGAACAGGATCATAACGGCGATCGCCACGCAGGCCGCGACCGGCGATACGGCCCACAGCATCCCCAGCACGCTCCAGAGGATGAGCGGTACGCATATCCAGTGGATCGCCTTGTTGACCGGATCGCGATGGTAGAGTCCGTAGCTTTCGAACAGGCGATCGACGCGCCGCATGCTGCGCCCGTTTATGTTCGGATGGTCGAAATCCTCCCATGCGCAAGCCTCCGGGTCCAGCCCGGGTCACAGGGCCGCTGCGCTATAATTACGCCAGCGCCGTTCGCGGGCGGAACATTCTGCACGCGGCTGGGAGACCATTCAATCTCGGAGGATTCATGCGCAAGCTCCTAGTCCGTTGCGTGCTGGCGTTGGCGCTCGGCGCCGGCCCGGCGGTTGCCGCCGCACAGTTCATCAACGTGCTGACCGGCGGAACTAGCGGCGTTTATTACCCGCTCGGCGTCGCGCTTGGTAACGCGATAGGTAAAGCGATGCCTCAGGTGAAGACTTCGGTCCAGGCGACCAAGGCTTCGGTCGAGAATCTCAATCTGCTGCAGGCCGGCCGCGGCGAAATCGCGTTCACGCTCGGCGATTCGCTGTCAGACGCATGGAAAGGCAACGAGGACGCCGGGTTCAAGACGCCGTTGAAAAGACTGCGCGGCATCGCGGCGATCTACCCGAATTATATTCAGATCGTGGCGCGCGCCGACGCGGGGATCAAGACCTTGGCCGATCTGAAGGGCAAGAAGGTGTCGGTCGGGGCACCCAAGTCGGGCACCGAGCTCAATGCCCGCGCGATTCTGGGCGCCGCCGGCATGTCGTACAAGGACTTCGCCAAGGTCGAATACCTGCCGTTTGGCGAAAGCGTCGAGTTGATGAAAAACCGGCAGATCGACGTAACGCTGCAATCCGCGGGTCTGGGCGTGTCGGCGCTGCGCGATCTCGCCACAGCGGTCGACATCGTGGTCGTGGCGATTCCCCCGGACGTGATAAAAAAGACCAACGATCCGGCGTACCTGCCTGCGGTCATCCCGGCCAACACTTACCGCGGCCAAACAACCGACGTCCCCGCGGCGGCGGTGCAGAACTTCCTGGTCACGCACGATGGCGTCAGCGACGACGTCGTCTACGGCATGACCAAGGCGCTATGGGCCAGCCTCGACCAGCTGACCGCGGCGCATTCGGCGGCGAAGGCGATCGATCTCAAGCGTGCGCTGGAAGGCATGCCGGTGCCGCTACATCCGGGCGCGCAAAAGTACTATAAGGAAACCGGCCTGCTGAAATAGGGCCCGGCCGACGAGCAACGTGCCATGGCCGAGCCCGAAACAGCGCCCGACATCCACGCGACGTCCGACGCCGCATTCGATGAAACCGGCCTCAAGCGCGAGCTGACGGGACTTGCGGCCAAGCTTGTCGCAGCAGCCGCACTGGCGTTCTCGGGCTACCAGCTCTTCATCGCGGCGTTCAGCCCGCTGTCGAGCCTGGTCACGCGCTCGCTGCACGTCGGCTTCCTGATGTTGCTTGCTTTCCTGATCTATCCGGTCGGCCGCAAGGCCGCCAGAGATCGCATTGTCTGGTATGACGCGGTGATCGCCTTGCTCGCCTTCGCCCTGGCGTTTTACCAATGGGTGTTCGAGGCCGATCTCATCCAGCGTTCCGGCGACGCAACCGTCCCCGACCTCGTCGTCGGAGCAATCGTGGTCGTGCTGCTCTTCGAAGCGGCGCGCCGCGTGCTCGGAATCGCGCTGCCGATCGTTTGCGCGGCCTTCTTAGCCTACGGGGTACTGGGCGAGTATCTGCCTTCGGCGATAGCGCACCGCGGCTACGGCCTCGATCAGATCATCGGTCAGCTCTACCTGGGCACCGAAGGCATCTATGGCATTCCGACGCTGGTCTCGGCGACATACATCTTTCTGTTCATCCTGTTCGGCTCCTTTCTCGAGCACGCCGGCATGATCGGCCTGTTCAATCAGATCGCGATGGGCTTCGTCGGCCACACGCGCGGCGGTGCCGCGAAAGTCGCGGTGATTTCGTCCGGGCTTATGGGCATGATCTCCGGCTCCGGCATCGCCAATGTAATGACCATCGGTCCGTTCACGATCCCGCTGATGAAGCGTTTCGGCTACTCGTCGGTGTTTGCGGGGGCCGTCGAAGCAACCGCGAGCATGGGAGGCCAGATCATGCCCCCCGTGATGGGTGCAGTAGCGTTCATCATGGCCGAGACGCTCGGCGTCCCCTACATCACCATCGTCAAGGCGGCGATCATCCCTGCGCTGCTCTATTACGCGACGGCGTTCTGGATGGTCCACCTCGAGGCCGGTCGCGCGCGCCTGTTCGGCCTGCCGAAGTCGGAGTGCCCGAATCCTTGGCGGGCGATTGCCGCCAAGTGGCATCTGCTGCTGCCGCTGGTGGTACTCGTCGCGCTCCTGTTTGACGGCTGGACGCCGATGTTCGCCGGGTTGGTCGGCCTGGCGTTGACGGCGATTCTGATTCTCGGCGCCGGCATTGTCGCCGGCTTTGGATCGAAGCATTTCCGCATCGTGTTCTGGGTAACGCTGGGAGTCGGACTGGGCGTTTATCTCAAGCAGGGCTTCGATCGATACGGAATCGGACCGATCCTGGTCCTGATCGGATTGCTCGTCGGCTGGAGTCTGGTCGGCCGCGGGGGTCGCGCGACGCTTGCAACGATGCACCGCAGCCTTATCGACGGTGCCCGGCAGGCGGTTGGCGTCGGCCTCGCCTGCGCGATAGTCGGCGTGATCACGGGCGTGCTGACCTTGACCGGCGCCGCATCGAATTTCGCCGGGTTCGTCCTCGAGATAGGCGAGAAGAGCCTGTTTCTGTCTCTGCTCCTGACGATGCTCGTGTCGCTGGTCCTCGGCATGGGCATCCCGACGATTCCGACCTACATCATCTGCAGCTCGATTGCCGCGCCCGCGTTGGCCAAGCTGGGGGTGCCGCTGATCGTGTCGCACATGTTCGTCTTCTATTTCGGCATCATCGCCGACCTCACGCCGCCGGTAGCCCTCGCTGCGTTCGCAGCGGCGTCGATCGCCAAGGCTTCCCCGATGAAGATCGGCTGGAAGGCGACACATATTGCAATCGCCGGCTTCGTCATCCCGTTTATGGCCGTCTACGATCCGGCACTGATGCTTCAGCCGCGCCCGCCCTCGACGACGGTCGATATCGCTGCCGCGGTGTACGTCTCGTTCAAGGCAGTGGCTGCGATCGCGCTGTGGGGGGGCGCCGCAGTCGGCTACCTCCGTGGCCCGCTTAATTGGGTCGAACGGATCGTCGCGTTGGTGGCGGCCGCGCTACTCGTGGCGGCCATCCCGTGGACCGACGGCGCCGGGTTCGCCCTGTGCGCCGCGTTCTTGGCCTGGCATCTTTTTCGTACCCGCGCGCTCCCGCAAAAGGCGTGAATGCGGTTTGCCTGATCGTTGCCGGCGTCGTTCGCACCGCGCTGCCCACCGACCATTTCACGCTCGCCTGGCGGCATTCGGTCGAGAAGACGCGATGGGAGGAAAGCTATCGCGTCGATGGCGATCGCCTGCGCCTCACCGCTGCGCGTATTCAGGGCCTCGGCGCCGGGATGGAGCCGCCGCCAGGCGCCGTTCTGCGCCAAGGCTGGTGGAGGTGGCAACCACCGTCCACCGTCATCGCCACGCTGTCGCTGACGCAATCCACCTACACGTCGGACTGGACGCTCTGCTGGGAGAATCGCTGCCGCAAGCTCGGCGCGCTGGTGCCGCCCGCACAGGAAGGCGGCGTTGTCGACCTCGTCGCCTGCAGCGCGGTCCCCAAGCTGCGCTGACGTTACGTCAAGCCGCGGCCTGGAGTGCAGGCTCGCGCGGCGAACGCTTGAACAGTGCGCTGACGTGCAAGGGAAATGCCCCGAGCTTGCGATCCAGGAAATAGTTGCGCAGCGTTCGCGCGATCGTGCGGAACGCGATGTCGCCCCACGGAATGTCGTCCTCGGCGAACAACTCCACTTCGAGACTCTCCGGGCCGGGCCCGAAATCCATATCCAGCAGGCGGGCGCGGAACATCATGTAGACATGGTTGATGTCCGGAAGGCTGATCACCGTGTACAGCGCTCCGATCTCGACCCGAGCCCGCGCTTCCTCGGCCGTCTCGCGCAATGCGCCGGCCTCGAGCGTCTCGCCGTTCTCGAGAAATCCCGCTGGCAGCGTCCACAGGCCGCGCCGCGGCTCGATCGCGCGCTTGCACAGCAGCACCCGGCCATCCGACTCGGGCAGGCAGCCGACGACCGTCTTCGGATTCTGGTAGTGGATGGTGCCGCAACCGGCGCACACGTAACGCGGCAGCGTGTCGCCTTCCGGGACTCGCCAATCGAGCGCCGCCGAACCGCAATGACTGCAGAATTTCATCGCGCCGCCCTACGCCGGCTCGACGCGGCCGGCGCTGCGGCCGATGAAGTGCTCGCGATAGTAGTTGAGCTCATCGATCGACTCGTAGATGTCGGCGAGCGCCTCGTGCTTGCCCTGCTTAACCCACGCTTTCGCCACGTCGGGTTGCCATCGCTTGCACAACTCCTTCAGCGTCGATACGTCGAGGTTCCGGTAAT
The DNA here is from genome assembly GCA_036270955.1 of Casimicrobiaceae bacterium. Classification (GTDB taxonomy): domain Bacteria; phylum Pseudomonadota; class Gammaproteobacteria; order Burkholderiales; family Casimicrobiaceae; genus PALSA-1003. Next base: position 28,397 of record DATBBM010000065.1, on the reverse strand, counting down.
GAAAATAGTCTTCGAGCGCTGGCATCCACCGGGCGAGGAAGCGGCGATCCTGGCAGATCGAGTTGCCGCACATCGGCGACGCGCGTGGCGGCACGTGCTCGCGCAGGAACGCGAGCATCCGCTGTTCGACGGTCGACTCGTCGAACGTCGACGCCTTGACCTTGTCTATCAGGCCCGATCGCGCGTGCGTCGACTGATTCCACGAGTCCATGGCAGCGAGGGTCGCGTCGTCCTGGTGTATGACGAGCACCGGCGCCTCGGCGACGGTCGCCAGCGCCGCATCGGTGACGACCAGCGCGACCTCGATGATGCGGTCGGTTTCGGGCCGCAAGCCCGTCATTTCCATGTCTATCCAGACCAGCAGATTGGCGTCCTGCGCCATTATTTTCACTTGAAGTAAAATAGGCGCTTATTCTCGCATATCGCTGGTCCGCTCGAGCGTCGCATGCCGCAATCCCTTCCCTGGTTCACCGTGATTTTCCTTTTCGCGCTGGGCGTTTCATTGGCGATGCAGCTCTGGCTCGCGCGCCGGCAGGTGCAGCACGTCGCCGCCAATCGCGCCGCACCGCCTGCGCATTTCGCCACGCGCATCACGCTGGCCGCGCATCAGAAGGCCGCGGACTACACGATCGCGCGAACGCGCCTGGGTATGCTGGACACGGTGCTCGATGCAATCGTCCTGCTGGCGCTGACGCTGGGCGGCGGCCTCGCAGCGCTTGCGCTCCGCGCCGACCTTTTGCCCGTGGGAACGCTGTGGCAGGACGTCGCGCTGGTCGTGGCCGTCACCTTGCTCGCTGCGCTGGTCGGCCTTCCGGTCTCGTGGTACCGAACGTTCGTCATCGAGCAACGCTTCGGCTTCAACCGGATGACGCTCGGGCTCTGGCTCGCCGATCTCGCCAAGGGAGCGCTGCTCGGTGCCGTTCTTGGCATTCCGCTGCTGACTCTGGTGCTGTGGCTGATGGCGCGGGCCGGGCCGCTGTGGTGGCTCTATGCCTGGCTGGTGTGGGTCGCCTTCCAGTTGCTGATGCTGGTCCTCTTTCCGACGGTCATCGCGCCGCTATTCAACAAGTTCCAGCCGCTCGCCGACGAGCCGCTGCGCGCGCGGGTCGAGCGGCTGCTCGCGCGCTGTGGTTTTGCCGCCAAAGGGCTGTTCGTGATGGACGGTTCGCGGCGCTCCAGCCATGGCAACGCTTATTTCACCGGCTTCGGCGCCGCGCGGCGCATCGTGTTTTTCGACACGCTGCTGTCGCGGCTGCAGCCCGAGGAGATCGAGGCGGTCCTCGCGCACGAGCTCGGCCACTTCAAGCTCAAGCATGTCGTCAAGCGCATCGCCTGGTTCGCCGCTGCGAGCCTCGTGCTGCTTGCGCTGCTCGGATGGCTGGTAGGTGAACCCTGGTTCTATGCGGGACTCGGTGTACCCGTCGCGCCACCGCGTTATGGGGTCGCGCTGGTGCTGTTCATGCTCGCGCTCCCGGTGTTCACCTTCCTCGCAGCGCCGTTGACGTCGTTGTACTCGCGGCGGCACGAATTCGAGGCCGACGCCTACGCGGCGGAATATGCATCCGCACCCGCGCTGGTCGCCGCACTGGTCAAGCTCTACGAGGACAACGCGAACACCCTGACGCCCGATCCCTTGCACTCGGTGTTTTACGATTCGCATCCGCCCGCCGCGGCGCGCATCGCGCGCCTCGAAGCCAGCGGCGCATGAGCAGCGGCTGCGTTTACGACGAATCCATCGCCGGTTAGCGGAACAAGCAGTACTATCGTTTAAGTGAGTACACCGAACAGAACACCGAAGCGAGCAGCCGCAGGGGCCGCGCTCGCCGCGCTGGCCGCGCAGGACTGCCGGCCCGGCGCTCCGCTGCTGCCGCGCGCCGCGCTGGCGCAGAATCTCGCGGCCCTGCCCGGCTGGAAGCATGCGCACAAGGCGCTCAGCAAGAGCTTCGCCTTTGCCGACTATTACCGGACGATGGCGTTCGTCAACGCCGTAGCCTTTGTCGCGCACCGGCAGGATCATCATCCCGACCTGTCGGTCCACTATAATCGCGTCGATGTTGTCTACTCGACGCATGATGCCGGTGGCGTGACGCTGAACGATTGCATCTGCGCCGCCAAGGTCGAATCGCTTGCCGGGAGCCCGTGATCCGGCGGCCGTGAGCGACGCCGCCGCGCCGCAAGGCATGATCGGCGCGGCGGGACTCGTCACTGCCGCCTTCCGGCGACACTATCTGGTCCGCTCGGACGACGGCAGCACGATCTCATGCGTGCTGCGCGGACGGTCGCTGGCGATCGCCTGCGGCGATCGCGTGCGCTGGTTCTCGTCGGGCCTTCACGAAGGCGTGATCGAAGCAGTCCTGCCGCGGTCGACGCTCTTTTACCGCTCGGACGCCCGCCGCGAAAAGCTGATCGCGGCCAATGTCACGCAGGTTCTGGGGATGGTCGCGCCCGACCCTCCGTTCGACGACGAGCTGGTGCACCGCTGGATCGTCGCTGCCGAAAGCTCCGCCTGCCGCTTCGTGCTGATCGCGAACAAGCGCGACCTGCCCGAGTTCGCGGCTATTCGGCCGCGGCTCGCGCGATTCGCGGCACTCGGCTATCCGATCGTCGAGATCTGCGCGAGCGAGGGAGCGGGTGCCCTCGCCCCGCTGCTCGCCGGCCAGCACAGCGTGCTGATCGGACAATCGGGCATGGGCAAGTCGACCTTGATCAACCGAATGCTTCCGGACGCCGCGGCACGCGTCGGCGACGTCTCCGCGTCCTTGCACACCGGGCGCCACACGACCACCGAAACCACCCTCTATCCGATCGACGCATCGAGCTGGATCGTCGATTCGCCCGGCATGAAGGAGTTCGGTCTCGGACATCTCCCTGCCGACGCGATCGAGCGCGGCTTTGTGGAGCTTCGTGCGCTGCTGGGGACCTGCCGCTTTCGCAATTGCCGCCACGACAGCGAGCCCGGTTGCGCCATCCTCGAGGCCATCGCGCGCGGCGAGGTCAAGCCATGGCGATTGGCATTGCTGCAGCAGTTGCTCGCGGACAGCGGGCGGCGCGCACAAGCCTGGTGAGACGAATGCCTGGCCGCTACGGCGCCCAATAGGCGAGCGTAAGCACCAGCAGGACCGCGAGCCAGACCAGCAGCGCCCGCCAGACCAGTCCGGCCGCGCTGGGGAGAACGTCGCTGTCGGCCGGCTCGCCGATACCCATCTCCGGCCGGAATTCGGGCTCGCCGGTCGGCCCGGTGATCGCACCGCCGATGATCACACCGAGCGCACCCGCCCCGCTTGCCAGCAGGATGCCGTCGTTCAGACGGGGCCATTGACCGGACTGTGTGCGCCAGCAGTAGATCGCGTCCTCGAAGTCGCCGACGACCGCGAAGGTCGCCGCGGTCAGGCGCACCGGAATCCAGTCGAGCCAATCCCGCAGCCGCCGCACCGGCGCACCGAAGACGCTCAATTGATGCCCGAGCGGCGTCAGCTCGTCGCCTCGCCACTCCGACGCGAGCAGGACTGCCGCACGATAGAGCACGGCACCCGCCGGTCCGGGGAGTACCAGAAACCAGAACAGGGTGCCGAAGACATGGCAATACGAATCCTCGAGTCCCTGTTCAATCGCGAGCTTCGGAATTTCGTCGGCGCTGGCTGCGCTGGCGTCACTGCCGCGCCACGCCGTGAGGCGTCGTCGCGCGGCGATCGCATCGCCCGCCTTCAGCGCGTCGACGATCGCGCTGAAAGCGTGACTGAAATGGCGAAAGCCGACCAGCAGGTAAAGGATGAGCACATTCCACGCGAGGCCCAGCAGCGGGTTGATCTGGTCGAACGCCCAGTATCCGCACGCAGCGACTAGGACCGGCGGCGAAATCGCCAGCGCGCCCGCGATTGCACCCTGCTGCGCCGAGCCCCCGTTGAACCGATGCTCGAGCCATCGGGCGTACCGCACGAACGCCTGCTGCAGCGCGCCGCGCCAGCGGAACGTCCGCCATTGCTCGATGCCCAGAGCCGCGACGATGGCGATGACATTCATTGTCCCGACACCGCCTCGCCCTGTGCAGCCAGCGCGGCTACCCGCTCGGGCAGCGGCACCGAGCGCTGCGACCGCTGATCGATCCATACGAGCTTCGCGCTGCCCTCGGCATGCCTGGTCTCGCCGAGCCAAAGCTCATAGTGCGTTCCGATGCTCGACCGCCCCGGCGTGTCGAGATACATGCGCACTTCGACCGTGCCCGGGTAGTTAAGCGGCGCGATGAACGTGCAGCTCGCGTTGACGATGACCGAGCCCTGACCAGGGAATCCTCCGCATCGCTCATCGAGCCAAGTCAGCCACTCGATGCGTGCCTGCTCCATATAGCGGAAATACAGGGTGTTGTTCACATGACCCTGAGCATCCATGTCGCCCCAGCGTATCGGCACCCACGTGGTGTGAACGAGCTTTCGTTCTGCGGACATTGGAGCGGCGTCGGCGAAATGGCAATTATAATGGCTGGCACAAGCAACCGTCGGCAACCGTCGCCGACCGTCCACGAAACGTCGTCCGGAGCCGCATGCAGCGCGAAGCTATGCAATTCGATGTGGTGATCGTCGGGGCCGGTCCCGCGGGCCTGTCGGCGGCGATTCGCCTTAAGCAGCTCGCGAGCGAGCAAGCGCGCGAGGTCAGCGTCTGCGTGCTGGAGAAGGGCTCGGCGGTCGGCGCGCATATCCTTTCCGGCGCGGTCATCGATCCGATCGCGCTTAACGAGTTGCTGCCCGACTGGAAGTCGCTCGGCGCACCGCTGAACACGGCGGTCAGCGAGGATCGCTTCGAGGTCCTGACCGCCACGCACGCCTACCCGATCGCCGGCTGGCTGCTGCCCCCGTTGATGCGCAATCACGGCAATTACATCGTGAGTCTCGGCAACGTCTGCCAGTGGCTCGCGCAGCAGGCCGAGGCCCTGGGCGTCGAGATTTATCCCGGATTCGCCGCGGCCGAGGTGCTGTACACCGATACCGGTGCGGTGCGCGGCGTGGCGACCGGCGATATGGGCATCGCGAAGGACGGGACGCACAAGCCAAGCTACCAGCCGGGGATGGAGCTCCACGCCCGCTACACGCTGTTCGCTGAAGGATGCCGCGGCTCGCTATCGCAGGAATTGATGGCGCGGTTCAACCTGCGCGATGGCGTCGATCCGCAAAAGTACGGCATCGGCATCAAGGAGCTGTGGGAGGTCGCTGCCGAGCGCCATCGGCCCGGACTGGTCGTGCATACGCAAGGCTGGCCGCTCGACACCGAGACCGGCGGCGGCTCGTTTATCTATCATCTGGAGAACCGCCAGGTCGCGGTTGGGTTCGTCGTGCATCTGAATTACCGCAATCCCCACCTGTCGCCCTACGACGAATTCCAGCGTTTCAAGACGCATCCGTCGATCCGCGGCACGTTCGACGGCGGCAAGCGCCTGTCGTACGGCGCCCGCGCGATCAACGAGGGCGGCCTGCAATCGATCCCGAAGCTGGCCTTCGCCGGCGGCGCGCTGATCGGCTGTGCCGCGGGCTTCGTCAACCTGCCGCGGATCAAGGGCTCGCACAATGCGATGAAGACCGGGATGCTCGGCGCGGAAGCCGCCTTCTCGGCGCTCGCCGAGGACCGCTCGCACGACGAGCTGGCAGCGTATCCGGCGGCGGTGCGGCGATCGTGGGTCTACGACGATCTGTACAAGGTGCGCAACGTCAAGCCGGGACTCAAATGGGGAATGTGGCTGGGCACCGCGCACGGCGGATTGCACATGTGGCTGAACGATCTGGGCCTCGGCGCGGCCGTGCCGTGGACGCTGCGCCACGACAAGCCCGACCATGCGTCACTCGCGCCGGCAGCGGAAATGCCGAAGATCGACTATCCGAGATACGACGGCGTGCTGACGTTCGACAAGCTTTCGTCGGTGTTCGTCTCGAACACGAATCACGACGAGGATCAGCCGTCGCATTTGCGGCTGCGCGACCCTTCGATTCCGGTCGCGGTGAACCTCGCGCGCTACGACGGACCCGAGCAGCGGTATTGTCCGGCCGGCGTCTACGAGTTCGTCGCCGTGGCCGGGGAACCCGGCATGCGCCTGCAGATCAATGCGCCGAATTGCGTGCACTGCAAGACCTGCGACATCAAGGACCCGCTGCAGAACATCCACTGGGTGACGCCCGAAGGCGGCGGCGGCCCGAACTACTCCGGCATGTAGGCGTTAACGGCGCAAGGCGCTAGCGCAGCCCGACGCTGAAATCGGCGCCTGTCTTGGCGCGGACTTCATCGACGGTGACCCCCGGGTGCAACTCGGTCAGCACCAGGCCTTTGCCGGCGACGACATCGAACACGCACAAGTCGGTAATGATCATGTTGACCACGCCCTTGCCGGTAACCGGCAGTGTGCAGGCTTTGAGTACCTTCGGCGATCCGTCCCTGGCCGTGTGCTCCATCAGCACGATCACTCTCTTCACGCCCGACACAAGGTCCATGGCCCCGCCTGGACCCTTGACCATCTTGCCCGGAACCATCCAGTTGGCGAGATCGCCATTGTCGGCAACCTCCAGCGCGCCGAGAATCGACAGATCGATGTGGCCGCCCCGTATCATCGCGAACGAGTCGGCGCTGGAAAAGAAGCTCGATCCAGGCAAGGTGGTGATCGTCTGCTTGCCGGCGTTGATCAGATCCGGATCGACCTGATTCTCGGCGGGGAATGGTCCGATGCCGAGCAGGCCGTTCTCCGATTGCAGCGTGACGCTGATGTCCTGCGGAATGAAGTTGGCCACCAGCGTCGGTATGCCGATGCCGAGATTGACATAGTAGCCGTCGCGCAGCTCGCGCGCGGCGCGCCTGGCCATCAGCTCACGGATCGGCGAATCCTTTTTCGAAGCCGTGCCCGCCACCGTGCGGAATTCGATCCGCTTTTCGTAATGATCGCCCTGAATGATGCGATCGACATAGATCCCCGGCGTGTGAATCTGATCGGGATCGAGCTCGCCGGTCTTGACCAGCTGTTCGACTTCGGCGACGGTAATCCTGCCGCAGGTGGCGATCATCGGGTTGAAATTGCGTGAAGTCTTCCGATAGACGAGGTTGCCCGACGGGTCGCCCTTCCAGGCCTTGACGATCGACAGATCGGCGTGAATCGCCTCTTCGAGGACGTATTCCTTGCCGTCGAAGGCCATCGTCGGCTTGCCTTCCGCAAGCTTGGTCCCGAACGCGGTGCGCGTGTAGAAGCCGGGAATGCCCGCGCCGCCGGCGCGGAGCTTTTCGGCAAGCGTGCCCTGCGGCGTCAGTTGAAGCTCGAGCTCGCCGGCCAGCACCTGGCGCTCGAACTCCTTGTTCTCGCCGACGTAGGACGCGATCACTTTCTTCACCTGGTGCGACTTCAGCAACAAGCCCATTCCGAAATCGTCGACGCCGGCGTTGTTGCCGACGATCGTCAGGCCCTTGACGCCGCTCGCGACCAGCGCCTGAATCAGATTCTCCGGGATGCCGGATAGGCCGAAGCCGCCTGCCGCGATCGTCATGTTGTCGCGCAACAGCCCCGCCAGCGCGGACGTCGCATCGGAGTACATTTTTTTCATCAGGCAATGACCTCGCGGGGGCGTCGACGACGGCTACGAACGTGCGCAATTATACGACAGCGCCGCGGCGTCGACTTCGCTCGAGCTCATCGCGACCCGCGTTGCGCGCCACGCGCGGTTCAGTGCCTTCTGCCTTCACCGCCGCTTTCGTCCCATAACCATGCAGCGCCGCGAACGCCGCTGGAATCGCCGTGTCTGTGCATCACCAGTCGCGTATCGACGCGGTCGGAGAAGACCCACTCGCCCCATAGGCGCGGCACGTTATCGTAGAGACGGGACATGTTGGACAAGCCGCCACCGAGCACGATGACGTCCGGATCGAGTATGTTGATGACGTGCGCCAGCGCGCGCGCAAGGCGGCGCTCGTAATGGATGAGGCTCGCCTCGCACGTGGCATCTCCCGCGGCCGCGCCGGCGGCGATCTCCCGGGCGCCGAGCGCTTTTCCGGTGCTGAGACGATGCTCGCGCTCGAGGCCGGGCCCGGAAAGGAACATTTCGATGCAGCCCGACTGGCCGCAAAAGCACGGCGGTCCGGGGCGCTCGCCTTCTTCGGGCCAGGGCATCGGGTTGTGGCCCCATTCGCCCGCGATCGCATTGGGCCCGATCAGCACGCGGCCGCGAACGACGATGCCCGCGCCGACGCCGGTGCCGAGGATGACGCCGAATACGGTTTCGGCGCCGGCGCCGCCTCCGTCGGTGGCCTCCGAGAGCGCGAAGCAATTGGCGTCGTTGGTGATGCGAACCGCGCGCCCCAGACGGTGCTCGAGATCGATACCGACCGGCTTGTCGTTCAGATATATCGAGTTCGAGCCACGCAGCAGCCCGGTCGCGCGGGAGATCGACCCGGGCGTCCCGATGCCGACGCTGCCGCGCACACCGACCGCCGCGTCGGCCGCGGCGACCAGGCCGGCGATCGCGTCGAGCACCGGCAGGTAGCCGTCCTGCGGCGTAGGTACGCGGCGGCGAAAGCGCTCGCTCCCATCGGGACCCAGCGCGACGATCTCGATCTTGCTGCCGCCCAGGTCGATGCCCAGACGTATCATTGACGAGGCCATGGCGGATCGCTGATGATGGCCGGACTAATTCGGCTGGCTCAGACGGGAGGAAGGATGGATAGGCGCACAACATTGTACTTTGCCGGCGCGCTCGCGTTGCTGCTCGCGCCGATGCCGGCTGCGGCGCAGCTCAATGTCCTTTGCCCGATGGCCGCCGAATGGTGCAGTCTCGCCGCCACCGAATTCGAAAAAGCGACCGGCATCAAGCCGTCGATGACGCTTAAAGGATCCGGGGAGTCGTTTGCCCAGGTCGCTGCGGAGAAGGCGAATCCGAAGCTCGACATCTGGTTCGGCGGCACCGGCGATCCTCATCTGCAGGCTGCCGAGCTGGATCTGACGATGCCTTACAAGTCGCCGATGCTCGACCAGTTGCAGCCCTGGGCCAGGAAGCAAGCCGAGCAGTCGGGCTACAAGGCGGTCGGCCTTTACCTCGGCGTCCTCGGCATCGGCTACAACACCGAGCTGGTGGCGAAAAAGAAGCTGCCGCCGCCCGCCTGCTGGAAGGACCTCGCCAAGCCGATTTACGCCGGCGACGTGCAGATGGCCAATCCGAATGCATCTGGGACCGCGTACACAGCGATCGCCACCTTGGTCCAGCTGTTCGGCGAGGAAGATGCGTTCAAGCTGTTGAAGGACATGCACAAGAACATCAGCTCATACTCGCGCCAGGGCGTCGGACCGATCAAGGCGACTGCGCGCGGCGAGAACATGGTCGCGGTGGCGTTCATTCACGACGTCGTCACCGAGGCGCAGGGCGGATTCCCGGTGAAAAGCGTCGCGCCCTGCGAAGGCACCGGCTACGAGATCGGCTCGATGTCGATCATCAAGGGGGCGCGCAATCTGGAAAACGCGCGCAAGTTCTACGATTGGGCGCTGACGCCCGCAGCGCAGGCCCTCGCCGCGCAGGCCAAGTCGTATCAGCTGCCCTCGAACGTGAACTCGCCGGTCTCGCCGCTTTCCCCGAAGCCTGCCGAGATCAAGCTGATCGATTACAACTTCGCCAAGTACGGAGCGTCGGCCGAGCGCAAGCGCCTGCTCGAGCGCTGGGAGCGCGAAGTCGGGAGCACGCCCAAGTGAGGCTGATCGCCTCCGGAATTCGCGTGCTGCGCCGATCGCTGGCGCCCGCGGTCTGCGTCATCGCCGCAGCGATGCTGACCGCGTCCGCAATGGCGCAAGGCACGCTGGCGATGTACTGCAGCTCGCCCAATACCGCGTGGTGCCAGGGGATGGCGAGCGGGTTCGAGAAAGCCGCCGGCGTGAAGGTGTCGGTCACGCAAAAGGCGACCGGCGAACTGTTCGCGCAGGTCAAGGCCGAGCGTGCCAATCCGAAAGGCGATATCTGGTGGGCGGGTCCTGGCGACGCGTTCCTGCAGGCCGCCGAAGAAGGGCTGCTCGAGACTTACCGGTCGCCGAACCTCGGACAACTGCACGACTGGGCGCGCCGCGAAGCCGAGTTATCGCAATACCGCGTCGCCGGCGTGTACGGCGGCATCCTGGCGCTTGGATACAACACCGAGGTGTTCGCCCGAAAGAAACTGCCCGTTCCCAAGTGCTGGAAGGACCTGACCGATCCCGTCTACAAGGGTGAGGTGATGCTGTCGAACCCCAATTCCTCGGGCACGTCGTACATGATGTTGGCGACGCTGGTCCAGATCTTCGGTGAAGACGAAGCGTTCCGCTACATGAAGGCGCTCAACGCCAACGTCAATCAATACGCTCGCTCGGGCATCGGCCCGATGGCCGCGGTGATCCGCGGCGAAAGCGGCATCGGCAGCACGGTGCTGCACGGCGTGATCAACGAAATCATGCGCGGCTTTCCGGTCAAGGCGATACTGCCCTGCGAGGGCGTCGGCTACGAGGTCGGCTCGATGGCGATCATCAAGGGCGCGCGCAACCTGGAAAACGCCAAGAAGTTCTTCGACTGGGCGCTGACCCAGGAAGCGCAGCAGATCGGGCTCGACATCAAGGAGTACGCGATACCCACCAACCGCGCAGTCCCGCTGCCACCGCAAGTGCCGAGTCTTACCGACATCAAGCTGATCAACTACGACACGGTCAAGTACGGTTCGGCAGCCGAACGCAAGCGCCTGCTCGAGCGCTGGGAACGAGAGATCAATTCGGCCCCGAAATGACGCCGCTCTCCGGAGCATGAGTCCGCAGCGCAAGGCGATTGCGTTCTGGCTCGCCGTCGGAGTGGTGGGCTTCCTGGCGTTTCCCTGGTACGCGCTGCAGGATTCGATCCTTTCCGGCGCCTGGCTGCGCAACTATTCGGCCAGGGAGAACGCGCCGGCGCTGCTGCAGGGCTTCCGTCATGGGCGAGGCTGGCTGCTCGCGATCGGGGCGATGCTGCTGCTCGCTACACCGCTGCTCGCGCCGGGCATCGCACGCAGGCTTCGCGCGCGCGCCCTGCTTTTCATCGGCGCCGCCGGGTTCGTCGTCCTCGCCGCGCAGGGTTTCGCCATCGGTCCGCAAGGCTGGGCGTTCGATTCGCTCACCCGGGGGTTCGGGCCGCTGGCGACCGGCCAGTACGGCATGGGCTGGGGCGCGACGCTCGCCGCCACGTCGTTCGCGATGCTGTTCGCGCTCGGCCTTGCCGAAAGCGGCTACTTCAACGGCGATGCCTTCATTGCGAGCAGCGTCGTCGCGATCGCGCTGTCGGTCGCGATCTTCACTTTTTTTCCCGTCGTCACCATCCTGGCAAGCGCATTCGAGGATGGTAGCGGCGCGATATCGGCGACCGCATTCTTCAACCGTCTGTTCACCGCCAAGATCTGGACGCTGGCCTGTCTATCCGGCGGCGGGCGCTGCGGTGTCGCCTGGAACACGCTGCTGCTGGCGCTGCTGTGCGCGGCCGGTTGCACGGGGCTTGGACTCGCCTTCGCGTTGATCGTGACGCGCACGAGCTTCCGCTACAAGCGGATGCTGCGCGCGCTTTCGGTGCTGCCTATCATCACGCCGCCATTCGTGATCGGCCTCGGATTGATCCTGATGTTCGGCCGCGCCGGCATCATCAATCAATGGCTGGAGTGGGCATTCGGCATCGAGCCCTCGCGCTGGATCTACGGACTCCCGGGCCTCGCGCTGGCTCAGATTTTTTCGTTCACGCCGATCGCATTCCTGGTCCTGATCGGCGTCGTCGAAGGCGTGTCGCCGAGCATCGAAGAGGCGGCGCAGACCCTGCGCGCCAACCGCTGGCGAACCTTTGTCGACGTTTCGCTGCCGCTGATGCGGCCGGGACTGGCGAACGCCTTCCTGATCAGTTTCATCGAGTCGATCGCGGATTTCGGCAACCCGATCGTGCTCGGCGGCAACTTCGGCGTGCTGGCGACCGAGGTGTTCTTTTCGGTCGTCGGCGCGCAGCTCGACCAGGGGCGCGCCGCAACGCTGGGTATCCTGCTGCTGCTGTTCGCGCTGGCCGCGTTTTTCGCGCAGCGTCGCGTGCTTGGACGCAAGGTCTATACCGCGATGGCCGGCAAAGGCGATGCCGGCCTGCCGACGCCGCTTCCGACCGGCGTCCGCCGCGCCTGCTACGCGGTTGCGCTCCCATGGGCTGCGCTGACAGTGGCGATCTACGCGATGGCGATGCTCGGAGGCTTTGTCGAGCAATGGGGCCGCAATTACACGCCGACCTTGAAGCACTACGCGAAGGCGTTCTCGATCGAGTGGATCAACCACGGCATCCTATGGTCGGGCACCGCCTGGAGCTCGTTCTGGACCACCGTCGAGCTCTCGGCGATCGCGGCGCCGATCACCGCGGTCCTCGGCATCCTGACCGCGTACATACTGACCCGGCATCGTTTCGCCGGCCGCGCGGCCTTCGAGTTCGGCACGATGCTGTCATTCGCGATTCCGGGCACGGTGATCGGCGTCTCGTACATCCTCGCCTTCAATGTCCCCCCGATCGAAATCACCGGCACCGCGCTGGTGCTGATCGTCTGCAATGTGTTTCGCAACATGCCGGTCGGCGTTCGGGCCGGAATCGCCTCGATGGCACAGATCGACCGAAGCCTCGACGAGGCGTCGACCACGCTGGGCGCGCGCGGCGCGACGACGTTGAAGCGGGTGCTGCTGCCTCTGCTCAAGCCGGCGATGATCGCGGCGCTCGTGTACAGCTTCGTTCGCTCGGTCACGACCTTGTCGGCGATCATCTTCCTGGTGTCGGCTGAATACGAATGGGCGACGACGTATATCATCAACCGGGTGACCAACGGCGACTACGGCGTCGCCATCGCCTACTGCTCGGTGCTCATCGTCCTGATGCTGGTGGTGATCTGGGTCATCCAGCGGCTGGTCGGAGAGCGCACGCTCGGCCGGCGCACGGCCGGGGCGGACGCCCGAATGGCACAATTGGGCGCGACAGCCGCATGATGAAAGCCGCAACGATTGAATTTCGGCAGGTCAGCAAGCTCTACGGCGAAATCGCGGCCGTGCGGGAAATATCGTTTACGATCGCGGCCAGCACGCTGGTCACCCTGCTCGGTCCTTCGGGCTGCGGCAAGACGACGACCTTGCGCATGATCGCCGGGCTCGAATTGCCGACGGCCGGCAGCATCCTGATCGGCGGCGAGGACGTCACGCGCGTTCCCGCTGCCGAGCGCGACGTGTCGATGGTTTTCCAGAGCTACGCGCTGTTTCCGCACATGAGCGTGATCGAAAACGTCGGCTACGGGGTCGCCGTCGCCGGAAGGCCTAAGGACGAGGTGCTGAGCCGGGCCAAAGCCGCGCTGGCGACGGTCGGCCTGACCGGGTTCGACGCGCGGCTGCCGTCCGAGCTCTCGGGCGGCCAGCAGCAGCGCGTCGCCGTCGCCCGGGCGCTGGTGCTCGAGCCGGCCGTGCTGTTGTTCGACGAGCCGCTGTCGAATCTCGACGCACGGCTGCGGCGGCAGATGCGAGAGGAAATCCGCGACCTGCAGCAGCGGCTGTCGCTCACCGTCGTCTACGTCACCCACGACCAGTCCGAGGCGATGGCCGTGTCGGATCGCATCATCGTGATGAACAAGGCGGCGATTGCACAGGAAGGCGCTCCGCGCGAGCTGTACGAGCAGCCGCGGGATGTCTTTGTCGCCGGCTTCATGGGCGACGCCAATCGGGTCCGCGGCACGCTGGTGCGTCTGGACGAGGCGCTGGGCGAGCTTTCGATCGGGCCTCTGAAGCTAAGGCTTCCGCACAGGGGCCTCTCCGGGGAAGTCGACGTCGCGGTGCGACCCGAGGCGATCGAGCTCGCCCCGCCCGGCGAGCGCGGTCTCGCCGGCACGGTGCGCAAGGCCGCCTACATCGGCGGCGTGATGGAGTACACGATAGGCACCGCGGTGGGCGATCTGTTCGTCGTCAACATGGCGGTCGATCGACCGCTTTCCGTCGGCGCCGAGGTGATGCTCAAGCTCGCCAACCACGGCGTCGTGCCGATCGCCGGCGCATGATCGCCGCCGAGCTCGCGTCGCGGGTCGACTTTGCGCGACGTATCGCGCGCGAAGCCGGGACGCTGGCCAGGCGCTACTTTCTGCGCGAAATTGCTTTCGAGGCCCAGACCAAGGGACCGCAGGACTGGGTGAGCGCCGCGGATCTCGCCGTCGAGGACTTGATACGCCGGCGCCTTGCGGATGCGTTTCCCGGAGACACCGTCTACGGCGAGGAAGGCGGCGGCGAGCTCGGCACGCTCGCGTGGCTGGTCGACCCGATCGATGGCACGCTCAATTTCGTGCACGGCGTGCGCTACTGGTGCGTGTCGATCGCATTCGCCGTCGCAGGCGAGCGCCGCATCGGCGTCGTCTACGATCCTTCCCTCGACGAGCTTTTCTGGGCGGTCAAAGGCGGCGGCGCATGGAGCGATGCCACGCGCATCCACGTCGCGCCGCGCGACAGGCTGGACTACGCGCTGGTGTGCGTAGGCTACGTCCCGCGCCATTCGCTGGACGAGCATTTGAGGCTCAAGCGCCTGTTGCACGAAGCCGGTGCCGCGGTGAAGGACATGGGCGCGGGGGCGCTGATGCTCGCGCACGTCGCCGCCGGACGCTACGACGCATTCCTCGAGCCGCACATGAATGCGTGGGATGCGCTCGCCGGTCTATTGCTGATCGACGAGGCCGGCGGTCGCGCGCTGCCCTATCCGGGCGCGGGCGGCCTGCCGTCGGGCGGACCGGTGCTCGCCGCGGCGCCCGGCATTTTCGACGTGCTGGCGCGACTGCTGCAGCGTGCCGGCGCGGGCGGCTGAAACCGCGGGCGCCAATCCTTGACGCGCGCGCTCGTCGTCCTGCTGGTGCTTGCAACGCTGGGCGGCTGGCACTGGTGGACCAGCGAGCGCCAGGTCCATCGGCCGCCGGGCATCGTCGCGCCCGACGAGCCGGTGCAGGTCGACCTCGATCCGCCGCAGACATTCGTCGCCAACGGCTATACGCTGATCAAGCGCGCCCGATTCGACATCACCGCGCGCCTGCTGCGCAAGGAGCGCTACCGGATCGACGCCGAGGCGGGCCTCGCGCCGTTCGATCTCGGCGTCGGCTGGGGACCGCTGTCCGACAGCGAGATCCTCGATCAGCTCGAGTTCACCCAGATGGGACGCTTTTTTTACTGGAATCCGAAACGCGCGGACTTTCCGCTATCGCCGCGGATGGCGATCACGCATCTGGCGCAGATCCACGTCATCCCCGCCAGCGCCGACATCGCGGCGCGACTGTCGAAGTTGCGGCCCGGCCAGGTCGTTTCTGCGCACGGATTCCTGGTCGACGTGCGCGGTCCGGGAGGCTTCGCCTGGAATACGTCGTTGCGGCGCGACGATACCGGCGACGGCGCTTGCGAAATCCTGTGGACGGAAGCGGTCGAATCCGACTAGCGCACCGTTCAAGGCGGCGAGCAGAACGCGACGCCCTCGTAGAGCCAACCGTTGGCGATCATGGAAATGACCTCGCTCTTGCTCGTCAGGAAACGGTGCCCGACCTGCCCGTTCATGAAGTTGTTGTACACGCGCATGACGGGGATGCGGTCGGCTGCGCAATCGCCGCCCGACGGCGGATCTTCGGAAAACGGAACGCCTTCGAATATCCACGCCGGACTCGCCGCCACGAAAGCGCATTCGACCGGGTCTATCGTGTAGAAATGGGCGTAAGGTCCCGGGCCCGGCTTGCCGAAGAAACGGCACACCGGAACGCCGCGACCGGCGTCGGTCGACCATGACTTGAAGGCGAAACCGGTGCGCGCCCAGCCCGGGAGCAGCCCGGCGTCGAGCACCGTGGCTTCCTGCGGGTCTGCCGTCAGAAAATAGTCGCCGAGCGCGGCGCCGAAGTATTCGATCGTGTCGAGCTCGCCGGGAAGAAGCGACGCCGGCGCAGTGTAGTCGCGCACCAGAAAATCGTCGCCGCCCCCGCGCACCGCCGTCATCCGCGTGATCCGCACTCGCGCTGCGCGGTCGTCGTTGACATGGGCGGCGAGGAAAGTCATCGACCAGGTGAAGATATCGTTGGTGCTCGGCACGTCGAAACCATGATCGACCCCCGCCAGCACGACGACATCGCGCGATCCGGCCATGCGATCGACGCCCTCGAGCGTCGTCTCAAGCGGCGCCGTCAGATCGGCTCCTCCTGATATCGCGAGGAAAGGCGTCGTTATGCCGTCGAGCCCGCTCTGATCCCGGCCGAACGCGGGAAAGAACGGCTGTCCGAGGTAGGGCACATAGCCGACGATCGCCTTGAGCCTCGGATCGGCAAGCACCGGCTTCGACGACATGTCGACGGTGATGGTCAGCTCGGCTCCGGTCATCAGCAGCAGCGACTCGCCGCCCTGGCTCGCGCCGAATCCGCCAACACGATTGACGTCCAGATGATCACGATATTGCGGATGCGCGAACAGGTAATCGAGCGCCCGGGACAGCGACAGCGGCCGCAGCGCCTGCATTTCGACAAACGTGCCGAAGTGCAGCAGCGCGTAGAGGAAGTCGGAAAGATTCTCGATCTTGACGTCGGTGAAGCGCGGATCGCCGTGAAACGGCGCGACGACCACATACCCGTAGCTCGCGAGTACCTTCAATGCTTCAATGTAGTCGCTCGAAATCGGGCTGCCGACCAGCCCGTGCGAAAACAGCAGCACCGGCCACTGCGCGTTGGCATCGGCGAAGATCGGCGGCTGCGCCCCTTGCTGCATGTGGGGCACCGCGGTGCCCGAAGGCAGCGGATAGTCCGGATACGGATTGTCGGACGTCGTCGGATAGCAGACGAGCAAGGCGAACGGCACCTGCTGGCCGGCGCGATTGGTGTAGAGGTCGTGATCGTTGGGAACGCTGACGTTGACGACCAGCGCATCCGCGGGATCGGCGAGCAGCTGCGTGACATAACGGTCGCGGCTGCCGTCGGGGTAGCCTTCCCAGTAGTTCTGCGCGCTTTCGCCAGGCTGCACGCGGCTGAAGTCCTGGGCGATGTTGCTGCAGCCGACCGCATAGGGTCCCGGCGGCAGCGGATCGACGACGGCCAAAGAATCGGCATTCGTCGATGCAGCGTACAGCGGAAAACAGAGCGCAGCGAGACAGGCGAACGCGCGCGAGCGCGCAACAGATCGAATCATCGGGATGGTCCAGTCGAAATGGCTGACTGGTACGACCTCGCGACGTTGGCCGGGTTCCCGCCTTGCAGTGCCGGCGAAGCGATGAGCCGCCGGACGGCGCGCTCCTGCGGCGAGCCAGTTAAAACTGCGCGTCGGCCAAGGCGAGCACCGCTTCGCTGCCCTGCGTGATCGCCTGCGACCACGCAGCGGCCTGGGGCAGCAGACAATCGGCGTAAAAGCGCGCGGTAGCGATCTTGCCCCGATAGAAATCGGCATCGCCGCCGCCTTCGGCCAGCCGCGCGGAAGCCGCGCGCGCGCCGCGCGCCAGTTGCCATCCGCCGGCGACCAGGCCCCACAGGCGCAGATAGGGAACCGACGCGGCGTGTGCGGCGCGCGTCGCGCCGGAGAACGCAGGGACGACCCAATCGACCGCCTGCCGAAGCGCGGTGTTGGCAGCGGCGAGCTCTGCGCCGATCCGTTTCAAGTCGGCGTCGCCCGACACGGAAAGCTCGGATGCGACCTTGGCGATGTCGGCGCAAACCGCGCGCGCCACCGCGCCGCCGTCGCGCGCCGTCTTGCGCCCGACGAGATCGTTGGCCTGGATCGCCGTCGTGCCTTCGTAAATGGTCGTGATTCGCGCATCGCGATAATCCTGCGCGGCGCCGGTTTCCTCGATGAAGCCCATGCCGCCGTGCACCTGGACGCCGAGGTAGGTGACTTCCTGCGCGAGCTCGGTGCTCCATCCCTTGACGATCGGTATCATCAGATCGACGAAAGCCTGATGCTGCTTGCGGGCTTCGGCATCCGGATGCCGGCGCGCGTTGTCGATCGCCGCGCCGGTGACGTACGCGACGGCGCGCATCGCCTCCGTTTGCGCCTTCATCGTCAGGAGCATGCGGCGAACATCCGGATGCTGCAGGATCGTCGCCGTCGGCGTCGTCCGGTCGAGGCCCGGTGCCCTGCCCTGCACGCGATCGCGCGCATAAGCACGCGCGCGCTGATAGGCGCGCTCGGCGATGCCGATCCCTTCGATGCCGACCGAAAAGCGCGCGAGATTCATCATGATGAACATGTATTCGAGGCCGCGGTTCTCCTCGCCGACGAGATACCCGACGGCGCCGCCATGGTCGCCGTAGGCGAGTACCGCGGTCGGGCTCGCGTGTATGCCAAGCTTGTGCTCGATCGAGACGCAATGTACGTCGTTGCGCTCGCCCAGGCTGCCGTCGGCCTTGACCATGAATTTCGGCACGACGAAAAGCGATATACCCTTGACGCCTTCGGGCGCCGTCGGCGTCCGCGCCAGCACCAGATGGACGATATTGTCGGTGTAGTCCTGCTCGCCGTAGGTGATGAAGATCTTCTGGCCGTAGAGACGGAAGCTGCCATCGGTCTGCGGCACAGCGCGCGTGCGCACCGCGGCGAGATCCGAGCCTGCCTGCGACTCGGTCAGATTCATCGTCCCCGTCCAGACACCGGCGACCATCTTGTCGAGGAACATCGCCTTCAGCGCGTCCGAGCCGCAGAGCTCGAGCGCCTCGATCGCGCCCTGGGTGAGCAGCGGGCACAACGCGAACGCCATATTGGCGCCGTGCCACATTTCCTCGACCGCCGTGGCGACCAGTTGCGGCAGGCCCTGGCCGCCGTGGTCCGGGTTCTTGGTCAGGCCGTTCCAGCCGTTGTCCGCAAAGTGGCGGTAGGCCTCCTTGAATCCCGCCGGCGTCCTGACGATTCCGCCTTCCTGCCAGCGCGCGCCTTCGCGGTCGCCGGCGGCATTCAGCGGATCGAGCACTTCGGTCGCGAACCTGGCGGCCTCGTCGAGGATCGCATCGACGGTCTCCGGCGCCGCCTCCTCGAAGCCTGGGAGTCCGGCCACCTGATCGAGGCCGGCGAGCTCGCGCAGGACGAAGCGGATCTCGGTGAGCGGCGCGTGATAGGCGCTCATCAGAGCTCGGCGGTCAGCGCCGGAACGATTTCGAACAGATCGCCGACCAGGCCATAGTCGGCGATCTGGAATATCGGCGCCTCGGCGTCCTTGTTGATCGCAACGATCACCTTGCTGTCCTTCATGCCGGCCAGATGCTGGATCGCACCTGAGATGCCGATCGCGATATACAGATCGGGGGCGACGATCTTGCCGGTCTGGCCGACCTGATAGTCGTTGGGCACGTATCCGGCATCGACGGCCGCGCGCGAAGCGCCTATCGCGGCGTGCAGCTTGTCGGCCAGCGCCTCGAGCATCTTGAAGTTCTCGCCGTTCTGCATCCCTCTCCCGCCGGAAATGACGACCCGCGCGCTGGTGAGCTCCGGCCGATCGGACTTGGTCAGCTCCTGGCCGAGCACCCGGGTGAGGCCCGTATCGGCGGGCGCGGCCACGCTTTCGACCGTGGCCGTGCCGCCGCTGCCCGCGACCGGATCGAATCCGGTCGTCCGGACGGTGATCACTTTTTTCGCATCCTTCGACTGCACGGTGGCGAAGGCGTTGCCCGCGTAGATCGGACGCACGAAGGTGTCGGGTCCTTCGACGGCGACGATGTCGGAGATCTGCGCGACATCGAGCAATGCGGCCACGCGCGGTGCGGCATTCTTGCCGAAGCCGGTCGCCGGCAGCAGGATATGCGTGTACGGCGCAGCCAGCCCGGCCACCAGCGCGGCCAGGTTTTCCGCCGTCTGCGCGGCGAGCTGGGGTCCATCGGCGTGCAGCACCTTGGCGACCCCTGCAACTTGCGCCGCGGCCGCTGCCGCGCTCGCAGCGTTGTGCCCGGCTACCAGCAGGTGCACGTCGCTGCCGATCTTTTGCGCAGCGGCGACCGTGTTGAGCGTCGCGCTCTTCAGCGCCGCGTGGTCGTGCTCGGCGACGACGAGGACGCTCATGAGATCTAGATCACCTTGGCTTCGTTGCGAAGCTTCGCGACCAGCTCCTTGACGTCGGCCACCTTGCCGCCGCCCTTGCGCTTCGCCGGCTCGACGATCTTGAGCGTGGTGAGGCGCGGTGCGACATCGACGCCCAGCGCATCCGGCGTCGTCGTCTCGAGCGGCTTTTTCTTCGCCTTCATGATGTTGGGCAGGGTCGCATAGCGCGGCTCGTTCAGGCGCAGGTCGGTCGTGATCACCGCCGGCAGCTTCATCGCGATCGTCTCCATGCCGCCGTCGATTTCGCGCCTGACGGTGACGCCGTCGCCGGCGACGTCGACCTTGGAGGCGAACGTCGCCTGCGCCCAGCCTAGGAGCGCCGCGAGCATCTGCCCGGTCTGGTTGGCGTCGTCGTCGATCGCCTGCTTGCCCAGGATCACCAGCTGCGGCGCTTCCTTCGCGACCAGCGCGCGCAACAGCTTGGCGACCGCCAGCGGCTGCAGCTCGACGCCGGTCTCCACCAGGATCGCGCGGTCGGCGCCCAAAGCCAATGCGGTGCGCAGCGTCTCCTGGCATGACGCCAGTCCGCAGGACACCGCGACGATTTCGCTGGCGATGCCCTTTTCCTTCAGACGGACGGCTTCCTCCACAGCGATTTCGTCGAATGGATTCATCGACATCTTCACGTTGGCGAGGTCGACGCCGCTGCCGTCAGGCTTGACGCGCACCTTGACGTTGAAATCGACAACCCGCTTGACCGGGACCAGGACTTTCATTGCTTGCGAAGGCGTCGGAGTACGCGATGAGGCCGCGTGCGACAGTGCCGCGCGGTGGCGTGATTATAGCGTGAATTGCGTAGGCGCCGCCGCGCTCCCGGCGCCGGAGCTGTGGTGGGACTCGTGTGAGCCGCGCCGGCGCGGCGACGCGGCAATCGAAGCGGCTAGGCCTTCAGCGGTGGACGTCGCATTGGGGATTGGCCCCGTCGATCGCGCCGCGCCAGCTCAGCACGTTGTTGTCGCGTATAGGATCGGGCACGACGCGATCAGGATCGGCGACGACGTCGATCCGGGCCACCTCCGCAGCGGGTGTCAAGGTCGAGTTCAGCGTGAGCACCGCATCGCTGGCGACGTTGAGCCGGACATAGCGCACGGCTTCGAAGCGCTCTTGCGCGCCGGCTCGGGTGGTCACCGTCGCGGCGACGCGAAACGCGGCCATGTCGCCGGTAAAGAAGGGGACGCGGTAGATATCGTCGGCGCCCATGTTGCGCACGCTAGCCAGCACTACTAGCTGGCCATCGTTGCCGCGCCGACAGCTGATCGAGTCGAGTCTCAGGTCCGACCGGGGATTGTCGTCGTAGATCGGGAAACCGAACATCGTGTAGTCCGGGTAAGTCAGCTTGGTCGGGAAGTGGACCGGGTGCGGCGGAACCTCGTCATAAACGGTGGTCGAGAAGCGGTCCGGGCCGTATTGAAAGGTCTGGCAGCCGGCCAGCGTCGCGACGGCTGCGATGAGTCCCATCCTGGCTATCGAGCGCATGTTGTTCTCCCTCTAGGACCGCCGACCTGCGCTGCACCGCGGTCCGATTGACGGCGGCCGGAAAGCCGCAGCCATGCTTATGGCAGCGTCATAATGCGGCGGCGCAGGCTTAAGGTCAACTCCCACCCCGGGGCGGCGGGGGCCCGTGGCCTAGTCGCAGCGCGGCTGGTGATCCCGGACCAGCGCGTCCAGCGACGCGTACAGCGCCTCGTCGCCGGAAAGCTCCTGTGCCGCCAGGGCGCGGGCGTCGGCCTCTCCCAGCGGCAGGCCGGTCTCGGTCCAGGCTTTGATACTTTGCAGGCCGCCGCGCTCGTAGCGAGCCTCCAGCTCCGGCCTGCCGCTGCGGTACCAGGATCGCTTGACCCCGTGTGGCTTGCTGTCCACATAGGGGGCCTCCGATTTCGGGCGCAGCTCCCGCCCGCTGCCTCGAGTCGTATACCACAGCGCGATCGTGCCGCTGCGTGCGTCGTCGGTATAGGGGATGACGCCGATCCGCGCCCCATCGCCGGTCCAGAAGATGAACGTGCCGGTCCTCCGCCCCTGCGCGAAGGCACCCACCGCGCGCAGTCGGCCATCGGCCTGGTAGAGCTCGTAGGCACCGTTCGGGACACCGTCGCGGCAAGCGCCGACGGCTTCGAGCTGCTGCGCAACGGCGCTGCCGGCCAAGGCCGAGAGCGCCACAGCCATGCTTGCGCGGGCTAGGCGCGCCGCGCCCACCAGGCCGCGATCTCGCCGACGATGCCGCGACGGAACGCGAGGACGCAGACGACGAAAATGGAGCCGGTGATGATCGTCACCCATTCGCCGAAGCCCGCCAGATAATTTTCCAGGCCGGTGATAACAAACGCGCCCACGACCGGTCCGAAAATCGTGCCCATGCCGCCGAGCAGGGTCATCAGCACCACCTCGCCCGACATCGACCAGTGCACGTCGGTCAGCGAGGCTAGCTGAAAGACGATCGCCTTGGTCGCTCCCGCCAGGCCCGCCAGCGTCGCCGAAAGGACGAAGGCAAGCAGCTTGTACCGGTCGGCGTCGTAGCCCAGCGAGATCGCGCGCGGCTCATTCTCGCGGATCGCCTTGAGCACCTGCCCGAAGGGCGAGTGGATGATCCGGTAGATGAGCAGAAAAGCGGCGATGAATATCGTCAGCACCGTGTAGTAGATCACCAGCGGCTGCGACAGATCGATGATGCCGAAAAGGTGGCCGCGCGGGACCGCCTGAATGCCGTCTTCGCCATGAGTGAACGGCGTTTGCAGGTAGAAGAAATACATCATCTGGGCCACGGCCAGGGTGATCATCGCGAAGTAGATGCCCTGGCGCCGGATCGCGAGCGCTCCGACCACCACGCCGAGGAGCGCCGCGGCCGCGGTTCCCGTCGCGATCGCGAGCTCCGGCGGAAATCCCCATACTTTCGCCGCGTGGGCGCAAACGTAGCCGGCCGTGCCGAGAAACATCGCGTGACCGAATGAAAGCAGACCGCCGAAACCAAGCAGCAGATTGAACGCGCAGGCGAACAGCGCGAAGCACAGCGCCTTCATCAGGAACACCGGATAGACGCCGACCAGCGGTGCGATCGCGAGCGCCGCGGCCATCAGCGCGGTGCCGACCACCATCGTCGCGTGCGGTCCGCGCCAGGGCGACACAGCCGGAGTCGCGGCCGACATCTAGCGCTCGCGTCCGAACAGGCCGGCGGGGCGAACCATCAGGACGATCACCATCACCACGAATATCACGGTGTTCGAGGCCTCCGGATAGAAGTACTTGGTCAGGCCCTCGACGACGCCGAGCCCGAAGCCGGTAAGGATCGCGCCCATGATCGATCCCATCCCGCCGATGACAACGACGGCGAAGACGACGATGATCATGTCGGCGCCCATCAGCGGGTTGACCTGGTAGATCGGCGCCGCCATCACGCCGGCGAGCGCCGCGAGCCCTACGCCGAAGCCGAAGGTCAGCGTGATCATCCGGGGCACGTTCACGCCGAACGCCTGCACCAGCGCCGGATTCTCGGTCGCCGCGCGCAAATAGCTGCCGAGCTTGGTGCGCTCGATGATGTACCAGGTCGAGAAGCATACGACCAGCGATGCGACGATGACCCAGCCGCGGTAGATCGGAAGGAACATGAAACCGAGGTTTACGCCGCCGGTAAGCTCCGATGGGATCCGGTACGGCATTCCCGACGAGCCGAACTCGTTGCGAAACAGACCCTGGATGATCAACGCCAATCCGAACGTCAGCAGCAGTCCGTACAGGTGATCGAGCTTGTACAGCCGGGCCAGCATCGTGCGCTCGATCAACATGCCGATCGCGCCGACGACGATGGGCGCGAGCAGCAGCGCCCACCAATAGCCGACGCCGGCCTTGTTCAACAGGAACCACGCGCAGAACGCGCCCATCATGTATTGCGCGCCGTGCGTGAAATTGATGATGTTGAGCAGCCCGAAAATCACGGCCAGCCCGAGCGACAGCATCGCGTAGAACGCGCCGTTGATGAGCCCGATCAGCAGCTGGCCGAAGAGTGCCTGCAATTGAATCCCCCTGGTGCTTACAGCAAGCGACCGGACGCAATCATTATCCGTCGCGCCGCGAAGTGCCTGCGCTCAGGGTGAACCCTGACGCGGCGCGGCGGATAACTGCTCGCGTTGGAGGGGCGCCCTGCGGCGCGCCCTCAACGCTTCTCATCCGATGCTCACGATTCGATTACTTGACGAGCGAGCAACCTCCCTCGGCGAGCGGCCGGAAAGCCTGGTCGGCCGGGATCGTCGCCCGCACCTTGTAGTAGTCCCATGGATATTTCGATTCCGACGGCTTCTTGACCTCCATCAGGTATGCCTGGTGGATCTTCCGCCCGTCGGCGCGGATCGTGCCTTTGCCGAACAGCGGATCGTCGGTCGGCATTTCCTTCATCTTGGCGACGACCTTGGTGCCGTCATCGCTCTTCAGCGCCTCGACCGCCTTCAGATAATGAAGCACCGAGGCGTAGACGCCGGCGTGCACCATCGTCGGATGGATTCCCTTGTCAACCGCGGCGAAACGCTTGGCGAACGCGCGCGTCTGGTCATTCATGTCCCAGTAGAAAGTGTTGGTGACGATCAAGCCTTGCGCCGTCGGCAGCCCTAGGGCGTGGATGTCGGTGAGGAAGACCAGCAGCCCTGCCAGGTTCTGTCCGCCTTTGACGATGCCGAATTCGGCTGCCTGCTTGATCGAGTTGGTGGTATCGCCGCCGGCATTGGCCAGCCCGATAATCTTGGCTTTCGATGCCTGCGCCTGCAGCAGGAACGAGGAAAAATCCTGGGTGTTGATTGGAGCGCGCACCTTGCCCAGCACCTTGCCACCGTTTTTCAGCACGACCGCTTCGGTGTCGCGCTCCAGCGCCAGCCCGAACGCATAGTCGGCGGTCAGGAAGAACCAGGTATCACCGCCCGACTTGACGATCGCACTGCCGGTGCCGTTGGCGAGCATCCAGGTGTCGTAGGTCCAGTGCACGGTATTGGGCGAGCACGCCTTGCCGGTCAGGTCCGACGATGCCGGACCGTTGGCCAGGAACACCCGGCCCTTGTCGCGGGTGATCTGGTTGACCGCGAGCGCGACGCCGGAATTGGGAACGTCGACGATGACATCGACCTTGTCGACGTCGTACCACTGGCGGGCGATGCCGGAACCGACGTCCGGCTTGTTCTGATGGTCGGCGGAGACGATCTCGACCTTGTAGCCGCGCTTTTCGATGCCCGAATCCTCGACCGCCAGGCGCGCCGCCGCGACCGAGCCCGCGCCCGCGAGGTCGGTATACAGGCTCGACATGTCGGTGAGGACACCGATTTTGATCATGTTGTCCGAAATCTGGGCTTGCGCGGCGCCGGTGGCGAGCGCGCCGACCATCGCCAGGGCGCATAGACTGCGTTTGAATGTGTTCATGAGACTTTCCTCTCTAAGAACTGCGACAGCAAAAGGCTTGTGGCTCATACGCCGAGGTACTCGTGCAGCTTCGGCATTTTGGCATCAAGCTCGGAATTGGCAATCATGTCGATGATACGGCCGTGTTCCATCACGTAGTGACGGTCGGCGACGGTCGCGGCAAAGTGGAAGTTCTGCTCGACCAGCAGGATGGTAAACCCACGGGCCTTCAGCTCGCCTATCGTACGGCCGATCTGCTGCACGATCACCGGTGCGAGCCCCTCGGTGGGCTCGTCGAGCATCAGCAGGTGCGCGCCGGTGCGCAGGATGCGCCCGATCGCCAGCATCTGCTGCTCGCCGCCGGAAAGCTTCGTGCCTTGGCTCGCGCGTCGCTCGGCGAGATTGGGAAACAGCTGATAGATCTGCTCGACCGTCAGGCCGCCGTCGCGCACTTTCGGCGGCAGCAGCAGGTTTTCCTCTACGCTCAGGCTCGCGAAAATACCGCGCTCCTCGGGACACCAGGCGATGCCCAGCCGCGCGATGCGATTCGATGGCAGGTTCACCGTCTGTTGATTCTCGAACAGAACAGAACCGACGCGCCTGGGAACCACCCCCATGATCGCCTTAAGCGTCGTCGTCTTGCCTGCGCCGTTGCGCCCGAGCAGGGTCACGACCTCCCCCGGCGCGACATCGAAGCTCACGCCGTGCAGGATATGCGACTCGCCGTACCAGGCCTGCAGATCGCGCACCGCAAGCAGTGGCGCGACGGCGGCAGCGGCGCTTGCCCGCAGTGCGGCTTCAGGCATGGACGCCGCCGAGATAGGCTTCGATCACCGCCGGATTCTTCGAAACGGATGCGTAATCGCCCTTGGCCAGCACTTCGCCTCGGGCGAGCACGGTGATGTGATCCGACAGGTTGGAGACCACCGACAGGTTGTGCTCGACCATCAGCACCGTCCGGTTGGCGGAGACCTTTCGGATAAGCGCGGCGATGCGATCGACGTCCTCGTGCGTCATGCCGGCCGTCGGCTCGTCCAACAGCAGCATTTCGGGATCGAGCGCGAGCGTGGTGGCTATCTCGAGCGCGCGCTTCCTGCCGTAGGGCAGCTCGACCGCGGTCTGGTTTTCGAATTTTTCCAATCCGACCGCATGAATGAGTTCGCGTGCACGCGCGTCGTGCTCGCGCAGCACGCGCTCCGAGCGCCAGAAATCGAGAGAGTGGCCGCGCTTCCTCTGCAATGCCACGCGAACATTCTCGAGCACGGTCAAATGCGGAAACACCGCCGAGATCTGGAACGAGCGGACCAGCCCCATCCGCGCTATCGCCGCAGGCCGCGACCCGGTGATCTCGGCGCCCTTGTAGAAGATCTGACCGCGCGTCGGCGTCAGGAAGTGGGTCAGCAGGTTGAAGCAGGTGGTCTTGCCGGCCCCGTTGGGTCCGATCAGCGCATGTATGGTGCCGCGTCGCACTTGCAGATCGACGCCGTTGACGGCGACAAAACCCTTGAACTCCTTGGTCAGTCCGCGGGTTTCGAGTATGGTGTCTTCGGCCATGCGCTGCCCGGGCAGACGACTGCCCGGACTCCCTGTCGACGTGTCGGGCGATTATCCGGGCCGCGACGCCGATTGGCAATCGAAACCGGGCGGCGTCGAGCGGATCCGTGCCGGCGCGAAAGGCCCGGGGTCAGTCGTCCCAGCGCGGCTTGCGCTTGCCGACAAAAGCCGCAATGCCTTCCTGCGCGTCCTGGCCCAGCATGTTCTGCGTGATTACCTCGCTGGCATCCGCATAAGCCTCGACGAGGTTCTGTTCCAGCTGCCGGTAGAAGAATTTCTTGCCGACCGCCAGCACGCGGCGGGGCTTGCCCATCAGCACCTGCGCCAGCGCCGCGACCTCGGCATCGAGGTCTGCCAGTGGCGCGACGCGATTGACCAGGCCCCAGGCGAGCGCCGTCGGCGCGTCGATGAACTCGCCGGTCATCACCATCTCGAACGCCCGCTTGGTGGCGATGTTGCGCGACACCGGCACGCCCGGCGTCGCGCAAAAGAGCCCGAAATTGATGCCCGAGGTGGCAAAGCGGGCATCGGCCGCCGCGACCGCCATGTCGGCCGCGGCAACCAGCTGGCATCCGGCGGCGGTCGCGATGCCGTGGACCTTCGCGATCACCGGTTGCGGCAGACGACGCAGGGCCAGCATCGCATCGCAACAGCTCCTGAACAGTCCGCCGATGAACTCCTCGTTGGAGTTCGCCAGCATTTCCTTCAGGTCATGACCGGGGCAAAACGCCCGCCCGGCGCCGGCGAGCACGACCACGCGCACCGAGTCGTCCTGTCCGATCGCGTCGAGCGCGACCTGGAGCTCGCCCAGCATCGCGCGGTTGATCGCGTTGAACTGCGCCGGCCGGTTGAGGGTCAGCGTGGCGACGCCGCCGGCGTCCGAGCGCAGCAGCGTCGCTTCGGTCGAGGATTCGAATGGAGGAGGATTCATCGCGGGTCTACTCGATCGCGCTGGTCGAGCGGACGCGCTCGCGCAGCACGAATTTCTGGATCTTGCCGGTCGATGTCTTGGGCAACTCGCCGAAGATCACACGCTTCGGCGCCTTGAAACGCGCCAGAAGGGTGCGGCAGTGCTCGATCAACTCGGCCTCGGTCACCACCGCGCCGGCCTTGGTCTCGACGAACGCGCACGGCGTCTCGCCCCACTTCGGGTCGGGCTGCGCCACCACGGCGGCGGCGAGCACGGCGGGGTGGCGGTAGAGCGCGTCCTCGACCTCGATCGAGCTTATGTTCTCGCCGCCCGAGATGATTACGTCTTTCGAGCGGTCCTTGATCTTGACGTAACCGTCCGACTGCAGCACCGCGAGATCGCCGGAATGAAACCAGCCGCCGGCGAACGCTTCTTCGGTCGCCGTCGGATTCTTCAGGTAGCCCTTCATCGTGATATTGCCGCGAAACATGATCTCGCCCATCG
>DATBBM010000064.1:0-13606 GCA_036270955.1 Casimicrobiaceae bacterium | reverse complement strand
CCAACGTCTGGCTGACCTTGCCGCTCGCGCTGGCGGCGAGCGCCGCTGCCGCGCTGCTGGTCGGCGCACTGGTGCTGCGCACCTCGGGCGTGTATTTCATCATGGTGACGCTGGCGTTCGCCCAGATGGCGTATTACTTCTTTCACGACACGCGCGTCGCCGGCGGGTCCGACGGGATTTACATCAATACGCGGCCAGACGCGCTGGTTCCGGGCCTGGATCTGGCCAACGATCTTCATTTCTACTATTTCGTGCTCGCCGCGCTCGCCATCGTTTTTGCGCTGCTCGCGATCATTCTGCGCTCGCCATTCGGCCGGGCACTGCAGGGCATCAAGGCGAACGAGCACCGGATGCGCGCGCTCGGCTTCGCGACCTTGCACTACAAGCTCGCCGCGTTCGTGCTGGCGGGAACGATCGCGGGGCTCGCCGGCTATCTCGCCGCGGCGAAGGAAGGTTACGTCAATCCCGAGATGATGGCCTGGCATCAGTCGGGCACCGTGCTGATGATGCTGATCCTGGGCGGCATGGGAACGCTGTTCGGCGCGGTGCTCGGCGCCTTCTCCTACGTGCTGCTGCAGGAGTGGTTCTCCGCGCTGACCAAGCACTGGCAGCTGTTGATGGGGCTCTTCATCGTCGCCGCGGTGCTGCTGTTGCCGCAAGGGCTGATCGGCCTGCATCGGCTGCGGATAAAGCCGCGCTTGCCGCTCGCGGAGGGCGACAGTGACTGAGCCGGTGCTCGCCGCGACCGCGCTCGGACGCCGCTTCGGCGGCCTGGTCGCTGTCGACGACGTCAGCCTGTCGCTGGCGCCGAGGACGGTGCACGCGGTCATCGGCCCGAACGGCGCCGGCAAGTCGACCCTGGTCAACCTGCTCTCTGGCGAATTGCGGCCATCGACCGGCACGATCCGTCTGGGCACGCTCGACATCACACACTGGCCATCGCACCGCATCGCGCAGCACGGCGTGGCGCGATCGTTCCAGCACACCAACGTCTTCGGTGCCTTTTCCGCGTTCGAAAATTGCCGGCTTGCCGCGCAGTCGCACCATAGGAATTTCAATCGCTGGTTCAGGCCGGCGGAGCGCTATCGCGACTGGAATGCTGCGGCGGAAACGGCGCTGGCGACTGTCGGTCTCGCCGCGCGCGCCGGCATCGCCGCCGCCGCGCTGTCGCACGGCGAACGGCGCGCGCTGGAGATCGCGATGGCGCTCGCCACGCATCCGACGGTGCTGTTGCTCGACGAGCCGCTCGCCGGGATGGGGCCCGAGGAATCGGCGTATATCGTCTCGCTGCTCAAGCGCCTCGCCGCCGACCACGCAATCCTGCTGGTCGAGCACGACATGGACGCGGTGTTCGCGCTCGCCGACCGGCTGACGGTGATGGTCAACGGCAGGATATTGGCGAGCGGCGCGCCGGAGGCGATCCGCGCCAATGCCGAAGTCCAGCGCGCATACCTGGGCACCGAAGCCGTGAGCGCGCTGTGATGGCGGCGCCGCTGCTCGAAGCGCGCAAGCTGCACAGCTACTACGGCAGCAGCCATGTGCTGCAGGGCGTCGATTTCTCGATCGGCGCCGGCGAGGTGGTCGCGCTGATGGGCCGGAACGGCATGGGCAAGACGACCTTGCTGCGCTCGATGCTGGGCTTGCTGAGATCGCGCACCGGCGAAGTCGACATCGATGGGATCAGCGTCACCGATATGCCGCCGCACAGAGTCGCCCGCCTCGGGGTGGCGTTCGTGCCCGAGAACCGCGGCATCTTTCCGACGCTGTCGGTGCGGGAGAACCTGCTGGTTGCCGCTCGGCCCGCCCCAGCCGGCAACGCGTGGACGTTCGAAAGGGTGATGGCGACCTTTCCCGCGCTCGCAGCACGGCTCGATCACCGCGGCAACCAGCTGTCGGGCGGCGAGCAGCAAATGCTGACGATCGGCCGTGCTTTGCTGACCAACCCCCGCCTGCTGATCCTCGACGAGGCGACCGAGGGTTTGGCGCCGCTGATCGCGACGACAATCTGGCGGACCATACGGACGATCCGCGACGGCGGCATCGCGACGGTGATCGTCGACAAGCATTTCGCGATGCTCGCCGAGCTCGCCGATCGCTGCGTGATCCTGGTCAAGGGACGCAAGGTGTTCGACGGCTCGCCCGCCGAGCTCGCGGCGCAGCCGGGCCTGCGCGAGCAGCACCTGGGCATCTAGTGCGCGATCGATCGATGCCGCGGACGCGATTTGTCGACGTCGCCGGGCATCGGCTGGAATGCGTGCGCATCCGCGGAGCGAAGAGCGCTCCGACGCTGGTCTTTTTGCACGAAGGGCTGGGCTCGGTCGCGTTATGGAAGGATTTTCCCGCGCGCGTGGCTGACGCGACCGACTGCCCCGCGCTCGTCTATTCGCGGGCCGGTTATGGGCGCTCGTCCGCGGCTATGCTGCCGCGTGCGACCGACTACATGCACGTCGAGGCGCTAAGCGTCCTGCCGGCGCTGCTCGACCGACTCGGAATCGCCGGACCGGTCCTGGTCGGGCACAGCGACGGCGCATCGATCGCGCTGTTGCACGCGGGCTCGGGCCTACGCCCGGTGCGCGCGCTGGTGGCACTCGCGCCGCACGTGTTCGTCGAGGAAATGTCGATCGCCAGCATCGCCGAAGTGCGCCGGCAGTACGACACGACCGACTTGCGGGAAAGGCTTGCTCGCCGCCACGCCGACCCCGAGGCCGCATTCCGCGGCTGGAACGACATCTGGCTGGCGCCTGCGTTTCGCAGCTGGAACATCGAGGCCTGCCTGCCGGGAGTGCGCTGTCCGCTGCTGATGATCCAGGGCCGCGAGGACGAGTACGGAAGCGCAGCCCAGCTCGACGCGATCGAGCGCCAGGTCGGCGGCAAGGTCGCGCGGATCGAGCTCGCGCATTGCGGCCATTCACCGCATCGCGATCAGCCCGAAGCCACGCTCGCGGCGATCGCGGACTTCGTCGCTACGATTTGACTGTTTTCTGCAGGGCCAGCGCGCGCTGATACAGGCGATTGCGCGGCGCGCCCGATTGCGCGACCGCGATCCGCACCGCCTGGGCCAGCGGCAGCTCGGCGAGCAGCGGCTCCAGCAAAGCGTCGTGCTCGCCGGCGTCGCTCTCCGCGACGTCGCCGTCCGGCGCAGCGACGATCAACACGAACTCGCCGCGGACCCGATCGGCGTCGGCCGCGAGCCACGCGGACGCGTCGGCCAGCGCGCAGCGATGCAGCGCTTCGAAGCGCTTGGTCAATTCGCGCGCAATGACGATCTCGCGCTGAGGGTCGAGCACGGCGGCGAGCACCGCCACTGTCGCGGCAACGCGGTGCGGCGCCTCGTAGAAGACCAGCGCATACGGCAAGTCGCGCACGCGCTCGAGCGTGGCGCGGCGCGCGCCGGCCGCGGCGGGCAGGAAGCCGAGAAACAGCCACTGCGGCGTCGCGATGCCCGCCGCCGAAAGCGCCGCCGTCACTG
This sequence comes from Casimicrobiaceae bacterium, assembly GCA_036270955.1. Classification (GTDB taxonomy): domain Bacteria; phylum Pseudomonadota; class Gammaproteobacteria; order Burkholderiales; family Casimicrobiaceae; genus PALSA-1003. The sequence goes on along the minus strand of DATBBM010000064.1, from coordinate 10,137 downwards.
CCGACGGACCGGGAATCGGCACAATCGCGAAACCCGCCGCCGACACGGCGCGCACCAGCGCGGCGCCCGGATCGCTGATCGCCGGCGTACCGGCATCGGTGATCAGCGCGACGCGTTTGCCGGACGAAAGCGATTCGATGATGGCGGCGGCGCGCTTGTGCTCGTTGTGCTCGTGCAGCGAAACCAGGCGCGCGTGAAGGCCGTAATGCGCGAGCAGGCCGGCGCTGACGCGCGTGTCCTCGGCCGCGATCACGTCGACCTGTCCCAGCACGTCGAGCGCGCGCAGGGTCAAGTCGCGCAGGTTACCGATCGGTGTCGCCACCACATATAATGTTCGGTCCAGCGCCGGCAACGGCTCCCCCCTGCTCATGGTCGACGATTTCCTTTCGATGGCCCGATTGCCGGCATGGCTGCGCGCGGCGGCGCTCGCCGCCGTGGTGCTCGGCGTCGGCGCGTGCACGGTTACGCCGCCATTGTCGGGCCGCGCGCCTCCGCCGCCAAGCACGGTGCCGTTGGCGCCACCGGTCGTCGAAACCGCTCAGCCGCCGCTGGTGCCGCCACCCCCGTTTGCGGTGACACCTGCCCCGACTCCGCCGCCGACGACCGGAGCCGCAATCGCGCGCGCCACCGGCACCGGGATCGCCTTGGTCCTCCCGCTCGAGTCGCCGGCCTACGGCCGCGCCGCAAGCGCCGTGAAGGCGGGCTTCGTTGCCGCCGCGACGCGCGCCGGCGCGGGCGCGCGCGTGCAGGTCATTTCGCACGGCGACGACGGCGTGCTGCCCGCTTTCGCCGCGGCGGCGCAAAGCGGTGTCGCGCTCGCGGTCGGCCCGTTGACGCGCGATGACTTGAAAATCGTCCTCGCGATGTCGCCGCTGCGGCCGCGTATGCTCGCGCTGAACCAAACCGACGACGGGGCGCCGCTGCCCGACGGCGTGTATGCGTTGACCCTTGCCGTCGAGCAGGATGCCGCGCTCCTGATGCGGGTCGCGCGCGCCGACGGCGTCAAGGCCATCGCGGTCGTCGGCAGCGATGCGCCGTTTCAGCGCCGGTTCAGCCAGTCGTTCGTCGCGGCGTGGCGGCGTGAAGGCGGAGCGGCGCCGCGCGAATACCCGTTCGGCGCCAACCCGGAGCAGCTGGCCGCGCTCGGCCGCGAGCTCGCCGCGCAGCCGACCAATGCGGTGCTGCTCGCGGTCGACGCCAGCGAGGCGGCGCTGGCGAAGTCGTTCGTGCGCGGCCGGGCCTATGCGAGCAGCCAGATCGCCGACGGCCTGCCGGCCCAGATGCTGTACGACCTGGAAAACGTCCACTACATCGAAGTGCCGTGGCTGGCGGAGCCCGACAACCCGGCGTTCGCCGGCGTGCCGCGCGCCGACTACGACGACCCGGTGCTTGAGCGGCTCTACGCACTGGGCATCGATGCGTTCGCCGTGGCACAGATGCTGGCTGAGCCGACGCCGCCCGACCGGATCGAGCTCGACGGCGCGACCGGCCATCTGTCGCTGCTGCCGACGCGGACCTTTGCGCGCGAAGGCCGCGTGATGACCATCCACGACGGGCGCGTGCTGGCCGAATCGCCGGCGCGGTGAAGCGATGAATCGCGGCGCGGCGGCGGAAGCGCTCGCGGCCGACTTCCTCGAGGCGCGGGGGCTGACGATCGTCACGCGCAACTACCGCTGTCGCGGCGGCGAGATCGATCTGATTGCCAGCAACGGCGACACGCTGATCTTCGTCGAAGTAAGGCTGCGCAGCGACGCCGCGTTCGGCGGCGCGGCCGAGAGCATCACCGCGGCCAAGAAGAAGCGCCTCAGGTTCGCCGCCGCGCACTATCTGAGCGGTTTGGGCCGAATGAGTCCGATGAAGCCGGAACCGCCGTGCCGCTTCGATGCGATCCTGCTGTCCTCGCTCGACCCGGGCAGGATCGAATGGCTGGTCGACATCGACGCCAACTGACGCCTTGCGAAGCCAAGTTGCTACAATGCGCCTCGAACGATGGATACCACGCATCGCATCCGCGCGCATTTCGCCGACAGCGCCGAACTCAAGCTCGCCGCGGTCGAGGTGATGGCGCCGTTGATCGCGCGCGCGGCGGGCCTGATGACCGATTGCCTGCTGGCGGACGGAAAAATCCTGGCCTGCGGCAATGGCGGCTCGGCGTCCGACGCCCAGCATTTCGCCGCCGAGATGGTCGGCCGCTTCGAGCGCGAGCGCCCGGAGTTGCCGGCCCTGTCGCTGGCGACCGATACCTCGATCCTGACCGCGGTGGCCAACGACTACGACTTCAGCCAGGTATTCGCCAAGCAGGTACGCGCGCTGGGACGCAGCGGCGACGTGCTGCTCGCGCTGTCGACGTCGGGGAACTCGGCCAACGTCGCACTGGCCGTGGATGCCGCGCACGAGCGCGAAATGCGGGTCGTCGCGCTGACCGGCAGGGGCGGCGGCCGTATCGGTGAACTCCTCACCGGCGTCGATGTCCACCTCTGCGTCCCGCATTCGGTGACCGCCCGCATCCAGGAAGTGCACCTGTTGACCATACACTGCCTGTGTGACGCGATCGATAACAACCTGCTCGGCGAAGAGAGCTGAACCCTGGGGAAACGCGAGGAATCATGAAGAGGTTCGACACCATCATGCGGATTGCTGCGACGATGTCGCTCGCCGTCGGCGCAACGCTGCTCCACGGCTGCATTCCGCTGGCGATTACCGGGGTCGTGGCCACCGCTCAGATCGCCACCGACCGGCGGACGACCGGTGCCCAGCTCGACGACGAGTTCATCGAGGACAAGGCGATCGCCCAGATCTCCGATCGTCTCAAGAGCGATATTCATGTCAACGTGACCAGCTACAACGGCATTGCGCTGCTGACCGGCGAGGTCCCGACCGAGGCCTCGAAAAACGAGGTGGCGCAGATCGTCCGATCGATGCCGAAAGTGCGCACGGTGCAGAACGAGCTCGTCGTCGGCCCGACCACATCGCTTTCCGCCCGAAGCAACGACACGTACATCACCTCGAAGGTCAAGTCACGATTCGTCGAGGCGACGAAAAAGTTCCAGATCAATCACGTCAAGGTCGTCACCGAGCGCAGCGTCGTCTATCTGATGGGCATCGTGAAGCGCGATGAGGGCGATGCCGCCACCGACATCGCCCGCACGACCAGCGGCGTGGAGCGCGTCGTCAAGGTGTTCGAATACATCAGTTGAGCGCTTCATCCGACCGGGTCGCCGCAGAGCCGCCGAGCTTCGCGTCCAAGATCGCGACCGTCGAATCGCGCGCGGCGCAGATCGCGGTGCTGCCGCGGCCGCTGGTGTTCACCAACGGCGTTTTCGACATCCTTCACCGCGGTCACGTCAGCTACCTGGACCATGCGCGCCGGCTCGGCGCCTCGCTGGTCGTCGGCGTCAACAGCGACGCATCGGCGCGGCGCCTCGGCAAGGGCGGCGATAGGCCGATCAATTCGCTGGACGATCGCATCGCGGTGCTGGCCGCATTGGAATCGGTGAGCCTGGTCATTGCTTTCGACGAGGACACACCGCTCGCGCTCGTGCTCGAATGCCATCCCGACGTCATCGCCAAGGGCGCCGACTACACGGCGGCGACGACCGTCGGTGCCGCCGAGGTCATCGCCTGGGGCGGACGCTTCGAGGCGATACCGCTGTTGCCCGGACGCTCGACCAGTGCGCTGCTGACGCGCTTGCGGCGGTGAAGTCGCGAGAGCGAGGCATCGTCGCACGTTTGCTATAATTCATCGCTTTACCGAGCGAAGTCGATGTTCCATACGATCGATGCAATCGAGCTGTCACGCCTGATGGAAAGCGGCGAACCGCCGCGGGTCGTCGACGTGCGCACCCCGGCCGAAGTCTCGCGCGGGACGATAAGCGGGGCGCTGAACATCGAGCTGTCCACGTTGCCGGCGCGACTGTCCGAGCTCGACAGCGACGCGCCTATCGTCGTCGTTTGCCAGTCGGGCGCGCGGTCGGCGCAAGCCTGCGCCTACCTCGCCGAGCGCGGCTTTCGCCGGGCATCCAATCTCGGCGGAGGCATCACCGGATGGACGCGGGCGGGCCTGCCACTGAATGGAACGGACCGATGATGGAACAGACAGCGCAATTCGAACGCGAAGTCGATGCGCGCGGCTTGAATTGTCCGCTGCCGATCCTTCGCACCAAGAAAGCGCTGAACGACATGGCGAGCGGCCAGGTCCTGCGCATCCTGGCTACCGATCCGTCATCGGTTCGCGACTTCGAGGCCTTCGCCCGCCAGACCGGCAATCAACTGCTGCAGCAAAGCGAGCAGAACGGCGAGTTCGTCTTCCTGCTCCGGCGCAAGTAGCAGACGGCGCGAACGCTCGCGCGACGGCGTTTTTCCACTTCGATAGCGAATGACCATGGCCGATACGCAGGCGATCATCGAGCTCACCGAGGAGAATTTCGCCGAGTCGATCAACGATCATCCGTTCGCGGTCGTCGATTTCTGGGCCCCATGGTGCGCGCCGTGCCGTGCGTTCGCGCCGGTGTTCGCCGCAGCGGCGGCCAAGTATCCCGAAGTCCGGTTCGCCAAGGTCAACACCGAGGAACACCAGCAGCTGGCCGGGCATTTCAACATCCGCTCGATCCCGACGCTGATGATCTTCCGGGACAACATCATCGTGTTCGCCGAAGCCGGCGCACTGCCCGCCAGCGCGCTCGATCAGGTCCTGACCGCGGCCAAGGCGCTCGACATGGACGCGGTGCGACGCGAGCTTGCCGCGCAGGAAGCGCCTGCTGCTGAGGGTAGCTGACCTACCTGGTTGCACAGTGTTTCAGAGCGGACTGGCGTTTGCGACGGTCGCCGCTATATTTTCCGGTGCGCTCGCTCGCGGTCGCATCCCCGCTGACGCGGGTGCTCCGCGCTCTCTCGCGTTCTCCGCTTCCCGTTTTGGTTGCACCGTGTTTCAAGGCGGACCGCGGTATGCGGCGCTCACGGCTATATTGGCCGGCGCGCTCGCTCGCGGTCGCATCCCCCGCTAACGCGGGGGCCCCTGCTCCGCGCTCTCTCGCGTTAGCGCCGGTACCGGTTCAGGAAGTCGACGACGATGCCGCGCTGGCTCTTGTCGATTGCCGCTTCCATCGTATTGTCGAGCGGATCGTATTGCAGGACCCGGCGAAAAGCGGCGATCGCCTCCTGGTGGTAGCCTTGCGCTTGCAGCGAGTAGCCGAGGCAGCGCCATGGCTCGGCATTCCAGAATTCAAGATCCGACCATGCCCGGCACAGCTCGGCGGCGCGCCGCCAGTTGCCCGCGTTTAGCATGCGCGGGCCTTCGCCGCGCAGCAGCGCCAGCCTCGCCTGGCGATCGGCAAACAGCGCCGTCGTGTCGGCGTCGTTGACGCTGCCGGTGTCGGGCACCGATCCATCGCCGCCGGCGCTCTGCGACCCGCGATCGAGCAATCCGATCTTGCCGACATCGCCCTGGAAGCCGCGCCGCAGCAACCCCGGCGCCGACGGCGTCCAGCCGGCGACCGCGCTCTTGGCGGCGACGATCGACTCGGTCATCGGCTCATGCCAGGCGACGCCGTACAGCCACAGCATCGCAGCCAGCCCGACGACGCCGGTGACCATGTTCAGTATTCCGGGCGGACTGTGCGTGACCAGGCAGTCTTCGGCGAAGTCCCAGCTCGTCTCGCCCTGATGGGCGAGTTTTTCGTAGGCCAGGGCAATGAGCACCGGTGCGAGCAGCGGGAATCCGCAGGCCAGACCGGCCCACCAGACGTGGAACGAGCGGTGCAGCGCCCGCTGCAGCTGCGCGCGCACATCGCGGCGCGCGTAGGCGTTGCTGATCGAGAATTGCAGATACACGCCGAACAGCCATTTGCCCGGCGTCTGCTGCAACGAAGCGATCAGCAGCGATTCGATCGGAATCCATGAGGCCGTGATCAGCATCGGCGCCAGCAGCGGATGGCCGAGCCAGAAGGCGATGTCGTCGCTGACGATGCCGGCGTTGTGCAGCTCCGACAACAGCAGCGCGAGCACCAGCCCCCAGATCGCGTAGTCGAACAGGCGGGCCGCCAGGCGGTTCCATGGGCGGGGCTCGCTGGTGCGCCCCGACTTCGCGCGTTCGAGCTCGGCCATGCGAAGCTGGAATATCCAGCTCGCGTCTTCCTGCGGCGCGTCGGTGCCGAGAAACACGCTCTTCTCGCGGCGCCAGTTGAGAATCGCGAGATCGGTCTGCGGAATCAGCGCCGGCATGCGCACCACATGACCGCGGCGCATCCACGACAGGCCGTGCACGATGCCGTAGATCAGCGACAGCACGAGCAGCAGCAGCGTCAGCCACACCAGCACCTGCTTGGCGACCAGCACCGAATCGGCCGGCGTCACAAACACGATCGCACCGGTGATGAACGCGCCGAACAGCAGGCACAGCGCCAGCTGGCCCATCGCCGAGCGCCCGAACGACGCGACACGCTCGGTCAGTCCGGGATGATGCAGGCTTTTGTCGGGCGCCCCGATCGGCGTGGTCAGAAGCTTCTCGTCGGCGGCCTCGATGACCTCGTCTTCATCGTGCGCCGCCGTGCCGTCTTCCTCCGAGGTGGCCGCGACGTTGCTGACGAAGCGCGAAATGCGCTGTTCGGTGTTGGCCTCGGCGGCAACGGCGAGCTCCTGATCGTAATGCTGCCTGTGCTCGGGGTCGCTGAGTATGCGGCTGGCATGATTGATGAAGCGCAAGGCCTCTTCCACGTTGCCTTGGCCGTCGCGTGTTTTCGCATAATATTTTCGGATCAGGCGACGCAGCGCGGCCCGCACCTCTTCGTCCGGTGCGAGCTGCGGTACTCCCAGGGCCTCGTACAGCGTTGCCTTCATCGCCAATCGCAGGAAAATGCACGCAATCTGACGCTGGAATGTTCCGGGAAACCGCTGGACAATGCAAGTTATCGATAATTACCCTGCAAAACGCCAAGTTACGACTCCCGCGGTGCGGCATACGATGCCGCTGCGCGGCAGCACCGGCATCCGGGATGCCGACGCGGACTGCCGCTCAATGGGCCGCTTTTTTTGCGGAGCAGGAGGAGCTTATTCGCTCGACTTGTCCTCGCGGTGCGCTGCACTTGTGAAAAAAAGCGGCCGCAGGGGCCGCTTTTTTTCTCGCTCGCCGGAAGCTACTCGCTTCCCTTGTCCTCACGATGGGCGAGCTTCTCGCGAATACGCGCCGATTTGCCCGAGCGGTCGCGCAGGTAGTAGAGCTTGGCGCGGCGCACGTCGCCCTTGCGCTTGACTTCGATGCTCGCGATCAGCGGCGAGTAGGTCTGGAATGACCGCTCCACGCCTTCGCCGCTCGAAATCTTGCGCACGACGAACGACGAATTGAGGCCGCGGTTGCGCTTGGCGATGACCACGCCCTCGTACGCCTGCACGCGCTTGCGCTCGCCCTCGACGACGTTGACGTTGACGATCACGGTGTCGCCCGGCGCGAAATCCGGCACCGTCTTGCCCAGCCGGGCCATCTCTTCCTTTTCCAGCGTATCGATGATGTTCATGCGTTGCTCCTTGATCAAATGATTCCGGCCGTTGGCCTGGCGCGCAGCGCAGGTCGCCACCTGATGCGCGCTGTTTGTTTTAGAAATCTGCCGCCTTGCAACTGCTCTCGCTACTTGTCCGCCCTTGCACCGTCCTCGCGCTTGAATTCCTCGAGCAACTTCGCATCTTCCGCCGACAGGCTCTTCTCCGCCAGCAAATCCGGTCGCCGCAGCCAGGTGCGCCCCAGCGACTGTTTGCGCCGCCAGCGCGCAATCTCCGCGTGGTTGCCGGACAACAGCACCGCCGGCACCACGCCGCCTTCCAGTTGCTCGGGCCGCGTGTAGTGCGGACAATCGAGCAGCCCGTCGACGAACGATTCCTCGACGTTCGACTGCGCGTCGTTCAGCACGCCCGGAAGCTGCCGAACGATCGCATCGATCAGCATCAGCGCCGGCAATTCGCCGCCCGACACGACAAAGTCTCCAATCGACACCTCGAGGTCGATCTCCTTTTCCAGCAGGCGCTCGTCGACGCCTTCGTAGCGTCCCGCCAGCAATATCAGCCCCGGCTCCGCTGCGAGCGTCGCCACGCGCGCATGACGCAACGGCTCGCCCTGCGGCGACAGGTAGACCACCGGCGCGCGCTCGACGCCCGCAGCCTGCATGTCTCGCCGCGCCGCGTCCAGCGCCTTGGTCAGCGGCTCCGCCCGCATCACCATTCCCGGACCGCCGCCGAACGGCCGGTCGTCGATGGTCCGATAGCTGTCCGTCGCAAAGTCGCGCGGATTGCGGCAGGACAGCGTCCAGATGCCGCGCTCGAGCGCGCGTCCCATGACGCCGTACGCCGCCGCCCCTTGCACCATCTCCGGGAACAGCGTGACGACTTCGATCCTGACCATGCTTGCCGCGGCGCGCTTGTCCGTCCGCTCTTTCGTCAACCCGCCGCGTCCTTGCTTCAATAGTCTTCAAGCCAGTCGACGACGATACGGCCGGCCGCCGGCTCGATCGCATCGACATACGCCTGCACCATCGGAATCAGCCGCTCGGCGCCGTCGCTTTCGACGCGCAGCACCGGATGCGCTCCGGTTTCCAGCAATCCGGCCACGCGGCCCAACGTTCGACCGGCGCGGTTGACCACACTCAAACCGACCAGGTCCGACCAGTAATGCTCATCCGGCGCGGCCTTCGGCAATGACTTGCGCGGCACGCCGGCGACAAATCCGCGCAGTGCCTGCGCCGCTTCGCGACTCGCGATGCCGTCGATCGCAGCGATTATCGAGCCGCCGTGAAATTGCGCCTCGACAACGCGATACCGCGTCCACTCCTTGCTCTCGTCCGGCGCGAGCCACCACGTCTTGTACGCGAGCAGCGTTTCCGGCGCCGCGGTGAACGGCTTCACCCTCACCCACCCCTTGATGCCGAACGGGGCGAGCAAGCGCCCCATCACCACGATGTCGGTGGGCGCGACCGCGTCGTCGCGGCCGGCGCCGCGCTTGCTAGCCAGCGGTCGGCGCGGCGGCTTCGGCAGTCGGCGCAGCCGCTGCGGGCTTCGCCGCGGACGCTTGCTTGACCAGACCGGCGACGGTATCGGACAGCTTGGCGCCCTGATGCGTCCAGTGATCGATGCGGTCCAGCGACAGGCGCAGGCTTTCCTGGCCCTCTTGGGCGATCGGGTTGTAAAAGCCGACGCGCTCGATAAACCGTCCGTCGCGGCGGTTGCGCGAATCGGCGACGACGACGTTGAAAAACGGGCGCTTCTTGGCGCCGCCTCGAGCGAGTCTGATTACGACCATGGCAAAAGTCCCGGGTTGAGCCGCAAAAAAAGACGTTGATTATACGACGAAAACCGTCCGACCCGCAATCGGCGGCGCGAGGCCGCCGGACCCGCCTAGCGCAGGCCCGGAAAGGCCCCCTTGAGGCCGCGCATCATCTTCTGGATGCCGCCCCGGGAGACCATTTTCATCATCTTCCGCGTCTGCTCGAACTGGGCGAGCAGCCGATTGACTTCCTGCACCGACGCGCCGGCGCCGGCCGCGATCCGCCGCTTGCGCGAGGCCTTCAAGATCTCCGGCTTCGCCCGCTCGGCCGGGGTCATCGCATTGATGATGCCTTCGAGGCGGCGAATCGCGCGATCGTCGACCTGGGTGCCCTGCGCAGCGCGCGCGAGCTCGCCGGGCAGCTTGTCGATCAGCTCCTGCATGCCGCCCATCTTGCGCATCTGTCCGATCTGCGCCTTGAAGTCCTCGAGGTCGAAGCCTTTGCCGGACTTGACCTTCTTGGCCAGCTTTTGCGCGTCGGCGACGTCGACCTGCCGCTGCGCTCCCTCGATCAGCCCCAGCACATCGCCCATGCCGAGGATGCGCATCGCCATGCGCTCGGGATGAAAGACTTCGAGCCCGTCGAGCTTTTCGGACACACCGGCGAACTTGATCGGCGCTCCGGTCACCTGGCGCACCGAAAGCGCCGCACCGCCGCGCGCGTCGCCGTCGAGCTTGGTCAGGATGACGCCGGTCAGCGGCAGGACTGCGCCGAATGCCTTCGCCGTGTTGACCGCGTCCTGTCCCTGCATCGCATCGACGACGAACAGCGTCTCGGCCGGCTTCAGCGCGGCGTGCAACGCCGCGATCTCGCGCATCATCGCGTCGTCGAT
>DATBBM010000063.1:0-35372 GCA_036270955.1 Casimicrobiaceae bacterium | reverse complement strand
CAGGTCGGGCCGGTCGGCTCCGGGATGGAGGTTCTCGCTGCGGACGCCGGCCACGATCTTCTGTCCCGCTGCGGCGCGGAGCTTCGGGTAGGCCTTCAGCGCCGCGTCCGGGATCGGGAGCGTGGCGCGCCCGATCGTGATGGAAACGCCGCCGTTGACGGCGACGCTCGCCTCGAGGAGGTTCATCGGCGGCGTGCCGATGAAGCCGGCCACGAACTGGTTGGCCGGCGTGTCGTACAGCTCCTGCGGCGCACCTACCTGCTGAAGCACGCCGTCGCGCATGACCGCGACGCGGTCGCCCATCGTCATCGCCTCGACCTGGTCGTGCGTGACGTAGATGGTGGTGACGCCGAGCTCCCGCTGGAGCTTCGCGATGTCGGCCCGCATCTGCACGCGCAGCTTCGCGTCGAGGTTCGAGAGGGGCTCGTCCATCAGGAAGACCTGCGGCTGCCGCACGATCGCGCGTCCCATCGCGACGCGCTGCCGCTGTCCGCCCGACAGCTCGCGCGGATAGCGGTGCAGATAGGGATCGAGGTTCAGGATCTTCGCCGCTCGGGCAACGCGCTCCTCGATCGTCTTTGCATCCGCCTTGCGCAGCTTCAGACTGAACGCCATGTTGTCCGCGACCGTCATGTGCGGATAAAGCGCATAGCTCTGGAACACCATCGCGATGTCGCGATCCTTCGACTCGACGTCGTTGACCACCTTGTTGTCGATAGCGATCGTCCCCGCGGTGATCTCCTCGAGGCCCGCCAGCATGCGCAGCAAGGTCGACTTGCCGCAGCCCGAAGGCCCGACCAGGACCATGAACTCGCCGTCCTTGATGTCGAAACCGATGCCATGGATGACCTTGGTCGATCCGAAGCTCTTTTCGATGTCGTGAAACGATACCGATGCCATGATGTCTCCAGGAGAGCTTAGAGCCCCGGCGATTCCCTCGTCGCTAGCTCTTCACTGCGCCGGCGGTCAGACCGCCGACCATGTAACGCTTGAACGCATAATAGATCGCGGCCGGCGGCAATGCGTAGATCAGCCCGACGGTCATCAGGAGCTCCCACGGGGAATCGTCGGCGGCGAGGAAGTTGCCCAGCGCGACCCCCAGGGTGATCTGCTTTTCGTTCGACAGCAGCAGGAATGCGTACAGGTATTCGTTCCAGGCCAGCAGAAGCGCGTAGGTGCCGATCGCGACCAGCGACGGCATCATCAGCGGCACATACACCAGCCGGAACAGCTGCAGCGGCGAGGCCCCGTCGATTCTCGCCGCCTCGTCGAGCTCGTAAGGCAGCTTGTCGGACGCCTGCTTCAGCACCCAGATCGAATACGGCGACGCGATCGTGATCATCGCCAGGATCAGCGCCCACTGGTTGTTGAGCAGGCCATAGTTGCCCATCGTCTTATACATCGGGACCGCGAGGAACGCCGCCGGGATGAAATAGGTAAGCAGCGCGAGATTCATCACCAGCCTGCCGCCTCTGACCTTGAGCCGGCTGATCGCGAACGCTGCGCCGGTCGCGACCAGCAGGGTCAGCGCACCGACGGCCACCGCAATGATCAGCGAATTCCACAGCTGCAGCCAGAAATGGCTCAGGTAATAGTGTTGCTCCCGGAAGATGACCTCGAAGTTGTGCAACGTCGGATGATCGGGCCAGAGCTTGCCGGCGAACGCCGACTCCTTCGGCGAGATCGAGAACAGGAACATGTGGTAGACCGGCAGTATCGTCCACAGAAACACCGGGATGCCGATCAGCAGCAGCTTGGCTTCGGTGGTGACGTCCTTGAGCTTCATTTGGACAGCCGCTTCATCATGAAGTAGACCAGCGGCAGAACCAGCGGCAACGCGCAAACGATCGCCGCCATCGCGAGGTCGACCTGGTCGAGGCGGAGGTACCTGATGCCGAGAGTCGCCAGTACGTGCGTAAGATCGGCCGGCCCGCCGCCGGTCAGCAGGTAGACGCTGTTGAAATCGCCGAGCGTCCAGATCATCGACAGAATCGTCGACGTCAGGTAAAGCGTACGCATCGACGGCCAGGTGATGAAGCGGAACTTCTGCCAGGTCGACGCCCCGTCGACCGACGCGGCTTCGTAGTGCTCGCCCGGTATCGCCAGTCGTCCGGCGATAAGGATCAGCGTCCAGAACGGCAGCGACTTCCAGATGTGCACGACGATCGCCATCGCTAGCGCGATAGTCGGATCGTTCAGCCAGTTCGGGCCGTCCAAACCGGTGAACCGAAAGATCAGATGATTGATGATGCCCCACTCGGGATTCAACATGAATCGAATCGACAATATCGTCGGGATCGACGGCACGGCCCAGGGGAGGATGAACAAGAGCGACAGCCATTTGATCCACGTCCGCGCCTGGATGAAAAATCCGGACAGGAACAGCGCAATGGCCATCTTGATGTTGATGCCGACGATCAGGAAGACCAGCGTATTGATGACCGACCGCGTGAATATCGGATCGTCGACCAGCCTGACATAGCTGTCCGGATGGCGCGCCAGCCAGAGGCCATAACCGATCGGGTAGAGCACGAAGACCAGGAACACCAGCACGTACGGGGTGATCAGGATCAACCCCCACGTTTGCCAGGGCGACAAGCCCCGCTTTGCCGGACCTGCCGGAAGCACGGGCTCTGCGCGTGGAAGTGCGATCGTGGACACGCTTTTCTGACCCTGTCGCCGCAATGAAAAGGGCTGGCGTCAGCAGGCGCGCGCCCGCTGGCGCCAACCCTCTTCCGGATCCGGAAGAGGGCGGCTAATCCCTTAGCCGGCGACCGCCTTGATGCGCGCGACCAGCTCGTCGACGGCTTTGTCGACCGGAACCTTTTCGTTGACGATCCGGTTCATCGCCTTCGCCCAGACGTTCTCGTTATTGAGAATCGTGAACTTGTAGTTCTTGGTGAATTCGAACGTCACGGTGCCGTTGTGGAACTGGTTGTATACCGACTGCCGGTGGCGGTCGGCCTTCCAGAACGCGCTTTCCGACGCCGTCTTGGTCACCGGATACCAGCGGCCCAGCGAACCCTCGACGTACGGCGTCAGGTTTTCTTCCTGCAACATGAAGGCGACAAATTCCTTCGCGCGCTTCTTGTTCTTCGCGTTCTTGAAGATCACCCCGGTCTTGACCGCCGCCCTGTATACCGGCTTGGAGCCGTCGGGCTTGTTGGGGAAGCCGGCCGTCCGAATCAGCTCTTCGTAGTTCTTCTTTGCCTGCGCGCGCTGCTCCGGCGTCAAGGTCGCGTTGTTGGCGTCATCGAGCCACTTGGCGGCGATCGAGATCGTCGCGTTGTGGGTCATGATGATCGTCTTGTTGTGGAACGCGACGTTGTTGTCCGGATCCTTCCACGATGTCGATGACGGCGGCGTGCAGCCTTTGACGTACGGTTCCGTGTAGTCGCGCAACGCGTTGGCGAGCCCCTGCTTGACCTTCGGGTCGTCGACCAGCAGCTTGCCGTTGTCGTCGACCAGCTTGACGTTGTACGCATCCATGAAGGTCAGGAACGAGAAGAACGAATCGCTCGAATCAACGCCCATCGGGAAGCCGGTCGCATAGTTGCGCGTGCCCGACACCTTCCGGTATGCCGGCTGCACCTTGTCGCACCAGAACGACCAGTATCCCTTCCAGTCGGTCGGAATGTCCGATTCCTTGAAGCCGGCGTCGCCGAGCATGTCGATCCAGTACTCGATGTGCATCGTCTGCTGCTTCATCGGAAAGGCGTAGTACGCCCGCTTCTTGGTCACGTCGTCGTACAGGTACGTCGTCTCGATCGTGTTGGGCAGGAAAGCTCCCTTGATCGGCGTGATCACGTCGGTGATGTCCTCGAGCTTGTCCTCGAACGCCCACTTCCCGGTGACCTGGAAGTCGTAGACATCGCCATACGACACGTCGGGCGGCGTGCCCGCGTCGAGCGCCGCAACGGTCTTCGGAATGGTGTCCTGCACCGGATACTGCGAGAGCTCGACCTTGACCTTGGTCTTCTCCTCGAATTTCTTGATCGCGGCGAACAGCGCATCGTCCTCGGATTTGTAGAAACCCTTATTCCACCAGACGTTGAGCGTTTCCTGCGCCAGCGCCTGTCCGGCGAAAGCCATTGCACAGCCGGCGACAACACCGGCAACGATATTCCTCATTGCACTCCTCCTTCGATTCCTCGGATATGAGGCCGCCGCGTTCCGCAATTGGCCGTGGCAGCGTAAGGTCAAGCCATTCTACCGTCAATCGACGCGAGGCATCACATGACGGCTCCCAGGTACCACGGCACGAATTCGTTCTGTCCGTAGCCGTGCAATTCGCTCTTGCTTTTCTGCCCCGACGCGGTGTCTAGAATCATGCGGAAGAAGCGCTCGCCGATCTCGTCGACCGATGCCGTCCCGTCGACGATCTCGCCGCAATTGATGTCGATGTCCTCCTCCTGCCTGTTCCACAGCGCGGTGTTGGTCGCGAGCTTCAGCGACGGTGACGGCGCGCAGCCGTACGCCGAGCCGCGACCCGTCGTGAAGCAGATCATGTTCGCGCCGCCGGCGACCTGGCCGGTCGCCGAGACCGGGTCGTAGCCCGGTGTGTCCATGTACACGAAGCCCTTGGCGGTCACCGGCTCCGCGTATTCGTAGACCGCAACCAGATTCGTCGTGCCGCCCTTGGCCACCGCTCCCAGCGACTTCTCGAGGATCGTCGTCAGGCCGCCGGCCTTGTTGCCCGGCGATGGATTATTGTTCATCTCTCCCTTGTTGCGAGCCGTGTATTCCTCCCACCACTTGATCCGCCCGATCAGCTTGTCGGCGACGTCCGTCGATACCGCGCGCCGTGTCAGCAAGTGTTCGGCCCCGTAGATTTCGGGGGTCTCGGACAGGATCGCGGTCCCACCGTGCCGCACCAGGCGGTCGACCGCCGCGCCCAGCGCCGGGTTTGCCGTGATGCCCGAATAACCGTCGGAGCCGCCGCACTGCAGACCGAGCACCAGATGACTCGCCGGCACACGCTCGCGCGTGACCTCGTTCGCATGCGGCAGCATTTCCCTGACCATCGCGACACCTTTTGCGATCGACTTTCCGGTTCCGCCGGTGTCCTGGATGCTGAACGTGTGCAGCAGCGGGCCTTCCTGCAGGCTTTCCGCGCCGAGCAGCGCGTTGATCTGGTTGGCTTCGCAACCGAGGCCGACGATCAGCACGCCGGCGAAGTTGGCGTGGCGCGCGTAACCGCCGAGCGTGCGCCGCAAGACCTGCATGCTCTCGCCCTGCACGTCCATACCGCAGCCGCTGCCGTGCGTCAGCGCGACGACGCCGTCGACGTTGGGGAACTGCGCCAGTGCCTCGCCCTTGAACGCATCGGCGATGCCGTGCGAGACGGTTGCCGAGCAGTTGACGGTCGAAAGGATGCCGATGTAATTGCGCGTCGCGACGCGGCCATCGGGCCGGACGATGCCCATGAACGTCGCCGCCGGATCGGCAAATTGCGTCGGCCTCGCGTCGGCGCCGATCGCGTAGTCGCGGGTGAATTCGCCCATCGCCAGATTGTGCAGGTGCACGTGCTCGCCGGGTCCGATGGGCCGCTTGGCGAAGCCGATGATCTGGTTGTAGCGCTTGACGGGATCGCCGACGCGAATCGCGCGCGTGGCGACCTTGTGGCCCGGCGGTATCAGTCCCGAGATCGTCACTTTCTCGTCCAGCAGCACGGTGCCTGATACCAGTTGCTGCCGGGCGATGACGACGTCGTCGGCCGGATGAAGGCGAATCGTGAAGGAAGTCTTGGTCAGCATGTCGAGCTCCGGTCGTTTCAGGCGGCGACGACCTGGACCTTCGTGCTCCTGGTCTTGTCTTTCGCAAGCTCGAACGCCTTGACGGCTTCCTCCAACGGAAATTGGCCCGACAGCAGCGGGTTGACGTCGACGCGGCGGGACGAAATGTAATCGACCGCCCAGTCGAATTCGATTCCCCAGCGGAATGCGCCCTTCAAGTCCAGCTCCTTGGCCATGATCTCGTTGACGACGAACGGCAGCGGCTCGTGCGGAATGGTCCCGACCTGGACGACCGTGCCGCCGCGCTTCGCGGCTGCGACGCAGGCCTTCAGGGCAACAAAGCTTCCCGAAACCTCGAACGCGACGTCGTATTGCGGCGCAGCCAGCGCGTCCGGCTCGCGATCGGCGCGGATCGTCCGATCGGCGCCGACCTGCCGCGCGGTGGCAAGCGGACGGTCGAGAATGTCGGAGACCGCGATGTGTCTGGCGCCGGCCAGGCGCGCGGCGATCACCGTCAGGCAGCCTATCGTGCCCGCACCGGTGATCAACACCGACTTGCCGAGCAGCTCCGGGCCGCGATTTACCGCGTGCAGCGCAACCGCCAGCGGCTCGGCGAACGCGATCTCACCCAGCGAGACGTCGGCGGCGACCGGATAGCATTGCCTCTCGCCCATCACGAAATACTCGCTGAACATCCCCTGCACGTGCGGGTAGAGGCTGGCGCTCCCGAGGAAGCGCATATTGCGGCAGAGCTGCTCGCGCCCTTCGCGGCAGTAGTCGCATTGACCGCAGGCATGCGACGGGCTGACGGCGATTTTGTCCCCCGGCTTGACGCGCGTGACGCCGGCGCCGACCTTGGCGACGACGCCCGAGGCTTCGTGCCCGGGGATCAGCGGCTCGCGAACGACGAAGCTGCCGTTGCGGCCTTCGTAATAGTAGTGAAGATCGGAGCCGCAGATACCGCCGGCGCCGAGCCGGATCAGCACCTGCCCGGGGCCGGCCTCCGGCAGCTCGCTGTCTTCGATGCGCAGGTCTTCCTTGGCGTGGATGCGGCAGGTCAGCATGATCGTTCCTTTGTCGGCCGGTCGCTTCGGCTATTGCCGCGCATCCCAGCCGGTGTTGAATCGCTTGTAGGCCTTGTTCAAATGCTTCTGCATCGCGGCGCGGGCTTCGCCGGGGTTGCGCGCGACGATCGCCTTCAGCACGTTGCGGTGCTCGGCCAGCGCGGCGAACCAGAGCTCGGGCGTGTCGTAGTGATGCTCGAGCTGCGCGAACAGCGGACCCATCCGTTCCTCCCAGAGCATTCTAAGCACCGCCACCAGCGCGCCGTTGCCGGTCGCTTCGGCGACGCGCAGGTGAAACAGCCGATCGGCCGCGAGCGGCTGCACCTTGTCGGTCTCCATGATCCGCTGCATCTGCGTCAGCGCATCTTCGATCGCGGCGATATGCTCCTTTTTCGCCGACTTGGCCGCCAGCGCCGCGCATTCTCCTTCGATGATCCAGCGCGCGCGCAGGAGCTCGAACGGTCCCGACGCGGCCTGCACTTCGCCGTCGTGGCCGTTCCCGCCGCCGAGGACGTAAATGCCCGAGCCGATGCGCACTTCGACCAGACCTTCGACTTCCAGAGCGATCAAGGCCTCGCGCACCGACGGCCTCGACACGCCGAGCTGCCGCGCAAGATCGCGCTCGGGCGGCAGCCGTTGCCCGGCCGTATATTCGCCCGACCGGACAAGCGAACGGATCTGGTCGGCGATCTGCCGATACAGCCGGCGGGGCTCGATACTCTGGATGGGCATGGGTCGAAAACCGCGCCGTGGTCGCTGGCGCGATGGGACTGGGTCAAGACATGGTAGCTAAACAAAATACACCAATTTGGTCAAGTGGTCTTACCAATTTTGCGCCCCGCTTTGTTAAAATGTCCGCCTAGACGATGAAAGGCATCGCTTGAGCGACCGACTCGCGGGCAAATTGGCGCTGATCACCGCCGCCGGACAAGGCATCGGCCGGGCCGCGGCGCTGGCCATGGCGAAGGAAGGCGCCTCCGTGTGGGCGACCGACGTCAAGCCGGAACTGCTCGAGCAGTACCGCGGCGTTGCCAACGTCAGCACGCGCGTGCTCGACGTCCTCGACGACGCGGCCGTGCGCCAGACGATCGATGCGCTGCCGCCGCTCGATGTGCTGTTCAATTGCGCCGGCTACGTGCATCACGGCACGGTGCTCGACTGCACGCCGAAGGACTGGGCATTCAGTTTCGACCTCAACGTGCGCGCGATGTACATCACGATCCAGTGCGCGCTGCCGAAGATGCTCGAGCATTGCGCCAAGACCGGGGGAAGCGCCAGCATCATCAACATGGCCTCGGTCGCCGGCTCGCTCAAAGGGATTCCGAACCGGTTCGCCTATGGCGCGAGCAAGGCGGCCGTCGTCGGGCTGACCAAGTCGGTCGCGGCCGATTTCGTCGCCCGGGGGATACGCTGCAACGCGATTGCGCCCGGTACCGTCGACACCCCGTCGCTGCACGAGCGGATCAACGCCTTCCCCGATCCGGTCGAAGCACGCAAGAACTTCATCGCGCGCCAGCCGATGGGACGGCTCGCGACACCCGAGGAAATCGCGCCTGTCGTCGTGTTTCTGGCGTCGGACGAATCGGCGTTCGCGACCGGCACCGTCTATTCGGTCGACGGCGGCATGACGATTTGAAATAGAATCCCAGCCTCCGCACGCGCCTCGACCAACTCGGCGCGCGCGGCGCATAACCCTATCCGCGCTCGAGTGTCGAGAGACGGATTTCGATGAAAGCCCGAACATGAAACTCGTACGCTATGGCCCAGCAGGAAAGGAAAAGCCCGGACTGATCGATGCCGACGGCAAGCTGCGCGATCTGTCACGCAAGATCCGCGATATCGATGCAACGACGCTCTCGCCGGCGAAGCTCAAGGAATTGGCCAAGCTCGACACCCGGCGCCTTCCGCCGGTCAAGGGTAAGCCGCGTTTGGGTCCCTGCGTCGCGACGCCGGCGAAGTTCGTCGCGATCGGCCTCAACTACATCGATCACGCCAAGGAAACCGGCTCGCCGATCCCCGAGCATCCGATCGTCTTCTTCAAATCCCAAACCTGCATCGTCGGACCGAACGACAACGTGATGCTGCCGCCGGATTCGGTCAGCACCGACTGGGAGGTCGAGCTCGGCGTCGTCATCTCGCGCACCGCACGACATGTCACCGAGAAGGACGCGATGAAATACGTTGCCGGCTACTGCATTGTCAACGACGTGTCCGAGCGCGAGTTCCAGATGAAGCGCAGCGGCACGCAATGGAGCAAGGGCAAGGGCTGCGACACCTTCGGCCCGACCGGTCCGTACCTGGTGACGACCGACGAGATCAGGGACCCGCAGAACCTCGACATGTGGCTCGACGTCAATGGCGTGCGGCGGCAGACCGGCAACACCCGGACGATGATTTTCGGCGTCGCGGCGCTGGTCGCCGACGTCTCGCGCTACATGACGCTCTTGCCGGGGGATCTGATCACCACGGGCACGCCGCCCGGCGTGGGCCTGGGCATGAAGCCGACGCCGCAATACCTGAAAGCCGGCGATGTCGTCACCCTCGGCATCCAGGGACTGGGCGAGCAGCGCCAGAAAATAGTCCCGTTCAAGAAGGGGCGTTAAGCGCCCGCTCCGGCAAGATCGTGACCGGCAACGACGCCACACGCGCGCTGTCGCGCGACGCTTTCCTCTATCCGCCGCTGGCGGCGAGCCGCACCGGAAGGTTGCAGCTCGACGCCCTGCACGCGATGTACTGGGAGGAGTCCGGCAATCCGCACGGCGTGCCGGTCGTCTTCCTGCACGGGGGACCCGGCGGCGGCAGCTCGCCCGATCATCGTCGCTTCTACGATCCTGCGCATTACCGGATCATCGTCTACGACCAGCGGGGCGCCGGGCAATCGACGCCGCTGGGCGAGTTGCGCGACAACACCACGCCGCGCCTGATCGCCGACCTCGAACGGCTGCGCGAGAGCCTGGGGATCGAGCGCTGGCTTCTGTTCGGCGGCTCGTGGGGCTCGACGCTCGCGCTGGCCTACGCCGAGACGCATCCGGAACGCGTGCTGGGACTGGTGCTGCGCGGCATCTTCCTCTGCCGGCCGCAGGAGATTCACTGGTTTCTCTATCAGATGCGCTTCATGCAACCCGAGGCCTGGCGGAGCTTCGCCGAATTCCTGCCGGCGGCCGAGCGAGACGACCTTCTCGCCGGCTACCATCGCCGGCTGATCGATCCCGATCCGGCGGTGCACATGCCGGCGGCGCACCGCTGGAGCCGGTACGAAGGCTCATGCTCGACCCTGCTCCCCGATCCCGATCTGGTCTCGCATTTCGACGAGGACGCGGTTGCGCTGGCAATCGCGCGCATCGAGGCTCATTACTTCGTCAACCGGATCTTTCTGCCGGACAACTCGCTGCTCGACGATATCGATCGCATCCGCCACCTGCCCTGCACGGTCGTTCAGGGCCGCTACGATCTGGTCTGTCCGATCTTTTCCGCCGATGAGCTGCACCGCGCGTGGCCGGAAGCCGAGTACATCGTCGTCGGAGACGCCGGCCATTCGGCGCGCGAGCCTGGCATCGCGCGCGAGCTGGTCGCGGCGACCGATCGTTTTCGCCGGCGGCTGGACGGCGCTGCCGCGCGCTGACGACGGCTTTTCGCCGACGCTGCGTCGTTCTGTAGCCGAAGCCGATCCGGCTAGGGCTTGTCCGCCTCGTCGTCGGACGAAACGCGGAACGCCGTCACCTGGAACGACAAACCTATTTCGTCGCCGACGATCCCCAGCGCGTAGCGCATGCCGAAATCGGAGCGCTTGATCGTCGTGTCGATCTCGGCACCGCAGCCGTCGCGGCCGCTGTCCCGATCCCTGGCGCAATCGAGGCGCGCGACGCGCAGTTCGACCGGACGCGTGACGTTGTGCATCGTCAGCTCGCCCGAGACGGCGACCAGCCGGGCGCTGTCGAACGCGAGCCGCGTCGATCGGAATCGGACGATCGGATAGTGTGCCGTATCGAACATGTTCGCGCCGCGCAGAAAGGCGTCGCGCGCGGCCCAGCCTGTGTCTATCGACGACGTGTCGACGATGAAATCGATCCGGCCGGCCTGCGCATCGGGATCGAGAGCTATCGTGCCGCGCGTGCGGCCGAAGTGGCCGCGCTGCATCAGCAGGCCAAGCTGGCTGACGGCGAACTGCGCGCTGGTCAGGTCGGGATCGACGCGGTAGATCGAAACGACTTCCCCCGCCTCCGCCGATCCGATAGTCGCAGCCAGCGCGGCGACGGCGAACAGCAAGCCGCCGAGCCGGCAGCCCGGCCGTCCGGCTGGGCGCGTCGGGCTGCGCACTGCCGTCGACCGTCCGCCGATGGCTACTCCCGGTAGGCTTCGATCGGAATCGTGATCTTGACGTCGTCGCCCGACGAGCGCCCGACGCCGGTCTTCATCCCCCATTCCGAGCGCTTGATCGTCGTCGTCGCTTCCGCGCCGCACATCGGCTTTTTGTTGAATGGATTCTCGCCGCACTGGAAGTCGGTCACCTTGAGCGTGACCGGCCGCGTTACGCCTATCATCGTCAGCTCGCCGTCGACGCCGGCCAGGCGATCGCCATCGAAGCGCATGGCGGTCGACTTGAAGGCCATCGTCGGGTACTTGGCGACATTAAAGTAGTCCTCGCCCTTCAGGATGCTGTCGAGTCGTGGGTCGTGCGACCTGATCGACGTAGTATCGATCGTTACGTCGATGCTGCCTTTCTTGGCTTCGCGATCGATCGTGATCTTTCCGGTCGACTTGGTAAAGTCGCCGCGCTGGGTCGAAAAAATCGTGTGCCGAATCTCGTACGACGGCTGCGAGTGCGCCGGGTCGATGACGTAGCTTTCCTCGGCGGCAGCAGTGCCTGTGGCGGCTGAAAGCAGCAGCGCGAGGACAAATGCGCCGGACTGGCTGGGCATGGAATGACTCCTCTGTTCCGAAAGGGAGATTCGCGGCAGATCGGGACAACAGCCGCCGCGCCGCGATTATTCCATGCGCGCGGCGCGACCGCCTACTTCACCGGCGGCAAAACCATCCGGATCCGGACGACGACCTCGTTGGCCACGGTGTCGGGATCGGCCCAGTCGGCATCGCCGATCCGGTAATCGAGCCGCTTGATCGTGAACGTGCCCTCGGCGACGCTGTTGCCCGACGCGTCCTTGGCGAGCGCGATCGGCACGACGGCGTCGCGGGCGACGCCCTTCATCGTCAGCTTGCCGGTGACCTCGTACTTGCCGCCGCCGACATCCTTGATCGAGCTCGAGACGAACCGGGCGACCGGGAACTTTGCCGTATCGAACCATGACGGGTGCCTGACCTCGCTTTCAGCTTCATCGCTGGCGAGATCGATGCTGGCGAGCTCGATATCGAAGTCGGCTTTCGAGTGCGCGAGGTCGCCGGGCATGAAGACGATATTGGCCTTCCAGCGCCGGAAGCTGCCCTCGACGTTGATGCCCATCTGCTTGGACACGAAGCGGATCTCGCTCTTGTCGATCAGCACGCCCTCGGCGCCGGCCTGACCGGCGGCGAGGAGCATCATCCCGAGCGAAGGAATAAACGAGCGCAAGCGCATTGGCGTGACCTTTCCCCTCGATCGCCGACCGCTAAGGCGGCAGCATACGCGTCAGAACCGTGTCGCGGTCGATGAAATGGTGCTTGAACGCGGCCGCGGTATGGACACAGACCAATGAAAACAACGCGAAGTTCAACGTCAGATGCACCAGAAGCAGCACCCGCGCCAGCTCGCGGTCCTTCGGCACCAGGTCGGGCAGCGGGACCACCCCCAGATAGACGACCTGGACGCCGGTCGACGAGCTGTAGACCCACCCGGACAGCGGAATGACCAGCAGCAGCAGATAGAGCGTGTCGTGGACCAGCACCGATGCCCGGCGCTGCCATGGGGGCATCGTCTCCAGCGGGTCCGGTGCAGGATGGGTCGCGCGCCAGGCCAGGCGCGCGCAGGTCACCAGGAACACGGTGATGCCGATCCATTTGTGCCAGGCATACCACTGCAGCTTCTGGCGGCCCAACGGAAGACCGACCATCGACAGGCCCACGGTAAAACTTCCGACCAGCAGGAGCGCGGTCAGCCAATGCAACGCGATCGCCGCGCGGCTGTATCGCCCGCGGCGCGGCTCTTGCGCGAGGTCTTTCGGATCGTCCATGCGGGACGGTTGTAATGCGGCCGGCGCCACTCTGTCAACGCGAAGATCGCCGACCGGTGCGCCGCTATAATGGTCCGACCATCATGACGGCCGAATTGAAATCGATACCCGACGTCGCGACGCCGGGTAATGCAGCGTGGGTCGCGCGCAGTCGTGCCGCCGTCTGGCATCCATGCACGCAGATGAAGCGGCACGAGACTTGGCCGTTGGTTCCGGTTGCGCGGGGCCGCGGTGCCTGGCTGTACGATTTCGACGGCAACCGCTATCTCGACGCGGTCAGCTCGTGGTGGGTCAACCTGTTCGGGCACGCCCATCCGAAGATCAACGCCGCGATCGCATCCCAGCTTGGCGATCTCGAGCACGTGATGCTCGCCGGATTCACGCAACGTCCGGTGGTCGAGCTGTCTGAGCGGCTCGCCTCGCTCGCGCCGGGTGCCCTCGGTCATTGCTTCTACGGCTCCGACGGCGCGTCGGCGGTGGAGATCGCGCTGAAGATGAGCTTTCACTACTGGCGCAATCACGGCAAGCCCGACAAGACCGGCTTCATCGCGCTCGAGCACGGCTATCACGGCGAAACGCTTGGTGCGCTGTCGGTCACCGACGTCGCCTTGTTTCGCGACGCCTACGCGCCTCTGCTGCAACAGTCCGCGGTTCTGCCATCTCCCGACGCGCGGCTCGCTTCGGGCGGCCGGACGGCGCGGCAACGTGCGCTCGCGGCAGCGGCCGCGCTGGAAGCTCATCTGGCCCTGCATCACCGGACGATCGCCGCGCTTATCGTCGAGCCGCTGGTGCAGGGTGCGACCGGGATGGCGGTCTACGATCCGGCCTATCTCGAACAGGCGCGCGCGCTGTGCACCCGCTACGGCGTCCACCTGATCGCCGACGAGATCATGACCGGCTTCGGGCGCACCGGAACGATGTTTGCCTGCGAGCAGGCGAACATCGCCCCCGACTTCCTCTGCCTGTCGAAGGGATTGACCGGCGGCTATCTTCCGCTATCGGTCGTGCTCTCGACCGACGAGATATATGCGGCGTTCTACGACGACGACGTCGCGCGCGGCTTCCTGCATTCGCACTCGTACTCCGGCAACCCGCTCGCGTGCCGAGCCGCGCTGGCGGTGCTGGACCTGTTTCGCGACGAGGATGTGATCGTCGCCAACCGTGCCCGGGCGTCGACGCTCAGCACGCTGGCGCAACCGCTTGCCGCGCATCCGAAGGTTCGAAACTTTCGCCACCTCGGCATGATCTGGGCGTTCGAAGTCGACAGCGCGCGCGAGGACTTCGCCTCCTGGTGCTTTACCACCGCGCTGCAGCGCGAGCTGCTGCTGCGTCCGATCGGGCGCACGATTTACTGGATGCCGCCGTACTGCCTGTCCGACGACGAGATGGCGCTGCTGGCGACGCGCACGCTGGAGATCGTTGCATGCGCTTGATGCGGGCCCTTCTGCGCCCGGCTCTGGCAGCGCTGACGCTGGCGCTGGCCGCAGTCGCCGGCGCGGGATTGCCGACGCCGGTCGCGCGCGCGTTTGCCGAGCAGCACATCCCGCTCGCCGCGGTCAGCGCGTACGTGCAGGAGCTCGGCGTGGCGCAGCCGGTCGTTTCGCACCAGCCCAGGCGGCCGATGAGCCCGGCCTCGACGATGAAGCTGGTGACGACGTTAGCCGGGCTGGAGCTGCTGCGCCCCGAATACCGCTGGAAGACCGAAGCGTACGCCGACGGACCGATAGCCGGCGGCGTGCTGGAAGGCAATCTGGTGCTCAAAGGCTACGGTGATCCGAAGATCACCATCGAGCAATTCCAGGAATTGATCGCGCGCTTGAGGGCGACCGGACTATCGACGATACGCGGCGATCTGATCGTCGATCGCAGCTACTTTGCGCCGGTGTCATACGACCCCGGCGCATTCGATGCGGAGCCGCTGCGCCCGTACAACGTCGGACCCGACGCCCTCCTGGTCAACTTCAAGAGCGTTCGCTTCGCGTTCGCGCCGAACGCCGCCGGCAATGCGGTCGAGGTTCGAACCGAGCCGGCGATGGCCAGCGTCGCGGTGCACGGCGCGCCGCGCCTAAGCGAAGGCCTGTGCGGCGACTGGAAAGGCGGGCTGGTCGCCGCATTCGACGCCCGCGACGACGGCGCCGACGTGAGCTTCGGCGGCGATTATCCGGCGGCCTGCGGCGAGCGCGAATGGTTCATCGCGCTGCTCGACGCCCCGCATTACGTGTTCGGCGCCTTCGCGCGCATGTGGGGCGATTCCGGCGGCAGCTTCGCCGGCACGGTGCGCGAAGGCCGCGCGCCGCGCAACGCGACGCCGATCGCCGTCCTGCAATCGCCGCCGCTTTACGACGCGGTGCGCGACATCAACAAGCTGTCGAACAACGTGATGGCGCGTCAGCTGTTCCTGACCCTGGCGACGACCGTGCATCCGCCCCCGGCGACCACAGCCAACGCTACCCGCGCCGTCGAGCGCTGGCTTGCGCGAAACAAGCTCCGCTTCCCCGAGCTGGTGCTCGACAACGGCTCCGGCCTGTCGCGACGCGAGCGGATTTCCGCGCGCAGCATGGCACGGCTGCTTATCACGGCCGATGGCAGCGACGTGCGCGACGAATACGTGAGCTCGCTGGCGGTCGCCGCAACCGACGGCACCGTCAGCAGGCGGTTCCTGACCGATCAGGTCGCGGATCAGGCGTTCCTGAAGACGGGGACGCTCGAAGGCGTGCGCGCGATTGCCGGATACGTGTTCGATCCTGCCGGGCGGCGCTTTGTCGTCGTCTGCTTCGTCAACCACCGCAACGCATTGCGCGCGCAGGGTCCGCTCGACCTGCTGGTGCAATGGGTGTACGACCACGGCCACGACGCAGCGCGCCGCGCCGCGCGCTGAAGACGCCGGTCACATGCCGGGTATCGGCTTGCTTTCGTTGAAAAGAATATAGCCGCGAATCAGCCGGTACAAAACCCAGATCGTCGTCGCGATCCAGATGCAGATTGCTATCGGGATGCCGATCAGGGTCACCGCCGCCAGCCAGCCCACGATGTTCCACACCACCGAGAACCAGAACGTACGGATGAGCCAGCGGTAATGCGACTGCAGCCATGTTCCGGCGGCCTCGCCGCGCTTAACGTAGGCGATGATCAGCGCGATGAGGCCGATAAGTCCAAGCAATGGGGTGCTCAGCAACCCCGCCGAGACGAGTCCGGCAATCGCCGCGACCGCGAACAGCGCGTAGACCAGGAGCGTCGTCGAAATCAGCGACTGCGACGGGGAGCCGGCGCCGGCCGGCGGAAGCTGCGGTGCGGAAGACTCGCTCATTATGGCTGCTCCTCTTGAACGGGTTGAAGTCGGACAAACCCGGGTGATCGCTCGCGCAAAGTCCTGTCGCCGGGCCCGGTCAGCCGGTGCCTATTTTTCATACCGGCGGCCGTCCCGATGCGCACCGTACTCGCCGTTGCCGTCGTCGCACCAGATGAGATCGTCATCCGGATAGAAACATTTGTCGCCGTCGATGCGGTTGCCAATCTCGAGATAGCTTGCCGGCACCTTGCCGCGGTTGATGAAATGGTGCGCGTCGCGCTTGCCTGCCGGATAGCCGGCGCACATGCCGGGGCCCAGGGTCTGCTCGCCGGCGTCGGTGACCAGCGTCACCTCGCCGTCAAGGACGTAGACGAACTCGTCCTCCAGCGTGTGCCAGTGGCGCAACGCCGATTGTGAGCCGGTAGCCAGGGTCACCAGGTTGACGCCGAATTTGGTCAGGCCGCAGGCGTCGCCCAGACGTCGCTTGACGCGATCGCCCATGCGGCTCCTGAACGGCTCCGGATATCCGGAACCTCGTTTATCGGGGACGGTGGTCGGGTCGAGGGCAGGCAGCTCGAGTCGGCTCATCTTGACGGCACTCCCTGAGCGGTTCGGCGCGACTTGGCGCAGCGCTATAATACCCGCCGAGCGCCATATCGGGTCGCGCCAACGCGGCCAATGCGCTCATTGCCTGGAGACGACCATGACTGCAGCAAAATTCGAACGCAGCCGCGAAGCGCTCGTCAAGGATTTCACCGACGTGCTGGCCGAAGCGGAAGCCCTGTTGAAACAGGCGGCCAAGGAGTCGGGCGAGAAGGCCAATGACCTGCGCGGGCAGGTCGAGGCAAAGCTGCGATCGGCCAAGATAAGGTTGCACGACATGTCCGACGATGCCAGCGAGAAGGCCAAGGCGGCCGCGAAGGTGACGGACGACTACGTGCGCGACAATCCGTGGCAGGCCATCGGCATCGCGGCGGCGATCGGCTTTCTGGCCGGACTCGCGCTGAGCCGACGCTAGCACCCGGTGGCCGACCCGAACGCCAGACCGGTGGCAGGGCTGGGCAGCGCGCTGTCGCAGCTGGCCGCGACCGCGCTCGCGATGGTGCGCACGCGACTCGAGCTCGCCACCGTGGAGTTCACCGAAGAGCGCGAACGCGCCAAGGAGATGCTGCTGCTGCTGTTCTCGACCGTTCTGGTCGTGCTGTTCGCGCTGCTGTTCGCGTCGGTTTTCATCATCGTCTACTTCTGGGACAGCTATCGCCTGACGGCCGTCGGCGCGGTCACCGGCTTCTACCTTGTGCTTGCGATCATCTTCCTGGTCCGTCTCAAGCAACGGATGGAAGAGAAGCATTCTCCGTTCGTCGCAACGCTGTCGCAGCTCGAAGAGGACGCCGAGGCTTTGCGGCGCAAGCCATGAGCTCACGCCTGGACGAACTGGCGGCACGGAAATCGCTGCTGGTGGCGCAGCTGCGCCTGCAGCGGATGGAATTCGCCCTGCACGCCGGCGACGTGCGAGGCGCGTTGCGCCCGGCCGGCTTGATCGGCAGCGCTGTCGCTCAGCCGGCGGCGGTCATCGCGCTGGTCGAGGCGATCGCGCCGGTGTTCGGACTGCAGCGCTACGCGCGGTGGGTGCGCCTGGCATCGATCGCGTTCGCGGTGACGCGCATCGCGCGCAAGTGGCGCCAGTCGACGATCGACTGAGCTCCCGCGGTGAAGCTTTGGGGCGTCGCGATGGTGCGCGACGAGGCCGACATCATCGAGGCCTTCGTTCGGCACAACCTGACCGTCGTCGATGGCCTCGCGATCGTCGATCACGGTTCCAGCGACGGCACGGCGGAGATTCTCGCCGCTCTCGTCGGCGAGGGCCTGCCGCTTCGCACGACAGTCGAGCGCGATGCCAATTTTCGCCAGTCCGCCGTGATCACGCGGACCGCGCGAGAAGTATTCACCGCCTGCGACCCCGACTACATTTTCCTGCTCGACGCCGACGAGTTCCTCAAGGTCCCGTCGCGCGCGCGGCTCGAGGCTATCCTCGAGCCGTTGCCGCCGGAAGTCCATGCGATCCAGTCATGGCAGAGCTATGTTCCGGACTTCGCGCACGAGCGCGATACGGTCTCGATGTTGAAGAGTGCGCGCCGGGGGCCGCCGCCGAAGCCCGCAGTCAGCAAGGCCGTTGTCTCGCGTCATTTTCTGCACAGTCCGACCTTGATCGCCGAAGGCAACCATCTGGTCCTGCGCGCCGTCGGCGCCGAGTCGTATCCGATCGTGCGCCACGCGAGGTTGGCGGAGGAGGACTGCGCGATCGCCCACGTGCCCGTTCGCTCCGCGGCACAATTCAGCGCCAAGATCGCCGTCGGCTGGCTGTCGTGCCTGATGCAGCCGGGTCGCTCAGAGGAGCTTTCCTACCATTGGCGCGATGCATTCGCGATTCTGCGTTCCGGACGGCAGCTGACGCCTGCGCTCCTGACCGCCATCGCCGCGAATTATGGCGCCTCGGACGTGCAATGCTTCGAATCGGCCACGGGCGATCTGGTCGACGATCCGTTCCTGGCTGAGTTTTCCAACCGGCATGACGACGTCGGACGGACCGACGCGCTGGCGCTGGTGCTGCGCTACGCCGAGCTTCTCGCACGCCAGGTCGGCGGCCGAGGCGCGGACGCAGCCAAGCTGCCGCGGGGCTTACGCTAGAGGCCGAGCGCAGCCCATAGCGAGTCGACCCGGCGCCTAGTCGCATCGTCCATCGCGATCGGCCGACCCCACTGGCGCGACGTCTCTCCCGGCCACTTGGCCGTGGCGTCGATTCCCATCTTGGCGCCGAGCCCGGCGACCGGTGAAGCGAAATCCAGGTAATCGATCGGTGTGTTCTCCACGATCAGCGTGTCGCGAGCAGGATCAACACGCGTCGAAATTGCCCAGACGACCTCTTTCCACTGGCGGATGTCGACGTCGTCGTCGGTGACGATGACGAACTTGGTGTACATGAATTGCTTGAGGAAGCTCCACACGCCGAACATCACGCGCTTGGCGTGCCCCGGATATTGTTTCTTCAGACTGACGATCGCCACCCGATACGAGCAGCCTTCCGGCGGCAGGTAGAAATCGGCGATCTCGGGAAACTGCTTTTGCAACAGCGGGACGAAGACCTCGTTCAGCGCGACACCGAGGACCGCCGGCTCGTCGGGCGGCTTGCCGGTATAGGTGCTGTGGTAGATCGGCTGCCGGCGCATCGTCATGCGCTCGATCGTGAGTACCGGAAAACGCTCGACCTCGTTGTAGTAGCCGGTGTGATCGCCGAACGGGCCTTCGCGCGCGCTTTCGAAGCCGCTGGCGTCGGACGAGTCCGGGCGGATGTGACCTTCGAGCACGATTTCCGCCGACGCCGGAACATGGAGACCGTGGCTCAGGCACTTGACGATCTCCGTACGCGCTCCCCGCAGCAATCCTGCGAACTGATATTCGGACAGCGTGTCCGGCACCGGCGTCACCGCGCCGAGCATCGTCGCCGGATCGGCGCCGAGGGCGACGGCAACCGGGAACGGCGTGCCGGGACGATGCTGCGCGTGGTCGCGAAAATCCAGCGCTCCGCCCCTGGCGCTGAGCCACCGCATGATCACGCGATTTCGCGAGAGGACCTGCTGCCGGTAGATGCCGAGGTTCTGTCTGGCTTTCAGCGGGCCCCGCGTCACCGTCAGGCCCCAGGTGATCAGCGGCGAGACGTCGTCCGGCCAGCAGGTCTGCACGGGCAATCGCGCGAGGTCCGCCTCTTCGCCTTCCCACACGATCTCCTGGCACGGCGCCGACGAACGTTCCTTCGGCGCCATCTGCATCACCTGCATGAATACCGGACGCGTGTTCTGCCAGACGTCCTTGAGACTGCGCGGCGGCTCCGGCTCCTTGAGGAACGCGAGCAGCCTTCCGACTTCACGCAGCGACGAGATCGGGTCCTCGCCGGCGTCTGCCCCCATCGCCAGCGCGACGCGGCGCGGCGTGCCGAACAGGTTGCACAGCACCGGGATCGAGTGCCCTTTCGGCGCGTCGAACAACAGCGCCGGACCGCCCGCCTTGAGGACGCGATCGCAGATCTCGGTCATCTCGAGGCGCGGATCGACTTCGACGGCGATGCGCTTGACTTCGCCGTCGCGCTCGAGCTGGGCGAGGAAGTCGCGGAGATCGTGGTATTTCATGATTGCCTGTCCCGGCGCCCTTGCCCGATCTTAGCAAACCCGGTGCGGCGCAATGCGCAGTGCGTGCCGCCGCCCCGGATCGGCCGTCTGCGCGGGGCAAGCGGGCTTTTTTGTGCGCGACAAGCCATAAATCGTCCGATTTGTCGGGGTGTGGCGACAGTCGGCGTCGCGCGGATACCACACTGCGTTCGAATGGCGATACTATCGGTCCCCGTTGCTGGACCCGACCAGAGGCTGGCGACTATGCTGGGCTCGACTGGCGCGCATCGTTTCAGCGCGGCGCTTGGTCCCACGGGAGATTTCCGTTTGCGAAATACGATAACGACGCTTAAGGCGATGTTGGGAGCGTTTGCCCTGTTCTCGGCGAGCGCGGGCATCGCTGCGCCGAACGCCGGCACCGACGGTGCACAGCCGCTCTCCAATGCGGTGGTTCAGGCCGACGTGCTTCCGTCGATCGAGATTCTGCCCAAGCAGCTCAATCTCGCCGGTCGATGCAACGGCCTGGCGTTCGACTTGAACACCTTCATCAACACGACCGCGCAGACCTCGGCCAGCGTTGAGGTTTCGTCGTCCAAGCTCAATCCGAGCCTTCTCGAGCAGTTCACCGACAATACCGGTGCGAACGTCGGCGTGTTCAACGCCAACTATCCGAATTTCCACATCTTGGGCTTCGGCGGCGGCCTCGCGCCAAACACGCCGATCACCGTCACCATAACAACCTACACCGGACCGAACCTGACCGGCACTGCAACATTCACCAGCTCGATCACGTTCAATTGCACGACCGGCCAGATCAAGCAGCTTGGGCGCGCGCCGCCGCTGCTGACTGCTATCCCGGCGCTGGACTCCACCGGCCTCGCGCTGCTGGCCATGCTGGTCGGACTCGCCGGCGCTGCGGGACTGCGCGTGCGGCGGCGTGCTGCACGGCGGTTGCGCTAGCCACTCCGGCCCGGATCCCGCCCCAAGGCGCCTCGTCGGCGCGCGGTCGTTTCCTCATCGAAGGTCTTCCGCGATCGACGGCCGTTCTGCACGGCGTCGCCTATCGTCTCGCGCCAGGCGGCAAGCTTCTCGGCGAAGGGCAGCGTGTAGGCCGGACTGGAGGAAGGCAGCACGCAGACGACGTAGCCTGCCTCCCGCCATAGCGGCGCCGCCCGGGCGGCCGTCTTTCCGTTGAAGCAGACCCGCTCGAGCTCCGGCGCGCGGCGCCGTGCCAGCGCGATTTCGGCAAGCTCGGCGCGGCGGATCGCTGCATCGCCGCTGCCCGCGCGGGCACAGCGCACGATGCTGTCCCACAGTCCGATCCGATGCGCGCGCAATACGGAAAGCCGGCGCGCGTACGTCAGGTCCGCCAAAGGCATGTCGAGCAGCGCGCCAAGCAACGGCCAGAAATGATTGCGCGGATGCGCGTAGTACTGGCGTGCGGCGAGCGAGGCGACACCGGGAAAACTCCCTAGTATCAGCACGCGCGTCGTCGCATCGAGCACCGGCGGCAATCCGCGCTGCAGCGGCGGTGGCGTTGGCGCGGCGCTCAGTGCGGCCACCACGGGGTCCGGTGCAGGCGCACGCTGTAGTCCGCGACGATGCCGGCGAACACGGCGAAGCCGAGCCAGTGGTTGCCTAGAAACGCGCGGAAGCAATCCGCGCGGCGGCGGTTGCGTATCAGCCGGTAGTGCCACAACGCTATCAGCGACGCCGCCAGCACGCCGACATAGAACAGCGGTCCCATCTGCCGCTCGCTGCCGATCCAGGTCAATCCGGTCAGGTAGACCGCGTAGCAGAACATCACCACCAGCACGTCGAACCTGCCGAACGTGATCGCCGAGGTTTTCAGGCCCAGCTTCAGGTCGTCGTCGCGGTCGACCATCGCGTACTCGGTATCGTAGGCCATCACCCAGAACAGGTTGATCGCGAACAGCGTCCATCCAAGCGGCGTCACCTCGCCATACACCGACGCGAACGCCATCGGAATGCCGAACGAGAACGCGATGCCGAGGAAACCCTGCGGCAGCGCGAAAACCCGCTTGCAGTACGGATACGCTGCGGTGATCAGCAGAGCCGGCACCGAAAGCAGAATCGTCGTCCGGTTGAGCGGAAGCACCAGAAGCAGCGCGCAGAAAGCGAGCGTCGCGGCGACGGCGAGCGCTTCCCACGGCGCAATCTCGCCGCGCGCCAGCGGACGATTGGCAGTGCGTTCGACGTGCGGGTCGAAATTGCGGTCGGCGTAGTCGTTGATCGCGCAACCGGCCGAGCGCATCAACAGCGTGCCTAGCGCGAAAATCCCGACCACGATCCACGACGGCGACCCGAACGCCGCGAGCCAGAGCGCGGACAGCGTCGGCCAAAGCAGCAGCAGCGTACCGATCGGCTTGTCGAGCCGTATCAGGCGCTCGTAGGCGTCGATCCGCGCCGCGATCGCCTGCCAGCGGGACGGCGCCGCCGCCCCCGAGCCGGGCCCGCCGCCGCCCGTCATCGCACGCCCAGCGGCAGCGCAAGCTGCTTCTTGAGCGCGCGCGGCGCAATGTCCGCGAGCATCGCATCGGGAGTCGCGAACTCGAGCCGGACACGCAACTCGCGCTTCATCCGCGCGTTGGAAAGCCGCCTTGATTCGCTCATGAACGAAAGCAGCATCGGTGCAATCCGCGCTTCGGCCTCGTCCCACGACACGCGCGGCGGCCGAGGCAGGCGAAATGCATCGGCGACCGCGTCGAGCCAGGCGCCGAGCTTGAGCTCGGCATCGTCGCTGACGTTGTACGCGCGGTTCGGCTTGCCGCGAAATACCGCGGCGACTGCGGCGCGCGCCAGGTCGTCGGCATGAATGTGATTGGTGAAGACGTCTTCTTCGGGCCGAAGCACCGGTGTTCCCTGACGGATGCGGTCGAGCGGCAGCCTCGTTTCGGCGTAAATGCCGGGCGCACGCAGCACCGAAAGACTGACGCCGTATCGACGCGCCCAGCTGCGCAGCCTGTCCTCGGCGGCGACGCGTCTCCTTGCGCGCGGCGTCTGAGGCTTGCGCGGACGCGTTTCGCCGACTCGCGCGCCGGCGCAATCGCCATAGACGCCGGTCGTGCTGATGTAGACGAAGCGCTGCGGTATAATTCGCGCTTTTGTCAGGGCCGCGACGAGCCTTGCCGTTCTCGGATCGTCGCGGCCTTCGGCCGGTGGCGGCGCGAAATGCAGCACTGCGAAAGGCGCCGTCCGCAGGCGCTCGAGGCTGTGATAGCGATCGAGATCGCCGATGATCGGCACGATGCCGCGGCCGCGCAGCTTCGGTATCTCGTCGCGCCGGCGCGTGAGCCCGTACAGCCGCACCTTGCCGCGCAGAAGGTCGGCGGTGCGCAGCGCGATATCGCCACAGCCAATTAACAAGACCCTGATCACCGCCGTCTCTACGCTGCGCGCTTAAAGTCTACCGATGCCGCACCAGATTACCATAAAGCCCAGCGAGCATTCGTTCGCATGCGACGAAGACGAGACCGTGCTCGCCGCGGCGATGCGCGCCGATCTGATGATTCCCTATGGCTGCCGCAATGGCGCCTGTGGAACCTGCAAGAGCCATCTGCTCGAGGGCGTCGTCGACTACGGACACTACCAGCCGGGCACGCTGACCGATACTGAGAAGAGACAGGGCTATGCGCTGCTTTGCGTCGCCCGCCCGCAGAGCGACCTCGTCGTCGAAGTACGCGAAGTGCGAAAGGCCGGCGACATCCGCATCCGCAAACTGCCCTGCCGGATCGAAAAGATCGACAAGGTCGCCGCCGACGTCGCGATCGTCTCGTTGAAGCTTCCGGCCAATGACCGGCTGCAATACCTGGCCGGGCAATACGTCGATTTTCTGCTCAAGGACGGGCGCCGGCGCAGTTTTTCGATCGCGACCGCGCCCGAGGACGACGCGCTGCTCGACCTGCATATCCGGCACGTTCCGGGTGGTTATTTCAGCGGGCAGCTGTTCAACGAATTCAAGGGTCGCGAGATCCTGCGGATCGAGGGGCCGCTGGGCAATTTCTTTTTGCGCGAAGAGTCGGACAAGCCGATCATCTTTGTCGCCGGCGGCACCGGCTTCGCGCCGATCAAGGCGATCATAGAGCACGCGTTCCACCACGACATCGACCGCCAGATCGTGCTCTACTGGGGCGTACGTTCGCGCGCCGATCTCTACCTGCCGGATCTTCCGGTCGAATGGCAACGCGCACACTCGAACTTCACATTCATCCCGGTGCTGTCCGATCCGCTGCCCGACGACCGCTGGCCGGGCCGGACGGGCTTCGTGCACAAGGCGGTGATGACTGACTTCGCCGACCTGTCCGGCTATCAGGTCTATGCGTGTGGCGGGCCGGCGATGATCGACGTCGCACGTCGTGAATTCACCGAGCTGCGACAGCTGCCGCCGGAGGCCTTCTACGCCGATTCGTTCACCTATGCGGCGCAGGTCGAGGCGCCGGCGTAGGGAAGCGATAGCGCCCTGACGCGCCGGCGGCCGCCATGACGTTCGATTCGCTGACCTTCGTCGTCTTTCTCGCCGCCATTTTCGCCGGCTACTGGGCGGTGCGCTCGTGGACCGTGCGCAAGGTCTTCCTGCTGGGCGCCAGCTATCTGTTCTACGCGGCGTGGAACCCGTTTTTCGTGCTGTTGATCATCGCGACGACAGGTTTCGACTGGTTGGCGTCGCACTGGATGGACCGGGTTCAGCGCCCGTCGTACCGCCGCGCGATTCTCGCCTCGTCGATCGCCATCAACCTGGGCTCGCTCGGCTTTTTCAAGTATGCGCAGTTCCTTTCCGACAACGCCGTCGACCTGCTGCATGTGTTCGGCATCAATTTCGAGCCGGTGTCGCTCGGGATACTGCTCCCGGTCGGCATCTCGTTCTATACGTTCGAGAGCCTGTCGTACGTGATCGATGTCTACCGCAGGCGCATCGCCGTGTCGAAGAGCCTGCTCGACTATGGTCTGTACGTGACGTTCTTTCCGCATCTGGTCGCCGGACCGATCCTCCGGTACGGCGACTTTTCGCCGCAGTGCGTCGAGCCGAAATCGTGGCGCTCGGCTGAAGTCGGCAAGGGCCTGGCGCTGTTCGTCTCCGGTCTGGCCCTCAAGGTCTGCCTGGCCGACCTCGTGTTCGCGCCGGTCGTCGACCGCGTGTTTGCGTCAGGCGTCAAGGCGGGATTCGGCGAAAGCTGGCTGGGCGCGACGTCGTTCTCTCTGCAGGCGTATTGCGACTTCGCCGGCTATTCGCTCTGCGCCATCGGTGTTGCGCTGATGTTCGGCTTCCGCTTCCCGATGAATTTCGAAAGCCCCTTCGGTTCGGTCGGCATGGCCGAGCTGTGGACGCGCTGGCATATGTCGCTGGCGAGCTGGATCCGCGATTACGTCTTTCTCCCGCTCGGCGGCTATCGCCGCGGCAGGCTCCGCGGCGAAGCCAACCTGCTGTTCGCGTTCCTGCTGGTCGGCCTCTGGCATGGCGCGGCATGGACGTTCGTCGTCTGGGGCGGGCTGCAGGGCGTCTTCATCTGCGCCGAGCATCTGATCAAGCGATACGTCTGGGACTTCGGCAAGGTCGACAACCGCTTCGGCCGGGCGGCACTCGCCGTGGCAACGTTCGGAATGTTCAGCATCGCCGCGGTGTTCTTCCGCGCGCATTCGTTCGGCCAGGGAGCTTCGATTCTCGCATCGATGTTCGGCCCCGGCCGGCACTCGACGCTGGTTCCGTTCAGCGAGGCGATCGTCGCGCTCGTGCTGGGCGCAAGCGTAGTCGGCTCGCATATCCTGTTCGGCCATTTGCGCCGATGGGACTGGCTCGATCGCCTGTCCGTCGCGCCGCGCGCAGCCTGGATCGCGCTGGCGCTGGCCGCCGTCGTGTTCTCACCCGGATTCAATCCGGCGTTCATCTATTTCCAGTTCTGACGATGAATCGACAGTGGCTGCACGCCTGGATCGCCGCGCTGCTCGTGTGCGCGCTTCTCGCCGTCGGATACGAGTGGCTGCTGCGCCAGCGCGGCTATCTGCTCACCGTGCAGGACGACGCCGACCTGTGGTCGATGCAACTCGATCGCATCCGGAATTCGCCACGCGCGGTGGCGCTACTGGGCGCGTCGCGCATCGAGTTCGGCGTCGACCCGGAGCTGCTTTCGCGCGAGCTCGGCGGCCGGCCGGTCGCGATGCTCGCGGTCAACGGCAGATATCCGCTTGCGGCGCTGCGCGAGCTGGCCGACGACCGGTCGTTCATCGGCCTCGCGATCGTCGGCGTCGATTCGCGCGGCATGCAACACCGGCATTGGGAGATGCAGCAGAGCTATTTCGACCACTACCGCCATCGCTGGACGCTCGCGCGGTGGATCCATCGCAAGCTGTTGACCGCGCTGCAGGAAAATCTCGTGTTCGTCCGATCAGCGTTCGCAGCGACCAATATCATCGAGCGATGGATCGCCGGCGAAGGGCCACCGATGAACGACCATGTCGTCGTGCGCGCCGACCGCGCCGGTTTCATCGACTATCACCGGCCCGATCTCCCCGGCATCCGGGCATCGCGCGTTGCCGACCTGGTCCGCTACTATCGCGAGGAGCCGCCGACCGATGCCAAGACCTGGCTGCGCGACCTTGACGCCGTATCGTCGTGGGTCGAGAAAATCCAGCGGCGCGGCGGCCGCGTCGTCTTTTTCCGGGAACCCGCGGCCGACGAGAGCCTGGCGCTGGACGAGGCCAATTTTCCGCGCGACCGA
The DNA here is from genome assembly GCA_036270955.1 of Casimicrobiaceae bacterium. Lineage (GTDB taxonomy): Bacteria > Pseudomonadota > Gammaproteobacteria > Burkholderiales > Casimicrobiaceae > PALSA-1003. The sequence goes on along the minus strand of DATBBM010000063.1, from coordinate 8,223 downwards.
TTCTGGGACGCCTATGCGCGGCGCTCGCCGGCAACGATGATCGATTTTCGCGACGTACCCGAGATGACGGCGTTCGTGCTGCCGGACACTTCGCACATAGACGGCACCGACGTGCCGCGCTTCACAATCGCGCTGGCGAATCTCCTCAAAAGCCGGAAACTCGTCGACTAGCCCCGACTGGCGTCAGCCACGCCGCAGTTCGCCGGTTGCCAGCTTGAGCGCTGCGACGAAATGGGCGTTCGCCTCGTCGTCGCGGTTCAGGTGTCCGAGCATTTCCCCGAGCGCCAGATGCGCGCGCCAGCCATCGTCGAGCGCGAGACTGGCCTCGAAATACGTTTGCGCCTTGCCCCAGAGCTGCCGCCGCTGGCACAGCGTGCCGAGAACTCTCAACAGCACCGGATCCTGGTTATGACGCAACAGCCAGCGCTCGGCCTGTTCGAGCTGGCGGGTGGCGTCGGCCGGACGACATTCGCCGTACAGCTCGACTAGCTCCGAGTTCCATTCGCGCTCGAGGCTCTCGGTGAGGATTTCGACAGCTTCCCGGTCGCCGCCGAGCTGAAGGAAGCTCTGGGCCGCGGCGCGAGCGACTTTAGGATGCCGTTTCGCCGCATCCGGCAGCCTGTTCCAATATTCGCGCAAGCCGGCGGCGTCGTGCGTCAGCATCTTCAGCTGCTCGCTTTGCGCCGTCACTCGCACGTGCTCGGCTTGCGTGCTGTCGAACACTTTGCGCCGGACCAGCTGATCCAGTAGCGGCGCGATGTCGGCCCAGCGCCGCGCTGCCTGCAGGCAGCGCAGCTCGAGCCGCAGAGCCGCCGTGTGCATGCCGGCCTCGCGCCGCAGATCGCGGAGCGTGTCGAGCGCGCGTTGCGGCTGGCCCTGCTCGAGCGCGATTTCGGCGAGCAGCATCAAGCGGGCGACCGCCAGGCTGTTCGCTTGCGCGTCAGGGCGGCTGAGCATCGCCTCGGCCGAGTCGAAATTGCGAACGTCGATCGCGGCGCGCGCGCCGATGATCGCGTCGAGTCCGCTGGAACCCGGTATGGCCAGCGCTTCCAGCGCGCGCTGCTGCGCCTTGCCGTAGCGTCCTTCCAGCAATGCGACGACGGCGGAGTCCTGAGCCGAACGGGCCCGTTCCAGCTTCTGGCGGCGGCGCCACGCGCGCACCGTTTGCGGAAGGCGGGCGGTGCGCACTGCCACGCGGATTGCGACATACAGCGCGGCGAAACCGACGACGGCGATCAACAGCAGCAGGTTGAGCGAAAGCTCGATCCGGTACGGCGGCGTGACTAGCAGCACATAACCGGAATTCAGCTTGACCGCCAGCGCGGCGGCCACCGCCGCCGCGGCGAGCAGCAAGAACCAGAAGAGAAAGCGCATGGCGGCGGGTGTGGCGCTGGTGACGCGTTTGCCGCTCTAGCGCTGCGGCTTGTCGCGCGCGATCTGCAGCACGCGCACCGCATCGAGGCTGGCGCCGAGTCCCGGCAGCTCGGCCGTCATGTCGGTCGCCTTCAGCTGCTTGAGCAGCGTTTGCAGCGATTGCACCGGTTTGGATCGCGTGTCGAAATACTTGGCGAGCCATGCCTCGACGGCACTGAGGTCGGCGCGAAAGTTGGCCTGGTCGCGAAACAGCAGCGCAAAGCGTGCCGAGAGGAGTCTAAGCTTCAGATTCTCGCGCAGGAAAAACTGCTGCTCGGGCAGCAGCAGCGGAGCCTCGGGCCGGTCGATGTTCTCGACGCGCACCAGTTGGCGTATCTGCAGCCAAGCGCTGCGAAGCAGGCGCCGCCATCCAGCCTCATTCTGCGGCGCCGCGGGCGGCGGCGGCACATCCAGCCTTTCCTCGATCGCCAGCGGCAGCGCATCGACCTGCGCGATCGCCTCGTCCAGCCGCAACGACAATCCAGAGACATCGACGTACGGCACGGCCTTCAGCCGGTCCATGTCCCGCGCCAGCGCGCGGCGCAGGGGTACGAATTGCGGCCGGTCGAGCCGCTGCAATTTGGTGTCGGCGACCTGAAGCGCCGCCAGCGCGCCGCGGACGTTCCCGGCCAGCTGCAGCTGCTGGCTGGCGAGCATCAGCACCTGCTCGACCTCGGTCAGCGCCCATTCGTCGCGCGACGGCGAAAGGTCGCGGTACAGCGCCTCGAGTGCCGACTGCTGCGCCTGCGATTCGCCGAGGCGATTCTCCAGAAGCGCGATCTTCGCCTGCGCGTCTCGCATGTTGTCCTGGGCATCCTTGACGACGGCGCGCGTCGCCTGCTGGGCGGATTCGATTTCGGCGAGACGCTTCGCGAGGTCGATGCGCAGCTCGCGCTGCCCACGGCGAGCGTCGAGCCAAGCTGCCGCGAGCGCAACAGCGATCGCCAGCACGGCAACCCACGCCCAGAGCGCAAGGCGCGGTGACGCAGGCGCAGTGGCCGGGATTCGGGGCGGTGGCGAGGAAGAAGCGGGGCGGTCGGCCGCCGGTTCGGGCATCGTAGTGAAGGCGAGCGCAGACGTAGTTGATTGTAGCAGGACGGCCGGTCGCTCACGGCCGGGCTGGCCGGGAACCTCACGCTCCACTAGAATGCTCGCACGTCCGCTTAAGCCTTATCGTCCCGCGGCCCCGCCTTTTCAATCCGATGCTCATCCTTGCACTCATAGCCGTCGTTGCAGTCGCCGCGCTGACCGGCTACGCGTACGGATTGCGCCGGCGTCAACTGGCGGCCGGCACGCCAACAGGCTCGACGGTGATCGGCGCCATCGATCCGGCTGCCGCCGTCTCCCCCGTCGATGCCGAGCGCATCGGCGCCGAAAAGGCGCGGATCATACGCAGCGGCGAAGCCGAAGCAGCCCATCTGCGGCAGGCGCTTGCCGGCGCGGATGTGATCCGTTATCAGGCCGCCGCTTTCGGCGAAGACCGGAGGCGACTGTTCGCCGCGCTGGCGAACGCGCGGGCTGACAATGCCCGCTATCGACAGCTGGTGATCGACATCGAGAACAACGCGCCGCCTCCGATTCTGTCGGGCGCGGCAGGACCCGACGATCTGAAGCTGATCGTCGGCGTCGGACCGGTGCTCGAGCGCATGCTGCACAACCTGGGCGTCATGAGCTTCCAGCAGATCGCGCAATGGAGCGAGCGAGACATCGACGAGTTCGACGCGCGTCTGCCCGAGTTTCCCGGTCGCATCCGCCGCGATCAATGGGTGACGCAGGCGCGCTCGCTGCACCAGGCGACATACGGCGACGGTGCGGCCAGCCTGCGCCCGGACGGGCGACGGCCGTGATCACCGCTGCGGGCGCGATCGTTCGATGACTTCGGCTCGTCGGGCCGCGCGGCGCGTTTCGGCCTCGGGGCTCTTTCTGGTCGCGATATTGACCCTGGTCTGGGGATGCAACTGGCCTGTGCTGAAGCTCGGCGTCACCGAGCTCGCGCCGCTGACGTTTCGTAGCGTGACGCTTCCGTTCGCCGCGATCGGCTTGTTGCTGGCCGCGCGGTTGTCGGGGGATTCGATCCGGATCCCGCGCGAGCATTGGGGCAAGGTCCTGGCGCTCGCGCTGTTCAACATTGCGGCATGGAACGGTCTGATTCTTTTCGGCGTCCAGCAGATGCCCGCCGGCCGGTCCGCGATCCTGGCGTACACGATGCCGGTCTGGACGGTGCTGTTCGGCATGGCGTTGCTGCACGAGCCGCTTTCGAGCCGGAAGATCATCGGACTCGTGCTCGGCATGCTAGGCATGGCGGTCCTGCTCGGCGAAGACGCGCGGCATATCACGCGCTCGCCGATAGGTACCTTGTTCATCCTTGCCGCCGCGGTTTCATGGGCGTTCGGCACCGTGCTGCTTCGGCGCTGGAAGCCGCCGCTGCCGCAGAACACGTTGACCGGTTGGATGATGCTGATCGGCTGGCTACCGATCGCGATCTGCGTACCGCTGTTTGACGATCATGCGGTGAGTTCACTGGCCCACATGTCAGGCACGGCGTGGTTCGCGGTGCTATACAACATCTTTCTCGCCGGCACCCTCGCGCACTGGGCATGGTTCACGATGGCGCGCACGCTCCCGGTCGCGGTCAGCTCGCTGTCGTCGCTGCCCGTGCCGGTCGTCGGCGTGCTGTCGGGAATCATCTTCCTCGGCGAGCGGCCGGGACCGAGCGAATACATCGCGCTCGCGCTGGTGCTGGCATCGCTATCGGCGGTGCTGTTCGCGCCGGCGACGAAGCCGGTCGTCCCTCCCGAGTAACACCGCGGCGCAAAGCGCCGCCGGCGCGACCTACTTCAGCTCGGGAATCAGCGTCAGCACTTTCTTGTCGGCGAACCACGCGTCGAGATTCGCCTTGCACAGATCGCCCATCGCCTGCCGCGTTTCGCGGGTGGCGCTCCCGACGTGCGGCAGAAGCACGACGTTTTCCATCGCGGTCAGCGCCGCAGGAATGTGCGGCTCGTCGGCGAAGACGTCGAGCCCCGCCGCCTTGATCGTGCCCGCCTCCAGCGCGGCGACCAGCGCCGGCTCGTCGACGATGGAGCCGCGCGCTATGTTGATCAGCGTGCCTTTCTTGCCGAGCGCCGCGAGCACATCGGCATTGACGATATTCCGGGTGGCCTCGCCTCCCGGACACGCGACGATCAGGAAGTCGACGGCAGCGGCCAGCGCCTTCAGGTCGGCGACGTATTCGTAACCGACATCCTGCGGCTTGCGCCCCGTATAGGCGACCTTCATGCCCATTGCCGAGACGCGCTCGGCGATCGCCTTGCCGATCCTGCCCAGCCCCAGGATGCCGACCTTTCTGCCGCTCAGCTTGGTCGTCAACTCGGGGCTTCCCTTTTCCCATTTGCCTGCGTGCACGAAGCGATTCAGCCGCACGAAGCCGCGCCCGGTCATCAGCACCAGCGCGAGCGCGACGTCGGCAACATCGTCGGTCAACACGTCCGGCGTATTGGTCACCCTGATGCCGCGTTGCCGGCAATATGCGGTCGGCACGCCGTCGTAGCCGACGCCGAACACCGAAATGATCTCGAGCTTGGGCAGCGCATCGAGCAGCTTGGTCGCAGTCACCGTGCCTCCACCCTGCACCAAGCCGCGAATGGCGGCGCCCTGGGCGGCCAACAGTGCCGGCTTATCGCTCGCCTGGTGATAGTCATGGCAGCGATAGGCGGCCTTCAGCGGGTCGTAGAGAAAAGGCGGCAGTGGCGCGGTGATCAGAATGTCGACTGGCATTGGAGGTCCATCAGGAATCGGTGTCGAAGTATTGTAGCAACGAGGCGATCAGTCCGGCGTCGGTGGGCTCGGCGACGATGACGTGCGCGAGCTCGAGCGCATGCGCGCGTTGGGCGATGCGCGGATGCGAGACAAAGGCCGGCGTCGCGGCAAGCTCGCTGCGGCCGTACGAGTCGAGCATTTCCCAGAGGTTGTCCAGACCTTCGCTGCTGGTCAGCGTCACCGCATCGATACGACGCTCGCGCCATGCCTCGATAAGTCCTTCCGCGCCGCTCTGCGGCCGGGCCCGCCGGTAGCAGTCGACCCGGGTGACATGCGCGCCGCGCGCAGTCAGCGTGTCGGCCAAGAGATCGCGTCCGGCGCCGCCGCGAAAGATCACCACGCGCTTGCCGGAAGGGGCGGCGAACTCGTCCAACGCGAGCAGACCCTCGCTGTCCATCGTCGTGCGCGGCTGGCGCACGTCGTCGATGCCGGCCCCGGCGAGCGCCGCCGCCGTGCCGGGACCGGGTGCGAACGCGGGGAGCGCAGCGGGCCACGCGGCAGGGTTGCCGACGCCGAATTCCGCGGCGTTCGCGCTTACGAAAATCGCGTAGTCGAATTGAGCGAGCCTCCGGTGCACGTCGTCGAGCGCCCGAGTGTCGTCGGGCGGAAGAATCGCGATCGTCGGAAAGATCAGCGGCGTGCCGCCGACGGCGGCGATCTGCTTAGCCAGCTGGGCAGCCTGCCGCGCGGGGCGCGTGATCACGACGCCCGCGCCGCGCAGCGGCCCGCTCATTTATCAGGCCTCCTTGGCCGACCGCGACTGACGCAGGATCGCGTGTCGGCCTGCGCGCAATCGCTCGGCGACGGCCCTTCGGGTGCCCTCATTGCGACCCGGGTGGGCAATCCACAGCGCTTCGGGCACCGCCAGCGCTCGCAGACGCGCGCTGCGCGCCTTGGCTTCGCCCTGCTCGCGCAGGCGTTCCAATCCTCCCGCCTCGCTCATGCGTCGGCCAGCATCGCGGCGGCGCCGCGCTGCAGGAATTCGGCACCGAGCGCCTCGCCGAGCGCCGCCGCTTCCCCGACGGTCCTGGCCGATGCGCAGCGCTCGCCGCGCAGGACTTGACCCCCGTCGCGGCTGGCGACGAGGCCGCGCAGCCACAATTGCCCGCCGCGGTCCGTCGCGTACGCAGCGAGCGGCGTGCGGCAGTTGCCCGCCAGCACGCGGCCGAACGCCCGCTCGGCGGTCGCCGCCGTCGTCGTGCCTGCATCGGAAAGCGGCGCCAGCGCAGCGATCACGTCGGCACGGCCGGCGCGGCACTCGAGCGCGAGCGCACCCTGCCCGATCGCAGGCAGACTCTCTGCAGGATCCAGCAGCGCCGCGATTCTTTGAGCGAGGCCCAGGCGGCGCAAGCCCGCGGCGGCAAGAATGATCGCCGCATACTGTCCGGCATCGAGCTTGTCCAGCCGGGTGTTGACGTTGCCGCGCAGCGCTTTGACCGCGAGCTGCGGATGGCGCTCGCGCAGCTGCGCTTCGCGCCGCAGGCTCGATGTCCCGACGACGCTCGCCGACGGCAGCTCGGAGAGCGATCGGCATCGACTCGAGACCAGGGCATCGCGCGGATCCTCGCGCGTCATGATCGCCGCCAGGGTAAAGCCCTGCGGCATGTCCATCGGCACATCCTTGAGCGAATGCACGGCGAGATCGGCGCGATTTTCGTGCATCGCCTGCTCGAGCTCCTTGATGAACAGCCCCTTGCCGCCGATGTCGGCGAGCGGCTGATCGGTCACCCTGTCGCCCTGCGTGGTCAGGCCGAGCAGCTCGATCACGCACGAAGGATAGAGCGCCGCGAGGCGGGAGCGTACGTGCTCGGCCTGCCACAGCGCGAGCGCCGACCGGCGCGTCGCAATCACCAATCGTGCCGGCAGGGCGGTCGCGGCGGACATCTCACAAGGGTAAGGGGTGGCAAACGGTGCGGCGGGGAAATCGACCTTCGAAGCGAGCGATCGCCCCGATCGAGCGACGCGATTCTAGCATGCGTGCACGGCGATCGGACGCGAAGCGCCGTCGCTACGCCCGGCGGCGGAACCATCCGGCGATCGCCAGGCGCTCGCGCATCGACGGCAGGACCTCGTGCTCGAATTGCTCCGAGACAAAACAGACCAGAGTGCCGCCCGTCGGCAAAATGTCGTGCGCTCCTTCGGGCAAATGCAAGCGCAGCGCCCCCCCGTCGCCGGCCGACCAGTCTTCATTCAGATAAAGCACGGACGAGATGACGCGAGCGTCGTCGTCGCGGAAGCTGTCTCGATGACGGCGATAGAACGCGCCAGGCGGATACAGGGCATAGTGGCCTTCGAATGCGTTCAGCCCGAGAAAAAAGGTCTCGTTGAGCGCGGCGCGCAGCCCCGCGAGCGCCGTCCAAAGTGGCGACTCGGCAGCACAGTAGATGCGCTCGTCGAGCCACAGCGTGCGATCGCCCCGAATGTCGGCGCGCTCCACGCGGCTCGAACCGCGGCCGATACCGGCGGCGTGAAATTCACCGTCGGCGTCCCGGCGGCGCGCTTCTGCGCGAAGGGCGGCTACCGCCTGCTCCGGCATGAAAGCGGCACCCACCGCCCAGCCGCGCTGTTCAATCGCCGCACAAATCTCGAGTTCGATCGGACGCGACATCCCAACCCGGTCTCAAGCGCAGGGCTCCCATCTTATAATGCGGCACACGCCCGGCCACACGAACACCGCCTTTCTGTTTTCATCGGATGGAGTCTTCGATGCGCATCGTGATCACCGGCGGCGCCGGCTTCCTCGGCACCCGTCTCGCCCAAAAACTGCTCGCACGAGGCAGTCTCGTCGATACTGCGGGCAAGCCCCGTCCGTTGCGGCAGCTGGTGCTGCTCGACGTGGCGGCGGCCTCGGTGGCCGACCCCCGCGTCACCGCGATTGCCGGAGACCTTGCCGATCCCGCGGTCATCGAGCGCGTGGTGACACCCGACACCGATTCCATATTCCATCTCGCCGCCGTCGTCAGCGGCCAGGCCGAAGCCGAATTCGACACC
>DATBBM010000062.1:0-1585 GCA_036270955.1 Casimicrobiaceae bacterium | reverse complement strand
GGTGCGCCGCACACCGAGCATCTGCCCGAGAAATTCCTGCGTCAGCGGGATCGCATCGCCGTCGACGCAATCGTGCGTCTGCAGCAACCAGCGGCAAAGCCTCGACTCCAGCGCATGGAGCGCGTTGCACGCGACCGACTGTTGGACCTGAGCAAGCAGCAGATCGTTGTAGCGCACGACGAGGTCGCGAATGGCCTGGCTTTCGTTGGCCGCAGCATGAAACTGGGACGCTGCGAGCCACGCCGCCGAACCCGGCAACTGGACGATCGCTCGGCCGAAGGTTGACCTCGCGCCCAGGGCGGCGCTCGCGCCGATGACGCCGCCGCGTCCGATGGTCGCGGTTTCGACCGTCGCGCCGCTCTGCATGACCGCCACCAGCGAGACCATGCCGGTGTGCGGAAAATAGACGTGCTCGATCTCTTCCCCCACGTCGTACAGCATCACGCCCCGCTCGAGCGGGGTCGTTCGCAGATGCGGCGCCAGCAGGGAAAAGTCGCGCGGCGGCAGCGCCGCCAAGAATCGGTTGAACTTTCCGTGCTCCAACTGCCGGGCAACGGGGGGCGTGCCGTACGGCATCGGAGTTGACTCCTGCTTTACGACAGCGACGCCCCGCCGATCACATTAGGCCGAAATTGCCTTTACCGATAGCGCCCTGCGTTCAGCGTATGTATCCGATGTTCAATCGATCTATGTTCAAAAAGTTCCGATGACGGCGCTGCGGCGTCATGCAACGAGACTCTATCACCCACCCGGTACGACTCCCAGATGGGAGGATGCCAGGGCAGCTTGTTTGCGATGCGGTGAGCGCCGATCGCCCCTCGAAGTGGTGCGCTACCGGGTGGCGGCCGTCGCGGCCGGCCGGATGGGCATTAACTCGGGCTGTTCAGCGCGAGAGGTATCCGGCGTCACGATCTCGAGCGCGGGATGGCCTATGGGCAGGCGCAGGAATCCCCCCCCTTCGTCCGCCACTTGTAAGAACCAACTCGCCCAGCGCCGCGGATTGCCGGCGACCTCGGGATTGGACAGGTCGCGGATCACCGCCAACGCCTCTGCGCGGGCGGCCGATCGGTCCGGCAATTCAACGCCTTCATCATCGGGCACGGTGTGATCGCCGAAGCTGAGATGGAAGAAATAGAGCGGCATGACCCTTCTCCCGCTTAACGAGGAAAACGGACGGCTCCATTTCGTTCCATATAGTGCCGGCACGCAAGCACAAAAAAAGTTCCCGCTGAGTCGCTGATCGAACAGACGCCGAACACGATAGGCATATCATCAATCGTTGGGGTGCCGGCAAAACAGAAAGCAGGTCGATGCGATCGAAATCCGACCACGCATGGCGGATGGCTGCTCAATGCGCAAAGCTCGCGCAGGACGCCGACGAGAAAGACGAGCGCGAGTTCTACGTCAGGATGCGCGACTCCTGGATCACCGTGGCCAATCGATACGAGTTCCTCGACGTCGTCGACGAGCACGGCGCGTCGACCGAACGGCCTCGCAGTCGCGCCGGGCAATACATTCCGTATCCCGTCAGCCGCAGCCTGGAACGGCGACGCGGGCCGGCTGCGCGCCGCTGACGGCGAAACCG
>DATBBM010000061.1:0-21609 GCA_036270955.1 Casimicrobiaceae bacterium | reverse complement strand
TGCCGGGCGCGAATACGGGTCGAGAACTGCGAGATCGCGAGAAAAATCGCGATGGCGCCGGCCATGCCATGCGGAAGCAGCCACCATTTGATCGGCTGGTAATGCTCCCACGATGGGTCGGCGTCGTTGAACAGAAACGCTTCGTTGTGCTGAATGACATACAGAATCATCAGGCCGATCAACGCGAACAGCAGGTATTTGCCGCGCAGACGCCATGTGCTTCTCTGCGGCAGCGGAATCGTCGACATTGCTTTTCCCCGGTCGGCAACGTGGGCGGAACTATACATCCGCGGCCGGCGCGTGCCCAGCGCGCCAGCGCACGCTGATTTCAGCCCAGCATTTTCCTCAGCGCGGCGTTCACCTCGATTGGATTCGCCTTCCCGCGGCTCGCCGCCATCGCCTTGCCGACCAGCGACTGGAACGCCTTGTCCTTGCCGGCCTTGTACTCGGCGACGATCGCTGCGTTGGCAGCAAGTACGTCGGCGACGATCTTCTCGATGGCGCCGGCATCGGAAATCTGCTTGAGGCCGCGGGCTGCGATGATCGCGTCGGCGTCGCCTTCGCCCTCCCACATCGCCTCGAAAACCTCTTTGGCGAGCTTGCCCGAAATCGTGCCGTCGGCGATGCGTCGCAGCATGCCGGCGAGCAGCGTCGATGACACCGGCGCATCCGCGATATCGATTTCCGCCTTGTTGAGCGCAGCCGATACTTCACCGAGCAGCCAGTTGCCAGCGAGTCGCGGATCGACGCCGGCGGCAACGAGCCGCTCGAAGTAGCTCGCCATTTCGCGGTGCGAAACCAGCAGCGCGGCGTCCGCCGCCGGCAGCGCGTATTCGCGCACCAGACGGGTCCGCATCGCCTCGGGGAGCTCGGGCATCCCGGCGCGTATCCGCTCGATCCATGGCTCGTCGATCGAGAGCGGCGGCAGGTCGGGATCGGGAAAGTAGCGGTAGTCCTGCGCGTCCTCTTTGCTGCGCATCGAACGCGTCTCGCCGCGCTCCGGATCATACAGGCGCGTTTCCTGGACGACGGTGCCGCCATCCTCGATCAGCTCGATCTGGCGATGCACTTCGAACTCGATCGCCTGCTGCATAAAACGGAAGCTATTCAGATTCTTGATCTCGCAGCGCGTGCCGAGCTTCGCCTCGCCGTGCCGCCGCACCGAGACATTGGCGTCGCAGCGGAAGCTTCCTTCCTGCATGTTGCCGTCGCAGATGCCTATCCAGCGCACCAGCGCGTGCAGCTTTTTGGCGTACGCGACCGCCTCGGCGGCCGAGCGCATATCGGGCTCGGAGACGATTTCGAGCAGCGGCACGCCGGCACGGTTGAGATCGATGCCGGTCATGTCGTAGCCTGGCGTCCCGGGCAGGGCGGTCCGCTCGTGCAGCGATTTTCCGGCGTCCTCCTCCAGATGCGCACGGGTCAGCGCGACGCGGATTTCGCCGCGGGTCGGCGACACGATCGCGATCGATCCCCCCTGAACGACGGGTATTTCGTATTGCGAGATCTGGTAGCCCTTCGGCAGGTCGGGGTAGAAGTAGTTCTTGCGCGCGAACACGCTCTTCCGGTTGATCGTTGCGCCGACGGCCAGGCCGAACCGGATCGCGCGATCGACCGCGCCTTTGTTCAACACAGGCAGAACGCCCGGCAGCGCGATATCGACCGCCGAGGCCTGCGTGTTCGGCGGGCCGCCGAAGGCCGTCGACGCGCCGGAAAAGATCTTCGATGCGGTCGATAATTGCGCATGCGTCTCAAGACCGATGACGACTTCCCAGGTCATTGGACTCCCTTCCGCGCTCATGGCGCGAACGCCGGCGGCACGCGGCGATGCCAGTCGGTGACCTGTTGGTAGCGATGCGCGGCATCGAGGATTTTCGCCTCGGCGAAGTGATCGCCCTGGATTTGCAGGCCGATCGGCAGGCCCATATCGGCGAATCCGCATGGAATCGACATCGCCGGCGCCCCGGTCAGGTTCCCGGCGATGGTAAAAATGTCGTTCAGGTACATCTTGACCGGATCGTCGCTTTTTTCTCCGAGCCGGAATGCGGCCGTCGGCGACGTCGGTCCGACGATCAGGTCACAACTGTCGTAGGCGCGACGGAAATCGTCGGCGATCAGCCGGCGGACCTGCTGGGCCTTCAGGTAGTACGCGTCGTAATAGCCGTGCGAGAGCACGTAGGTGCCGACCAGGATGCGGCGCTTGACCTCGGCGCCGAAGCCTTCGGCGCGGGTTTTGCAGTACATGTCGTCGAGGTCGCTGTAGCTCGCCGCGCGATGCCCGTAGCGCACGCCGTCGAAGCGCGATAGGTTGGACGAGGCTTCGGCGGGCGCGATAACGTAATAGACGGGAACCGACAGGTGGACGTTTGGAAGAGTCACGTCGACCGTGACTGCGCCGAGGCGGCGGAATTGTTCGAGCGCGGTCTCGATCGCCCCCGCTACCGCGGGGTCGGTCCCTTCGCCCGCGTACTCGCGCGGCAAGCCAATGCGCAAGCCCGCGAGCGGCTTGCTCGCCGCCGCCGCCTCGATATATCGCGCGTAGTTCTCCCGCGGCCGCTCGAGGCTGGTCGAGTCGCGCGCATCGTGGCCGGCCATCGCGGTCAGCAGCATCGCGCAGTCGGCCGCCGTCTGGCCGAAGACGCCGGGCGTGTCGAGACTCGACGCGAAAGCGACGAGCCCGTAGCGCGAACACACGCCATAGGTCGGCTTGATGCCGCAGACGCCCGACAGCGCCGCCGGCTGTCGAATCGATCCACCGGTGTCGGTGCCGGTCGCCGCGGGAACCATGCGCGCCGCGACGGCCACCGCGGATCCGCCCGAGCTGCCGCCGGGCACATAGTCGGCGTTCCAGGGGCTCCTGACCGGGCCGAAAAATGAATTTTCGTTCGACGAGCCCATGGCGAACTCGTCCATGTTGGTCTTGCCGATCAGCACCATGCCCGCGGCTGCAAACTGCTCGACGACAAAGGCGCTGTAGGGCGCAATGAATTTCTCCAGCATGCGCGAGCCGCAGGTCGTCTTCAAACCCTCGGTCATGATGACGTCCTTGTGCGCGATCGGGATGCCGGTGAGGGGGCCGGCGGTACCGCGTGCGCGCTGGGCGTCTGCCGACCGCGCCGCGCCGAGCGCGCGCTCGCGGTCGATCGTCAGAAAGGCATTGAGGCGGCCGTTGTCCCTGTCGATCCGGGCGAGCAATCCTTCGACCAGCTCGACGCTGGACAAGCGCTTGGCGGCAAGCGCCTGTGAGAGCTCGGTGAGCGGCGCGGTAATCATCGGCGGCGAGATCGGGACCCGGGGCATTGCCGCCGCGGCGACGTCGCACCGTGGCCGGCGGCAGTCGACGCGAGCGCTTGCCTTGGTGCGTTCAGCGGCCCGGCTTCCTCACTCGATGACCTTCGGGACCAGATACAGGCCTTGCTCGACCGCCGGCGCGCCCTGCTGATAGAGCGCATGACGATCGGTTTCGGTGACCCGGTCCTCGCGCAGCGCCAGGACCAGGTCCTGCGCATGCGACATCGGAACGATGCCGGTCGTGTCGACCGCGCGCATGCGGCCGATCAATTCAAAAATGCTCTCGAGCTTGGCGCGCACGTCGGCGGCTTCGGCCGGCGTGATCTCGATCCGGGCCAGACGCGCGATTCGGCGCACTTCGTCGAGTGAAAGGGCCATGGTTTTAGGCTCGCGGGCAAAATTACGGTGCAGAAACAAAGCTGAATAGGGTATCATAATCACTTGTCATAAGCACGGCCGCCCACTGCGCGAGTCGCAACGAAAGGCCCCATGTTCGAAATGTTCAAAGGCTATTTCTCCACCGATCTCGCGATCGATCTGGGGACGGCAAACACGCTGATTTATGTTCGCGGCAAGGGGATCGTGCTGAACGAGCCTTCGGTCGTGTCGATCCGGCAGGAGGGCGGACCGAACGGCAAGCGCGTGATCCAGGAAGTGGGCTTGGCGGCGAAACAGATGCTCGGGCGCACGCCGGGCAATATCACCGCGATCCGCCCGATGAAGGATGGCGTCATCGCCGACTTCACCGTCACCGAGCAGATGCTCAAGCAATTTATCAAGAAGGTGCTGGACTCGAAGCTGTTCAGTCCGAGCCCGCGCATCATCATCTGCGTGCCCTGCGGCTCGACGCAGGTCGAGCGCCGCGCGATCCGCGAATCGGCGCTCGGAGCGGGCGCGTCGAAGGTGTACCTGATCGAGGAGCCGATGGCCGCGGCGATCGGGGCCGACCTGCCGATTTCGGAAGCGACCGGCTCGATGGTCGTCGACATCGGCGGCGGCACTACCGAGGTCGGCGTGATCTCGCTCGGCGGAATGGTGTACTCGGGCAGCGTTCGCGTCGGCGGCGACAAGTTCGACGAGGCGATCGTCAATTACATTCGCCGCAACTACGGCATGCTGATCGGCGAGACCACTGCCGAGCAGATCAAGCAGACGATCGGATCGGCGTTTCCCGGATCCGAGGTGAAGGAGATGGAGGTCAAGGGCCGCAATCTGGCCGAAGGCATTCCACGCAGCTTCACCGTGTCGTCGAACGAGATTCTGGAAGCGCTGACCGATCCGCTGAACAGCATCGTCTCCGCGGTCAAGAGCGCGCTCGAGCGGACGCCACCGGAGCTCGGCGCCGACATCGCCGAGCACGGCATGGTGCTGACCGGCGGCGGCGCGCTTCTGCGCGACGTCGATCGCCTGCTCATGGAAGAGACCGGGCTGCCGGTGATCGTCGCCGACGACCCGCTGACCTGCGTCGTTCGCGGCTGCGGCAAGGCGCTCGAGAACATGGAAAAGCTGTCGACGATCTTCACTTCCGATTGATCGGATCGTATCGGCGACGAGCATGCCCGCTAGCACGCATCCCGTCTTCCGCCGCCTGACCGTCGGGGTTCTTCCCCGCCGCTGACCGGCCGGCCCGTTTGATGCGTCACCTACCGGTCGAGCCGCCGCCTTTTTTCCACCGCGGCCCGTCGCCGCTGACACGGCTAGCGGTTTTCGCGCTGCTGTCGCTGGCGCTGCTGTTCGCGGACACGCGCTATCGTTATCTCGAGAACATCCGGCGCAGTGCGGCGATCGTGCTCTATCCGATGCAGCGCATCGTGCAGATGCCCGGCGAGGCGCTCGCTTATGTCGGAACCTACTTTTCATCGCAGCGGGCGCTGGCCGACGATAACGCGGCCTTGCAGGCGCAATTGCTGAGCCAGGCACCGCTGGTGCAGGGTTACCCGACAGTCGAGAAGGAAAATGCGCGACTGCGCGGGTTGATGAAACTCGAGGCGCGCTTCCCGGTCGATGCGACCGCGGCGGAAGTGCTCTATTCCAGCCGTGATCCGTTCACGCAGAAGCTCTTTGTCGACAAGGGTGAGGCCGCGGGCGTGCAGGCCGGCCGGGCGGTAATCGACAGCATCGGCGTCGTCGGTCAGGTAACGCGTGTGTATCCCTATATGTCCGAAGTCACGCTTGTCACCGACAAGGATCACGCGGTGCCGGTCAAGGTCGAGCGCAGCGGCGTGCGCACCGTCATGTACGGTGCCGGCGCCGCGCGACCGCCCGAGCTTCGTTACCTCTCGCCCAGCGTCGAGATCGAGCCGGGCGATCTGCTGGTCACGTCGGGCATCGACGGCACCTATCCCGCGGGGCTCGCGGTCGCGCAGGTGGTCTCGGTCGAGCGCGAGACCGGACAGAGCTTCGCGCACGTGACCTGCAAGGCGCTGGCAGGCATCGACAATAGCGCGCAGGTGCTGATCCTCGGATCCACTGCGTCGGTGCCGCCGCGTCCCGAGGAACCTTCCGACACCGCCGCGCCGCGCAAGGGCCGCGGCAGGCGCAAGGGCTGAGCACACGATGCCGCCTTTCGTCGCCGCCCGTCCCGAAGAGATCCTGCTACCGGTCCGGCCGTGGTTCGTCGTGCTGACTTTGCTTGTCGGCCTGGTGGCCAATACGGTACCGATGACGGGGATGGCCTTGACGCTGAAGCCGGATTTCCTCGCGCTGGTGCTTCTCTACTGGTGCATCCAGGAGCCGCGATTGATCGGCGTCGGCATCGCGTGGTGCCTGGGGTTGATGATGGATGTCGTCGATGCGACCGTGTTCGGCCAGCATGCGCTGGCGTATGCGGTGCTCGCCTATGGGGCCGGCTATTTTCGCCGGCGCGTGCTGCGCTTTCCGCTCTGGCAGCAGGCGGCGCAGGTTGCGGTATTGCTGCTGCTCAGTTCGGGACTGGTGCTTCTGGTGCGCGTCGCCGGCGGCGCGCCGCCGCCGCCCTGGACCTACGCCGTCGGCTCGCTGACCGGCGCGCTGCTTTGGCCGCTCGTCACCGCTTTGCTGCAATGGCCGCAGCGGCCGCAGCGTTCGCCCGCGGAGCTCTAGCGAGACTCGATCATGCGACGATTGTTCAGCCAACGCGGCCAGCGCGCGTTCTCGCCGCCCGAGCTCAAGGATCCCGAGCGCGAAACTTTTCGCTTCCGCCGCCGGTTGCTGATCGCAGGCGTGCTGATGCTCACCGCGTTCGGCGGGCTGTTCGGCCGCTTTTTCTATTTGCAGGTCATTCAGCATGGCCACTACCAGACGCTGGCCGAGAGCAATCGGGTCGCGATCGTCCCGATCGCGCCGAACCGCGGCGTAATCACCGATCGCAACGGCGTCGTGCTTGCGCAAAGTTACTCGGCGTACACGCTCGAGATCATGCCTTCGCGCGTAGCCAATCTCGACGCGACGATCGACCAGCTGGCCAAGATCGTCGATGTCCAGCCACGCGACCGCAAGCGCTTCAAGCGCCTGCTCGACGAATCGAAACGGCTGGAAAGCGTGCCTCTGCGCACGCGCCTGACCGACGAGGAAGTTGCGCGCTTCGCGGTCAATCAGTACCGGTTCCCGGGCGTCGACATCAAGGCGCGGCTGTTCCGGCAATATCCGTTCGGCGAGATCGCTTCCCAGCTGATCGGCTATGTGAGCCGCATCAACGATCGCGATCTCGAGCGCATCGACGAATGGAACGAGACCGCCAACTACAAAGGCTCCGACTACATCGGCAAGGTCGGCGTCGAGTTGTCGTACGAGCGCGAGCTGCACGGCGGCACCGGTGTCGAGGAAGTCGAAGTCGATTCCAGCGGGCGTGCCGTGCGCACGCTGTCGCGCACGCCTCCGGTGTCTGGCAACAACCTGCGACTCGCACTGGACATCCAGCTGCAGAAGATCGCCGAAGAGGCGTTCGGCACCCGGCGCGGGGCGCTGGTCGCGATCGATCCGGCCACCGGCGAGATCCTCGCCTATATCTCGCGGCCCGGTTTCGATCCGAACCTGTTCGTCGATGGCATCGATCCGTCGTCCTGGGAGCAGTTGAACGATTCTCCGGACAAGCCGCTGCTCAACCGGCCGTTGCGCGGCGCGTACCCGCCGGGATCGACGATCAAGCCGTACCTCGCGCTGGCCGCGTTGACCTCGGGCAAGCGCACGGCGACCCAGACGATTTTCGATCCCGGGTATTACCAGATCGCCGGCAGCTCGCACCGCTTCCGCGACGACAAGCCCGGCGGCCACGGCTACGTGGACATGGCCAAGTCGATCGTCGCGTCCTGCGATACCTACTACTACATGCTGGCTGGCGAGACCGACATCGACGACACGTACGCGTTCATGTCGCAGTTCGGATTCGGCCAGAAGACCGGCATCGATCTCGAGGGCGAATTGCCCGGCGTGCTGCCGTCGCGGGCGTGGAAACGCGAGCGCTTCTCCGGCAGCAACTACCGCGAGGAGCATCGCAAATGGTATCTGGGCGATTCGATCTCGGCCGGCATCGGCCAGGGATACAACGCCTTCACGCCGCTGCAGCAGGCCCAGGCGATCGCCATCATCGCCAATGACGGCGTGGCGATGCGACCGCACGTGGTCAAGGCGATCGAGAACACCCGCACCGGCACGCTGCGCGAATTGCCCTCGGAGCGGACGCACGCGCTCGCCGTCAAGCCGCAGGATCTCGCCGTCATCAAGAAGGCGCTGATCGGTGTGCCGCGCGAGGGCACCAGCGCGGCGGCATTCGTCGGCGCGAAGTACGTATCCGCAGGCAAGACCGGAACCGCGCAGGTCTATTCGCTGAAAGGCGAGCGCTACTCGGCGCGCATCGACGAGCGCCTGCGCGATCATGCGTGGTACGCCGCCTATGCCCCGGCCGACAAGCCGAAGATCGCGCTGGCCGTGCTGGTCGAGAACGGCGGATTCGGTGCGCAGGCCGCGGCGCCGATCGCGAGGATCGTGCTCGACTACTACCTGCTCGGGCAGAAGCCGGGTGCGGCTCCCGGCGGCGGCAAGGTCGAGCCGCCACGCGAGCCCGACGACGAGTCCGACTGATGGAGAAACTCGGCGTATTGCTCGGCAGGCTCTGGCAGTTGATCGTGCGCCGGATCGACAGCTACCTGATGGCCGCCGCGCTGGCGATCGCCGGCGTCGGCATGATCACGCTGGTGTCGGCGTCCGACCAGAGCGTCGGCCGCTTGACCAGCCAGGCGCTGTCGCTCGGGTTCGCGCTGGTGCTGATGTGGGCGATCGCCAACATCGCGCCGCAGAGGCTGGCGCGCGTCGCGCTGCCTCTGTACCTGGTCGCGGTGTCGTTGCTGGTCGCGGTCGCCGTCGGCGGAACGCTGGTCAACGGCTCGCGACGGTGGCTGAGCATCGGCATCGCGCGCTTCCAGCCGTCCGAGTTGATGAAGATCGCGCTGCCATTGATGCTCGCCTGGTATTTCCAGCGGCGCGAGACCCGGGTTCACCTGGCCGACTACGCGCTTGCGCTGGTCCTGATCGCGGTGCCGGTCGTGCTGGTGCGGCGCCAGCCCGATCTCGGCACCGCGCTGATCATCGGCGCAACCGGCTTCTATGTCCTTTATCTGGCGGGACTGTCGTGGAAGGTGATCATCGGGCTGGTGGCGGTCGGCGCCGCTGCCGCGCCGCTGGTCTGGCCGCATCTGCACGATTACCAGCAGGAACGCATACTGACGTTTCTCGACCCGAGTCGGGATCCGCTGGGCGCCGGTTATCACAGCTCGCAGGCGTCGATCGCACTGGGGTCGGGCGGTGTGATCGGAAAGGGCTGGCTGAACGGGACGCAGACACACCTCGATTTCCTGCCGGAGCGGCATACCGATTTCATCTTCGCGGTTTTCGGCGAGGAGTTCGGACTGGTCGGCGTCTCGGTCCTGCTGCTGCTCTATGTGCTGCTGATCGGCCGGGCGCTGGCGATCACGATGAATGCATCGACGATGTTCACGCGCCTGGTTTCCGGCGCGATCACCTTGATGTTCTTCACCTACGCCTTCGTTAACATGGCGATGGTCAGCGGCCTGCTGCCTGTCGTCGGCGTGCCGCTTCCGCTGGTCTCGTTCGGCGGCACTGCCCTGATCAGCCTGTTCATCGGGCTGGGCATCCTGATGAGCGTGCAGGCGAACCGCAAGCTGGTCAGCACCTAGTGTCCGACTCGTCAGGCGTACCAGACGCGATACGTCGCGATGCCGAGCAGCGCCACTGCCCAGTAGCCGGCCAGTGTCGCGCGCATCAGCGTCTTCCACCTGCGGATGTGCCAGCGCGCCGGCAGAATGTCGTTCATCTGCAGCACCAGCCATAGGCCCGCGACCAAGGTCAACGCGCCGACCGCCGCATGAATGACGATGATCAGGTTGCCGCCGTTGGCGAGATCGGACAGATGCGCGAGCTTGAAGATGCGGATCGATGGGATCATGATCAGCGCGACGAGGACTGCATTGGCCAGCACCCACGCGGTCTGGTTGGCGCGGTGCGCCTCGATGCTGCCGCTGCGCGCCAGCATCATGCCGAAGGTAAGTCCGGCGACCAGCAGCAATTCGAGCGTGATGTTGATGTCGGCGAGCAGCGTGCCGGAACCGAAAAAGCCGGCGGCATCGGCCTTGCCGGAGGCGCGCAGGGCCAGCACCAGCGCCGCCACGGCGCCGCCCAGCACGATGCCGGCAATGAGCGCAGTTTTTTTCACCCCACCTCCCAGTGCAAGAGCCTTGGGCGACCGCGCGCTCTCGCGCGGGAGACGTTCGTTGCCAACGTATAATTCACGACTATATGTCGCCGATTTCCACCGGTCAAAGCGCGCTCGTTTGCCTGCGCGCTGCGATGATCGCGTCGTTGGTCGGCCTGGTGGTCGCGTGCGCGCCGACGCTCAAGCGCGAGTCGCCGGAGCCGTCGATCGCGGCGCCGGCGATCGCGCCGCCGCGGCCCGGCGCCTACTATCAGGACGATGGACCGGGTGCCAATCCGCCGGACAACCTGGACACGATTCCCGATGCGTCGCCAAGGCTCGAGCCGCTGCATCGGTTCGCCAACCGGCCGTACACGGTATTCGGCCACGACTACGTTCCGGCGACGAGACTCACCAGCTACCGCGAGCGCGGACTCGCGTCGTGGTACGGCCGCAAGTTCCATGCGCAAAAGACGGCCATCGGCGAGCCCTACGACATGTATGCGATGACGGCGGCCCACCCGACGCTGCCGCTTCCTTCGTACGCACGCGTGACCAATCTGGCCAACGGCAAAAGCGTGATCGTGCGAGTCAACGATCGCGGCCCGTTCCACCCGGGACGCATCATCGATCTGTCCTACGCGGCGGCCTACCGCCTCGGCATTGCGCAAAAGGGCAGCGGCGAAGTCGAGGTCGAAAGCATCCTGCCGGGCGAGGCGCCCCCGCAGCTCGCTGGGCCGCTGCCGCCGGTCACAGCGAGCGAGACCCCGCCGGCGGCTGCGCTGCCGATCGGCCAGGAAGCGGGCGGTTACGTCACGCAGCTCGGCGCCTTCGCCAACTATGCGAATGCGCAGGAATTTGTCGCCCGGCTTGCGAACCAAACCGGGCCTCTCGGCGTCGAACCAAGAGTCCGGCAGGACTCGAGCCTTTATCGAGTCTATGTCGGCCCCTATTCGACCAGGGAGGAGGCACGCCGGGCCGCCGACCGGCTGCGAGATGCATTGGGGCTCGATTCGACGGTACGCATTACACCGCCGGCGCAATGATGCGTTGACCCGGTTCCGGCCGGACGTTCGTTATAATTGTTGCGCTGCGCCGACGCCCGCGTCGACGGGCGAAGCGCGCCCGCAATCGATTACCGCCGCAGCGATTCCCCCAATGCCGAAGACACGAACAACAATGACTCGACTATTGATGCGCACCCTCCTCGCGTTTTGCTGTGCGGCAGCTTTCAGCGCACACGCTCAGCTGACGATCGAGATCATCGGCGGCGGCGCGACGACGATTCCAATCGCGATCGTCCCGTTCGGCGGCGAGTCGAACTATCCGCTGGGTGTCTCGGGGATCGTCGGCGCGGACCTGTCGCGCAGCGGGCTGTTCCGGATGGTCGACCCGGGCGGGGTGGTCCCCCGGCCGGCGCGCGCCGAGGACGTCCGCTACGGCGATTGGACCGGCCGCGGCGCCGACGCCGTCGTCGTCGGGAGCATGACCGCGCTGCCCGACGGTCGCGTCGAGGTTCGCTTCACGCTGCTCGATGCGGTCAAGCAGGCGCAGCTCGCCTCGTTCAGCTATGTGGTGCCGCCGGCGCAGTTTCGCGCCACCGCGCATCGCATTGCCGACGTCATCTACGAAAAACTGACCGGGGACGTAGGCGTGTTCAGCACGCGCATCGCCTACGTCGCCAAGCAGGGTGCGCGCTACGAATTGCTGGTCGCCGACGCCGACGGCTACAACCCGCAGTCGATCGTCACGTCGAAGGAGCCGCTGCTCTCGCCGGAATGGTCGCCGGACGGCACGCGCATCGCGTACGTCTCGATGGAGAATCGCAAGCCGGTGGTTTACGTGCAGTCGCTGACCAGCGGCGCGCGCCAGTTGGTCGCCAATTTCCGCGGCAGCAACAGCGCGCCCTCGTGGTCGCCCGACGGCAGCAAGCTCGCGGTGACCCTGTCGAAGGACGGCAGCTCGCAGATTTATCTGATCGGCACCGACGGCGGCAATGCGCAGCGGCTTTCCACCTCGGCCGGTATCGACACGGAAGCGACGTTCGCGCCCGACGGCCGTTCGATATTGTTCACGTCCGACCGCGGCGGCAGCCCGCAGATCTACCGGCTGACGCTGGGGAGCGGCGCGGTCGAACGCATGACCTACGACGGCAACTACAACGTGTCGCCGCGCTTCCTGCCCGATGGCAAGGGATTCGTGTTCGTGCGCCGCGACAATGGCCGGCTCAACGTCGCGCTGCAGGATTTCGCGACGCGGCAGGTCCAGATTCTGACCCAGGGCAGTCTCGACGAATCGCCCAGCGTCGCACCCAATGGCAAGCTGATCCTGTATGCGTCCGAAGTCGGAGGCCGTGGTATATTGGCCGCGGTCTCCAGCGACGGTCGCGTCAAGCAGAGGCTGACCGCAACAGCGAGCGATGTGCGCGAACCCTCGTGGGGTCCGCTGCAAAAGTAAATCGACTTGCATTCGCAACGACGACAAAGGAGAACCCAATGACCAAAACTCTGATCGGTGTACTGGCTGTAATCGCGCTCGCCGCATGTTCGACGACGCCGAAGCAGGAAGGCGGCGCGCCCGTCGACGAACGCACCCCGACGGCCGCCCCGGGCGCGGCGACATCCGGCGCAGGGCAGGGCTCGGTCGCCGGGAGCGCCAACCAGGCGCGTCCAGGCAATCCGCTGAAGGATCCGGGCAGCATCCTTTCCAAGCGCAGCGTGTATTTCGATTTCGACGCCTACGCGATCAAGGACGACTACAAGTCGCTGCTCGAGGCGCATGCGAAGTACCTGCAGGCCAATCGCGGCGCGCATATGACGATCGAGGGCAATACCGACGAGCGCGGCAGCCGCGAATACAACATCGCGCTGGGCCAGCGCCGCGCCGATGCCGCCAAGCGGATGATGCTTCTGTCAGGTGCGACCGACGCGCAGATCGACACGGTCAGTTTCGGCAAGGAAAAGCCGAAGAACCCGGGCCACGATGAATCGGCGTGGGCCGAGAACCGGCGCGACGACCTCGGCTATCGCGGCGACTAAGTGTCGGGCGACGGCTTCCTCGGGCACAGCCCGCATTCGCCGCGTTTCCCGCTGCGGGTGAGATTCGCGCCACTCGCCATCCTGCTGTTCGCCGCGCAGCTCGCAGCGCCGGCGCGCGGCGCGCTGTTCGACGACGACGAGGCGCGTCGCCGCATCGAGGGCCTCAAGAATCGCGTCGATGCCATCGAGCGCTCGCTGGGGCAGCGGCTCGATGCGCTCGAAGCAAAGAGCGCGGGGATCGCCGACCTGTTTCGCGACGTCGAGCAGATCAAGAGCGATATCGCCAAGCTGCGCGGCCAGTACGAAGTGCTGACCTACGAGCTCGAGCAGGCGCAAAAGCGCCAGCGCGACCTGTACCTCGATCTGGACGGTCGCGTGCGGAAGCTCGAAGGCGGACCGGGCGCGCCTCCGGCTTCGGGCGATGCGGGAGCGCCGGCGACGGCAGCCGGCGCCCCCGCATCAGCCGATCCCGTGTCCGAGCAAAAGAGCTACGATGCCGCACTGGAAGCGTTCAAGAGCGGCAATTTCGGCGCTGCGGTCGCGGGTTTTCAATCGTTCATCCGAGCCTATCCGAAAAGCCCGCTAGCTCCGTCGGCGATGTACTGGGCCGGCAACGCGCAGTACGCGCAGCGCGAATTCCGGGCGGCGATCGCCACGCACCGGCAACTGATCGCGACCTATCCCGACAGTCAGAAGGTGCCCGACGCGCTGCTCAACATCGCAAGCTGCCAGGTCGAGCTGGCCGATGTGCCGGGGGCGAGGCGCACGCTTCAGGAAGTCGTCACCAAGTATCCGACCTCGGAAGCGGCGACCAAGGCGCGGCAGCGCTTGTCGGCGCGGTGAGCCAAGGCATGCTGGAGCGGGCGCGACTCGACTGAACGTGTGACGCGCTTCGCGAACGGGCTGATCGCATGGCAGCGGCGCGCCGGACGCCGCGACCTTCCCTGGCAGAAAACGCGCGATGCGTATCGCATCTGGCTGTCCGAGGTCATGCTGCAGCAGACGCAGGTCGCGACCGTCATCCCCTATTTCGAGCGGTTCATCGCGGCGTTTCCCGACGTGGCGAGCCTTGCCGCGGCGCCGGTCGAGCGGGTGCTAGAGCAGTGGAGCGGATTAGGCTACTACCGCCGCGCGCATATGTTGCATCGCGCAGCGCAGGCGATCGTCGTCGAGCATGCCGGCGCCTTTCCGCGTGAAACGGCGGCGATCGCGGCGCTGCCCGGCGTCGGCCGCTCGACCGCCGCGGCGATCGCGGCCTTCGCCTTCGGCACGCGCGGTGCGATTCTCGACGGCAACGTGAAGCGCGTGCTGGCGCGCCACGCCGGCATCGCGGGTTTGCCTTCCGATCCGGCAGTCGAGCGCTCGCTCTGGGCACGCGCCGAGGCGCTGTTGCCTGCGCACGATATCGAAGCCTACACGCAGGCGCTGATGGACCTGGGCGCCACCGTGTGCCTGCGCACCCGGCCGCGCTGCGATGTCTGCCCGGTCGCCGCCGATTGCGTCGCCCGCAGCGAGCATCGGATCGCCGAGCTGCCGGGGCGGCCCGCAAAAAAAGCGCTGCCGCAGCGTGCAACGACCGTGCTGCTGCTCGAACGGCAGGGCGAGGTGCTGCTCGAGCGCCGTCCGAACGTCGGCATCTGGGCGGGTCTTTGGAGTCTGCCGGAGCTCGTCGGAGGCGCCGACGCGGCCGCCCATTGCCGCGCGCGCTTTGCGGCCGACGTCATACCTGGCGCCGCGCTGCCGTCGATCGAGCACGGCTTCACCCACTTCCGGCTGACGCTACAGCCGCTGCCCTGCGCGGTGCGCCATTGGCCGCGGCGTGCCGAGGAGCCGGGCCTGCTGTGGCTGTCGCTGGCGGACGCCGGCGGCGCTGCGCTGCCGGCGCCGATCAAGAAGCTGCTGCGCTCACGCGCAGCGACAATGCTGTAGTGTCTTTTTCCGCAAGGGCGCCGGATAGTTCGCGGCGAAATTGGCTCCGTTATCCTCTGCACTTGCGGAGCAAGACATCCGCTCAAGGCTTGGCGTCGCGCAGATCGGCCGGAAGCAAGGCGTCCGCGCGATCCTGATACTTCGCGCGGAACGCAGCGAGCTCCTTGACCGCGACATCGTTCCGGCCTTCGGCCTTCAGGCGGCGGATCAGCCGGACCCATTCGTCGACCGTGCGCGGCTGCGCCTCGCCGTTCACCGCGGCGCTGTCCTGCGTGCGCTTGGCAAGCGCCGGCTCCGCATTCGACGGCGCGGCCTCGCGGCGCACGGCAAGCGCACCGGCGGCGGCGGGTTCAGTCTTGCGCTCGTCTTCCGCGAACGGTGCCGGCGCTTGCTGCGCGCTCGCGCCGGCGCTCGAGGGCGGCGTCTGTTGCCGCGCTTTCGGACTCGCCGGCGCCGTGGTCAGGCGATCAGCGGCGGGCGGTGCGGCGGCGTTCATTGCCGGGCTCGCATCGGACGGCGAAGCGGGGAACGGCACGCCGGGTTTCGCGGCTTCGCGCGCCGGTGGTGCGGGCTCGCGTTGGCGAGCCGCCTCCGATGTAGCTTCACGAGTCGCCTCGTTTGCCGTGGCCGCCGCGTCGGTCCGAGTCGGCGGCGACGCGCGCTCGAGCTTGCGCGTAGCTTCGACGCGACGCGGCGGTGTCGGCTCCGCCACCGCGGCGGGCGCGCTCGCGCGCTGGTCGCGCAAGGGGTCTTGTCCAGGCGCGGATTCCGCCGGCGCCGGCGCTTGCGGCGCGGCCGGCGTCATCTGCGTCGGCGCGACCTCGTCAGGCGGCGTCATTTCGACTATGCCGATGGCGACGACCGCGACGACCGCCGCGGCCGCGACCGGCCACCAGGCACGCGGCGCATCGAGACGCTTCGGTCCGGCGCCGACCGCGCGCCGCGCCGCGGCAGCAATCGCCGCGTCGAGCGCCGGCGGCGGCAGGTCGCGACTGGCTGCGCGCCACGCCGCATCGACGTCGGGATCGCGATGATCGTCGGCGGGATTCATCCGGTGTCCTCGCGCAATTGCGGGGAGAGGTCGGCGAGCTCGGCGCGCAATTTGTTCGTCGCGTAGCGCAAGCGGCTTTTGACTGTCTCGGCACCGGCGCCGGTCAGCGCCGCGATCTCTTCGAGCGTCAATCCACCCTCCTGCTGCAGCAGGAAGGCGTCGCGCTGGGCAGCCGGAAGCGCCGCCACGGCATCCTTCAACCGCTCGCCGAGCTCGCGGTTGGCGGCACGCGATTCCGGCTCGGACCGGCGGCTTGCGGGAAGCGCGGCGACGACGTCGGCATGGTTGTCGTCGTCGCTGGAGACCAGCGTAACGCGCCCGCTGGCGCGATGGTGGTCGATCAAACGGTTATGCGCGAGCGTATACAGCCAGGTCGTGAATTTGGCACTGGGCTGGTAACGACCGCGCACGCGGATCAGATTCATCCAGACGTCCTGGAAGAGTTGCTCGGCGATGCCGGCGTCGCGGCACTGGCGCAGCAGATATCGATAGACGCCGCCTTTGTGCCGCGCATAGATCGCGTCGAACGCCGCGGCATCGCCGGCGGCATAGGAAAGCATCAGGTCTTCGTCGCTGGAGTCGGCACCGGCGGGCATCGCGAGGCCAGTATGCCCGCCGCGTGCGCGCGCAACAACCGCCCGCCATCGCCGGATGCCGCGCGAGACCCGCTGCACGGCTGTGCGCATCGCGGGACCAGCCGCCGCCGACCGCCGAACCGGATCGACGACGGCCGGAGACTTCCCGAATTCAGCGCGGGTCCGGCGTGAATCGGCCGCGATCGGGAAACGGATCGGGCTGCCAGCGCGCGACGCGCGGAGCGCCGACTGGCACACCTTGCGCCAGCAGATTCTGATACGAGTCGTAATAGATCGTGATCGTCTGCTCGGGCGCTGCGCTGGCGCGCTCGAACTGGGTGTAGCTCGCATACGACGATTCGCTGCGGCCGTGCCCGGTGCCGAGACTCGGCTGCGGCGCGGCGGGGGCATCCGAATTCAGCGCGCCGGCGCTGGCGGGCTTGGCGGCTTTGGCCACTGGCTCGGCGGCATCGCGCGCGGCTTCGCGGCGTTCGAGCTGCTGCTCGACCACCCGCCGCGGCCGCTCGCGAAACACGGCGACGCCGATCACGCCGACATTGTCCGGCCTGCCGGTGCGGGCGGCGTACGAATCGGGCAGCGGCGTGAAGTAGAACGCCGCGGTGGTCGACATGCTCTTGCGCCATCCGGCGATGTCGGCGCTTTCGTACGGCGAAAGCACGTAGCCGGTCTGCGCGGTCGACGCAGTGTCGCCCGAGATTGCGTTGACGCCGTCGACGCTCATCACCGCGAGCACCCGCCCGCCGCTTTGATTGCGCACGCGGATCGAGTATTCGTTGCCGGGCTTGCCGACGACGTAGCGCCGGCCCTGATGCAGGTAGCTGGGCAGCACGCGGCCTTCGGTGCGGTCGTAGATCTCGACCGCTGCCGGCTCCGCGGGCCAGTGCGCTTCGACGGTGGCGCAGGCGCCGAGCATCGTCGCGCCGACGGCCGAGGCGACCAGTGTCGCCAGTACGTTTCCGATTCGCTTCATCACATCTCTCCTGTTTGCCGCTCGAAAATCGCGGTCCAGACTGTAAACGCGCGCGCCCGCGCATCGGGGTTAAGCGGATGGCTGCCGCGAAGCGCATGAGATAATTCCCGGTCATGCCGGATTCGAGCCATCTGCCCTCACTCGTCGCCTGGCTCGCTTTCGCACTGGCCTTTGTCTTCGGCGCGGTTGCCAACCGGGTCAACTTCTGCACGATGGGCGCGATCACCGACATCGTTAACATCGGCGACTGGCGCCGGATGCGCATGTGGCTGCTGGCGATCGCCGTCGCGATCGCCGGCGCAGCGTCGCTGGAAGCCGCCGGCCTCGTCGACTTGTCGAAGACCATCTATACGACGCCGCGGATCGCGTGGCTTTCCTACCTGGTCGGCGGATTCCTGTTCGGCTTCGGCATGACCCTTGCTTCAGGTTGTGGCAGCAAGACGCTGATCCGGCTCGGCGGTGGCAGCCTCAAGTCCCTGGTGGTACTCATCGTGCTGGCGATATCTGCCTACATGACGCTGAAGGGCCTATTCGCCGTCTGGCGCGTCAACGCGCTGGACGTGGTGCGCTGGGACGTCGCGCCGCTGGGTATAGCTCGCTCCGACCTGGGCAGCTTCGCGCTGCGCCTGGGCGGGGGTGGAGCATTGACCCGGCTCGGCGTCGCGCTGGCGATCGCCGCGGCGATCGCGGTATTCGTCTTCGCCAGCCGCGATTTCCGCAGCAGCCGCGAGCTCGCGATCGGCGGCATCGTCATCGGGGCGGTGATTGTCGGCGGATGGTATGTGTCGGGCCATGTCGGTTACCTGGCCGAGGACCCGAGGACGCTGGAAGAAGCCTTTGTCGCCACCAATTCGGGACGCGCCGAGTCGTTCAGCTTTGTCGCGCCGGCCGCGTATTTGCTGGAACTATTGCTGTTGTGGAGCGATCAGTCCAAGCTCGTCACTTTCGGCATTGCCGGTGTGCTCGGCGTCGCGGCAGGATCGACGGCCATGGCGCTTGCGACCCGGGCGTTCCGCTGGGAGGGCTTCGCCTCGACCGAGGACCTTGTCAACCATATCGCCGGCGGAGTGTTAATGGGATTTGGCGGCGTCACCGCCTTGGGATGCACGATCGGCCAGGGGCTGACCGGCATTTCGACGCTGGCCGTAGGGTCGTTCCTGGCCTTCGGGGCGATCGTCGCCGGGTGCGTGGCGGCTTCGAAGTACCAGTATTGGCGGGTGGAAAGACTCGCCGCATGAAAGTGCTGCAATGATTGTTTACGATCTGGTTTGTGCGCGGCAGCATCGGTTCGAGGGTTGGTTCGCCTCGACCGAGGATTACGCGCGCCAGCACGAGCACACGATGATTCGTTGCCCGGTGTGCGACGACGTCGCGATCGAGCGCCGCCCGTCGGCCAACGTGCAGGTCGGACGCGCTGCACTGCCGGCGGCCGAAGGCGAATCCGAAACGGTAACGTCCGGCGAAGCCGAGGCGCTGAAGCTGATGCGTCGCCTCGTGGCCAATGCCGAGAACGTCGGACGCGCCTTTGCCGAGGAAGCGCGGAAAATCCACTACGACGAAGCGCCGAAGCGCGGCATCCGCGGTCAGGCGTCGCCCGAAGAAGCCGAATCGCTGCGCGACGAAGGCATCGACTTCATGTCGCTGCCGGGTTTCCTGACGCGCGACCTGAACTAGTCACACGCAGTCCTTTTCCGTCAGCGTGAACGGCGCTCGCCTTTGCGGGAGTGCGCCGGATTGGCTATAATCCGCGCCCCTTGGGTCGTTAGCTCAGTTGGTAGAGCAGCGGACTTTTAATCCGTTGGTCACTGGTTCGAGTCCAGTACGGCCTACCAGCAGCTAGGCACGGCGTGCGTCCTTCACTCCGCGAATACTTTCGAAGCACGGTCGGCGCGCGGCGAACGCCTTGGCGCAACCTGGCGGTCGCCACGCTGCTGTTCGTGGCCGTCGTCGGCGGGTTTTTCATCGCCGCCACGTCGCCGCGCGATCCTGACCTGTCGTTTGTCAACGTTGCCATTCTTTCCGGCAGCAACGAAGGCAACTACCATGCGATCGTCGCCAAGGCGGCTGCGGATGCGCAGCGGCGCCATGGCCGCATCGCCAACTTGGCGAGCGCGGGATCGATCGAGAACATGACGCGCCTCGCTGCGGCGAAATCCTCGTGCAACGTGCAATTCGCGCTGGTACAGGACGGTCTTCCGTGGCCCGCGGCTCATCCGTTTCAGCTGCTGGCCCATCTCCCGCAAGCGGAATCGCTTGTCATGCTCGGGCGTAATGCCGACCGTATCCGCTCGCTGACTGACCTGCGCGGTTTGCGGATCGGCATCGGCCCCGTCGGCAGCGGCACCGAATATTTGGCGCGACAGGTCGTAGCGGAACTCTCCGAGCTCGACATCAAGCTATCGACGCAGCCGCTGCAGGAGCAGCTGGCGATGCTCGAGCGCGGCGATCTTGATCTCGGCGCCATGGTGATCGAGCCGGATGCCGACCTGCTCGTCCAGGCGGTGCGCGACCGTAAGTTGCAGATCGTCGACATTCCCATCGCCGACTCGCTGGCGCACCGCCTCCCGTCGGCGCGCGCCGGGCTCATCAAGGCGGGTTACTACGATCCCGTCCGCGACTTGCCTTCGACGGACAAGCACGTCATCCAGGTCGACACCTTGCTCATCGGCAATGGCTGCGCGCGCGAGTCGGTCACGCAGGGCGTGATCACGGCATTTACCCGTGTGTTTCCCGATCTGATGCGCGTCAATCGCGAACAGGCCAATCTGACCGGCCTGCAGTATGCCTCATCGGCGCAGAGCTATTTCGACGAACAGGGCCCCGATCGCGTCGGCGAGTATGTGCCCTGGCTCATCGACATCATGCCCACGGCGCGCTGGCTGCAGCTCATCTTCGTGTTCTCGATGCTGTTCGCCGCGCAGGCGCTTTGGCATCGTTTTCGTCTATGGCGCCTCGACAGCCGGCGTGTGAGCATCGAAGGCGATATCTCTCGCCTATTCAGCCCAGCCTTGACCGTGCACGACATCGCCGAAATGGAGCCCGAAGCGAGGTACCGTACGCCCGAAATGCGCGCACGCATCGATGCGCTGATCGCCCAGCTCGAGCAGTTTTCGGGACGCTGTCGCCGACAATCGCTATCGATGCTGGTGCCGATGGGTCAGGAAATGAGCTATCGCTACCAGGAGAGCCTCGTCGCAGATATGTTGCACGCGCTCAGAAAATTCCACGAAAAGCTCGACGCGTAGATCCGGAAGACGACGAATTCGCGCGGGCGTACGGGCACAACACCTATCTGGCAGAGCGAGCGCCCATTGTCGATGTCATAGTGCGTCATGGTCGTCGGCCCATCTGACCGGCTCCAATCCAATACCGACAGGTCAATTAGCGATCTGCCGACGTGCCGCGCTGGCCCAGAACGAAGGCGACGCGCACGAGGGGTACGCGTAGGCGCCTCCGAGCGAGTGAACCCGGTACAACATCGCCTGCACCGGCGTTCGCAACCGCTCGCCGAAGCGGGAGTAGGCACTGAGCGCGGCGCGGCAGGTCGCGTCCAGGTCGTTGCTCAGTGCGACCTCGACCAGCAATGCGCGGGTCGCATCGTTCTCCCGACCGGTCAGCGCGCTCGCGACGGCGAGCACACCCCAATCACTGGCGCGCGTCGAACGTCGCGAACCGCTGACGACGATTGCATGCAGCGCCAGCTGGCGAGCGGTTTCGGCTTGAACGGGATCCGCGCGCAGGTAGAGATACGCGAGGTACGCCGCGATCTCCGGATCGTGCGGGTTGGCGCCGAACGCGCGCAACTCGATGTTCGCCGCCTGCGCCGCTCCGCGTCCTGATGCGAGCGCCTGTCGAGCATCGCTGTGCAGAATGCGCGCGTAACTTGGGGACGGATCGCTCGCCGAGATCCACTCTTGTTCGCTGATCCATTTCGCATGCGCGACCTCGGCGATCGTCTCCGCCTGCATCGGATGCGGGGGGAGGCCTGCCGCCCGCAGCACGGGGGTGACGTCGTGCTGGGCCTGCGCTGCGATGCGCGGGACGGCTTC
>DATBBM010000060.1:0-13855 GCA_036270955.1 Casimicrobiaceae bacterium | reverse complement strand
CCCTTCATCTATCGGGGCAATGCTGATCGAAAGCGACTCGGTGCCACGTCAAGTGGGATCGCCAAGCCTGTGGGCCGACGCACCGGTCGTTGACGCAACGACGATCACCGTGCGCGGCTTCGACCATTTGGCCGAGCCGATTGTCGTCTGGGTCAAAGGCGATAACCATCTCCTTCACGCCGCACTACAAACGCAACGGATATTCAACCCGACGGGTGCCGATTGGACGATCTTTTGGAACACACTGCCACGCCCCGGTCTCGCGCCGGGACGCTACAAAGTCGGGTATTCGTCCGGGGACGCCAGTCCGCTGGTTATTGCCTGGGACGACGATTGGCTGGAAATCAAATGACAGTCGGTCGGGCCCGACGAATTTCGCCCCGCTACTTGTCGTCCAGCCGTATCTCGACGAACGCCTTGTCGCGCACCTGGCGAACCCAATCCTGAAACGCCTCGTCGGCCTTGCGCTGCCGGATCGCGGTTTGCGCCTCGTTGCGCGCGCGATCGTTGGTGACATCCTGCTTCCGGCGTTCCAGCACTTCGATCAGGTGCCAGCCGAACGACGTGCGCACCGGCGGTGAGACCTGGTGCGGCTCGAGCTTCTTCATCGCTTCGTCGAATTCCGCCACGGTGTCGCCGGGGCTCAGCCACCCGAGATCGCCGCCCTTGGCCGCCGAGGCATCCTCGGAGTTGAGCTTGGCGAGCTCGGCGAAGTTCGCGCCTGAGTCGAGCCGGTCCTTCATGCGCTCGATCTTCGACTTGGCCTCGGCTTCCGAAGTCAGTTCGTTGACGCGGACCAGGATATGCCGAGCGTGCGTCTGATCGACGAGCATCGCATCGTCGTGGCTGCGTTTCTCGAGCAGCTTGACGATGTGAAATCCGGCGGCGCTGCGCAGCACGCCCGAGACCGTGCCGGGCTTCTGCTCGCGCACCGTGTCGGCGAAAACCGTCGGCAAACGCGCACCCGAGCGCCAGCCGAGATTGCCGCCTTGAAGCGCGTCGTTCGAGTCGGAATACGCAGCCGCGACCTGGGCGAAGTCCGCGCCGCTCCTGATCGCTCGCAGCGCCTCTTCGGCTCGCCGGCGACGGTTTTCGATCTGATCCGCGCTCGCCTGCTCGGGCACCATCACCAGAATGTGGGCGAGACGATACTCCGTCTCGCCGGCGTTCTGCGCCTTCAGCGTCGCCAGATACTGATCTACCTCGGCGTCTGAGACCTGGACCTTGCTATCGACCTCGCGCTCGCGCAGGCGCTGCACGATCATCTCGTTGCGGATGTCGTCGCGATACTTGGCAAAGGGGATGTTCTCCTGCGCCAGCAGCTTGCGGAACTGCTCAGTCGAGAGCTTGTTTTCCTGCGCGATGCGCTGAATCGCACGCTCGACCTGGCTATCATCGATCTTGACTCCGCCCTCCTTTGCTTCCTGCAACAGCGCGCGCTGGGTGATCAGGCGCTCGAGCACCTGCTTGTCGAGCACGTCGGTCGCGGGAGGCTGGACTTTCTGCTGCTTCATCTGCTGCTGCACTATCCGCCGCGCGTCGTCGAGCTCGAATTGGGTCAGGGCCTCGTCGTTGACGATGGCGATGACGCGGTCGATGCTGACGACGGGGGATGGCGCAGTCGTCGGCTGCGCCCAAACGCCGGCGACGAATAGCGCCAGCGCGATCGAGACGATGAGGCGAACGTACATGGTCAGACCTTCAGAACTCCGGGAAATAGTCGGTGACTGTGCCACCAGCCGGCCGCATCGACGGCTCGTTGCCTGTCAGATAGCCAGGCACGCTGCGCTTGAGAACGTCGATCGGATTGGTGCCGAGCCGCGCGAGACCGTTCAGTTCGAACTGCACGAATATCGACTTGCTCGCCTGTTCGGTCGTCGTCGTCAGGCGCTGGCCGACGATGCGAAACGCCCAGCAGTCGCCATTGTACTCGAAGCCCAGGACCCCCTCCAGCGTCTTGGCGTCGACCAGCGAGTAGTTCCACCGGCCGATAAACGACCACTGGTTGGAAATCGGCCACTGCCCCGAGAAGTCGACTTGCTTCAGCTGCGAAATGTTGCCGGTCGGATCGATGTTCTGCCGGATGTACCGGTAGCTCGCGTTGAGCACTTTGCCGGGTGCCGGCTGCCAGCGCACGCCGATATCGAACAGCTGGGTCTGCGGATGGTTGAGGCTGTACTGCAGGGTGCCTGCCGCCGCCCAGTAATCGGACAGCCTGCCCTCGCCGGAGAGCAAAAGGTCGGAGGTATTGGCGCTGCGCGGCGGTTCGGTCAGCGTCACGCGCTGGCTCTGGAAATAGTAGCGCTGCCCGATCGCAAATCGCGCCCGCTCGTCGCCGGACGTCGGATCGAGCAGGCGCGAAGCCACCGCGAGGGTGATCTGATTGGCGTCGCCGATGCGGTCGCTTCCCAGGTAGCGGTTCTCGGTGAACAGCTGCGAAAAATTGAAATCGTCGATCGCGGTATCGAACGCCGGAATCTGATCCTGCCGGCGATACGGTATGTAGACGTAGAACGCGCGCGGCTCGAGGGTCTGCGTGTAATCGCGTCCGAACAGGTTCGTGTCGCGCTCGAACACTAGTCCGCCGTCGAGGCTGGTGATCGGCACCACGCGATCGAGGTGCTTTTCCTCGACCGCGCTGTCGTCGGCGAAATCATAATGGGTCATATGCAGTCCCACGCGGGCGGCCACGAACCACGCGTTGCCGCGGGTCGTCCACGTTGCCGTCGGATAGACGACGGCCCGCTCGGCATTGAGCAGCGCTGGCTGGCGGAAGCGCACGTATTCGGCGTTGCCGGCGAAATCGATGTCGTGCCACTCGACCGGGTTCATCGCCACCAGCAGCTGCGGCTCGCGGAAGTACGGCGGCGTGATCGGGTTGTTCGGATCCTGCAGCGTCTGGAACGCCTGCGCGCGCAGGAGGACCGAAAATGGTCCGCGGTTGTAGGAAAGCCCCACCTCGCGGGGCAGCGTTTGCTGCGACGTGACGACGAGCCGATCGGACAGATCGGTGAAATAGGCGTCGTCGGAAACCTTCTGCACGTTGACGTAAGTCGCAAGACCGGGGATCTGGCTGATCGCCTGGGTATGCTTCCAACTCAGGCCGTAACGGTTGGTACCGGTGATGCGGTCGGGCAGTATTTCCGCGTCGGCCTCGCCGGTGACGTCGGGAAACAGATATCGGAACTGGCCGTTGAGCTGCAAGCCGCGGCGTGTCATGAACCGCGGTGTAAGCGTCGCGTCATAATTCGGCGCCAGATTCAGGTAGTACGGAAGCGACATTTCCAAGCCGCGACTGCTGGTCGAGCCGAACAGCGGCGCCAGGAATCCCGACTTGCGCTCGTTGGAAAGCGGAAAATCGATGTACGGCGAGTAGAGAATCGGCACGTCCTTGAACAGTATGGTCGCGTTGCGCGCGGTTCCGACCAGACGACTCCGATCGACTTCGACGCTCGATGAAGTCAGATACCAATCGTCGTTGCCTGCAACGCACGTGGTATAGCGGACATCCTTGAGCTCGTACTGGTTGGGGCCGACGAACGTCAGCTCCTTCGCGTCGCCGCGCGATGCGTTCTCGCCAATATGGAACTCGGGCGAGGTGAAGAAGCCGGTTTCGTCGCTGCGCTTGAATTTCGCCTCCGGGCCGCTGATGTTGTCGATGCCACGGCGCAGGATGACGTTGCCCTTGGCCCAGAACTGGTCGGAAGGAATGTCGTAGCGCAGCCAGTCCGCCAGGACCGTCTGGCGGCGCGAGCGAAGTTCCGCGTGCCCCGACGCTTCGATCCATTGCTGGTTGTCGCCTTCGAGCTTGTCCGCGCGCAGGAATATCGGCTCGCGTTCAGGCGCCATCGGATTCGCGCCAGGCGTCAGCCGCAGCGCTTTCGGGGGCGGTGGCTCCAGGACCGGCGACGATTTGAGTTGCGGTAGCGGATCAGGCGCAGCGGCGTCGGGAGTCTGCGCCGTCGACTTGCACGCGAAGGCGAGCGGCAACAGGGCAAACGCAACAACGGCGGCGCGATGACGCATGCGAATCGACAATGCTCAGATGCTAAAATGGGGCATTCTACCCGCCTCTTTGTCACATTCCTTCCGCATGAGTTCCGATGTCCGGCTGGACGCGCTCAACGCTTGGCTCGAGCGAGTGTTGCCTGTCCCGATCATGTCGATCTCGCCGGCGACCTCCGATGCGAGCTTTCGCCGCTACTTTCGGATCACGCTGGCCGGCGAGCTTTCGCTGCCCACCGATTCAGCGCGGGTGCGCACACTCATCGCGATGGACGCGCCGCCGGCACAGGAGGACAGCGCAGCATTCGTGGCCGTCGCCGCATTGCTTGCCGCAGCCGGCGTCCACGCGCCGACCGTGCACGCGCAAGACCTTTCGGCCGGTTTCCTGCTGCTGTCAGATCTGGGCACGCGCACCTATCGCGACGCGCTCGACGACGCGACCGCTCCGGCGCTCTACCGCGATGCCTGCGGTGCGCTGATCGCCTGGCAGCTCGCCAGCCGCGAATCGGTACTGCCCCGCTACGACGAGGCGATGCTGGCGCGCGAGCTCGCAATATTCCCTGACTGGTATGTGACAAAGCATCTGGGTATCACGATGACCGTGGCGCAGCGCGCGACGCTCGACAGTGCATTTCGTCAGATTCTCGACAGCGTTCTCAAACAGCCGCTTGTCTATGTGCACCGCGATTTTCATTCCCGCAACCTGATGGTGACGCAGCCGAATCCGGGCGTCCTCGATTTCCAGGGGGCGGTGTACGGTCCGATCAGCTACGACCTGGTCTCGCTGCTGCGCGATGCCTATATCGACTGGAACGAAGAGCAGGAGCTCGACTGGGCAGTGCGCTATTGGGAACGCGCGCGCGAAGTCCGGTTGCCGGTCGCCGAGGATTTCGGCGACTTCTGGCGCGACTTCGAGTGGATGGGCGCGCAGCGTCATTTGAAGATCCTGGGCATTTTCGCCCGGCTTGCGCATCGCGATGGCAAGCATGCGTACCTCGCCGACCTGCCTCGCGTCATGCGCTATCTGCGACGGGCGTGCGACCGCTACCGGGCGCTCGGTCCGCTGCTGCAATTGCTCGACGAGTTCGAAGCGAGGCAGCCGGTGGTCGGGTATACGTTCTGATGGATTCGGCGATCGATCGGCGTTACGGCGGTTCCGCGCCGACGGCCATGATCCTGGCCGCCGGCCGCGGCGAGCGTATGCGGCCGCTGTCCGACGCGACGCCGAAGCCGCTTCTCTCCGTCGGCGGCAAGCCGCTGATCGTATGGCAGATCGAGCGCCTGGTCGCCGCGGGCTTCGCCAATCTCGTCATCAACGTCGCGCATCTTGGCGCCGCGATCGAGAAGGCCTGCGGCGACGGCCGCGGATTCGGCGCCACCATCCGTTATTCGCGCGAGGCCGACCCGCTCGAAGTCGGCGGCGGCATCGCCACCGCGCTCGAGCTTCTCGATCGCGAGGTATCGCTGGTCGTCAGCGGCGACATCTACACCGGCTACGACTACGCGTCGCTGCTGCCGCGCCTGGCTGCGATGAAGGCGACGTCCGAGGCTCCGCACGCGCACATGGTGATGGTGCCGAATCCCGACTACCACCGCGCCGGCGATTTCGCGCTGATCGACGACAGGCTTTCGCTCGCGGCGCGCCCGCAGCTGACGTTCGGCAACATCGCGCTCTACCGGACCGCGCTGTTCGAAGCGCTGCCGCGCGGCGAAAAGATCAGGATGCTGCCGTTGTACCGCGACTGGATCAGCCGCGGCTGGGTCAGCGGTGAACGCTACGACGGCGTCTGGGCCAACGTCGGTACGCCCGCTGAGCTGACAAAGCTCGATGTTGAACTGACGGCGCCGCCAAGCGAGAAAGTTCTGCGATGAATTCCGTCGGACAGATGACCGAAGCCAATCCGCTGCTCGATTTTTCCGGCCTGCCGCGATTTGCCGAGATCCGGCCCGCGCACGTCGCGCCGGCGGCCGACGCGTTGCTCGATCAAGCGCGCGCGACCATGGAACGCGTCGCAACCGCGCCCGGATCGCCGACCTGGGATTCTTTTGTGCAGCCGTTGTCCGATGCGCTCGACCGTCTCGACCGCGCCTGGACGCAGGTCGGACATCTGAACGCGGTCGTGAACACGCCCGAGCTGCGCGTCGCCTACAACGAGAGCCTGCCGAAGGTGACGGCTTTCTACACCGAGCTCGGGCAGGATGAGCGCCTGTTCGCCCGCTACCGGGCGCTGGCTGCCTCGCCCGAATTCGCTGCCGCCGATCCGGCACGGCGGCGCGTGGTCGAGAATGCGCTGCGCGACTTTCGGCTGTCGGGCGCGGAGCTGGCGGCGGCACCGAAGGCCCGCTTCAAGGCGATCGAGGAAGAGCTAGCCCGTCTCTCCTCGCGCTTTGCCGACAATGTGCTCGATGCCACCAACGACTTTTCGCTCTACGTCGAGGATGCATCGCGCCTGGCCGGCATGCCGGCCGACGTCGTCGCTGCGGCCCGCGCGTCGGCACAAGCGGATGACAAGCCGGGCTGGAAGCTCACCTTGCATATGCCGTCCTACCAGCCGGTGCTGCAATACGCCGACGATAGAAGCTTGCGTCAAACGCTTTACCGCGCCAATTCGACGCTGGCGAGCGAATTCGGCAAGCCCGAATGGGACAACGGGCCGCTGGTCGACAGGATCCTGGCGCTGCGCGCCGAAGCCGCCGCGCTGCTCGGCTACGACAGCTACGCCGAAGTGTCGCTGGTTCCGAAGATGGCGCGCTCACCGGCCGAGGTGCTCGACTTCCTGCACGATCTCGCGACGCGGGCCAAGCCCTATGCCGAGCGGGACATGGCGGCGCTTTCGGAATTCGCCCGTGAAAATCTCGGACTGCCGGAGCTCGCCGCCTGGGATCTGCCTTATGTGTCGGAAAAGCTGCGCCAGGCGCGCTACAGCTATTCCGATCAGGAGGTGAAGCAATATTTTTCCGAAGACCGCGTGCTGGCCGGCATGTTTCGCGTGGTCGAGACCTTGTACGGGATCACGGTGCGCGCTGCCACGGCGCCGGCGTGGGATCCCGCCGTGCGCTTCTTCGAGCTCACCGATCGCAGCGGCGCGACGGTCGGACAGTTCTATCTCGACCTGTACGCGCGGCCGGGAAAGCGTGGCGGCGCGTGGATGGACGCCGCGATCAAATATCGCCGCACCAACGGCCACGCTCAGCATCCGGTCGCCTTCCTGGTATGCAATTTCGCCGCGCCCGTCGCCGGCAGGCCGGCGCTGTTCACCCATCGCGAAGTGGCGACGCTGTTCCATGAATTCGGCCATGGACTGCATCTGTTGCTGACCCGCATCGACGTGCCGGGCGTTTCCGGCCTCGAAGGGGTCGAGTGGGATGCGGTCGAGCTGCCCAGCCAGTTCATGGAAAACTTCTGCTGGGAGTGGGAGGTGGTCGAGCAGATGAGCGCGCACGTCGAGACGGGCGCGCCGCTGCCGAGGGCGCTGTTCGACCGCCTGCTCGCGGCCAGAAATTTTCAGAGCGGCCTGCAGACGGTGCGGCAACTCGAATTCGCCCTGTTCGACATGCACGTGCACCACGACGCCGACCGGTCGCTGTCGCCGCTGGCGCTCGCCTGGTCGGTACGCCGGGAAGTGGGCGTAGTCCCCCGCCCCGACTACGACCGCAGCCTGCCTCATGGCTTCAGCCATGTCTTCGCCGGGGGCTACGCGGCGGGGTATTACAGCTACAAATGGGCCGAAGTCCTGTCAGCTGATGCCTACAGCTTGTTCGAGGAGCAAGGCGTGCTTTCGGCGGCCGCCGGCGCGCGGTTCCGCGACGAGATCCTCGCCCGGGGCGGAAGCCGGCCGGCCCTGGACTCCTTCGTGGCGTTTCGGGGCCGAAAGCCGGAAATCAGTGCATTATTGCGCCATAATGGTATGCTGGCGTCATAGCATGCGAGCAAGGGAGGCTTAAGATGAGCAGGACATCCACGCCGGCACGATGCGCCGCGGGCCTCGCCGGCTTGCTGCTGCTGGCGAGCGCATGCGCGATCGCGCAAACCCAGCAGGTCTATCGCTACCTCGACGTCGACGGCCGTGTCGTCTACTCCGACAAGCCGCCGCCGGCCGACGCCAAAAATGCGCAGGCGAAGCGCATCGGCCGCAACAGCATCGAAACCAGCGAATTGTCGTTCGCGACACAGCAGGCGCAGGAGCGCTTCCCGGTCACTCTGTACACATTTTCCTGCGGCGTCGTCTGCGACACCGCGCAGGGCCTTCTGAACAAGCGCGGCGTCCCGCACACCGTCGTCGACGTCGCACAGGGAGACGGAGCCGATCGGCTGAAGCGCCTGACCAACGGACTCGAGGCGCCGGCGCTGCAGGTCGGCGAGCAGGTGGCGACCGGCTTCAACGAGACCAAGTGGCAGAGCATGCTGTCCGATGCCGGCTACCCGAAGACGCCGCCGCCGCGGACCACGGCAGTTGGACGGCCGCCGGCTCCCGCGCCGTTTGACACCAAGACCACGCAGGTCGTCACGCCCGACGCGGCGCCGAAGGGTTCGTACCCGCAGTGACCTTGCGGGTCGCGACCTGGAACGTCAACTCGCTTAACGTCCGGCTGCCGCGGCTGCTGGACTGGCTTGCCGCGAACGCCCCCGACATCGTAGGGCTGCAGGAAACCAAGCTCGAAGACGGCAAGTTTCCGGTCATGGAGCTTGCAGCTGCAGGCTACGCGCTGCAGTATTGCGGCCAGCGCACCTACAACGGCGTTGCGCTGCTCTCCCGCACGACCGGCACCGAAGTTATCGCCGCGCTGCCGGATCACGACGATGTGCAAAAACGCGTGCTGGCAGCGACGATAGACGGCGTGCGCGTCGTCTGCCTGTATGTGCCCAACGGTCAGGCGGTCGGATCGGAAAAATATCGCTACAAGCTCGACTGGCTTGCCGCCGCGACGCGGTTCCTGCGCCGCGAATACGAGCAGCATCCGCAGCTCGCGGTGATCGGCGACTTCAATGTCGCGCCCGAGGATCGCGACGTGCATGATCCGGACCTGTGGCGCGATCAGATCATGTGCTCCGCACCGGAGCGCGCGATGTTCAGCGGCTGGCTGGAGTTGGGTCTCGTCGACGCGTTTCGGCTGTTCGACCAGCCGCCGAAGACGTTCAGCTGGTGGGACTACCGCCAGCTCGCGTTTCCGAAAAATCATGGCCTGCGCATCGATCATGTGCTGCTGTCTCCGGCGCTGGCCAAGGTGTGCACCGGATGCCGGATCGACCGCCAGGCGCGCAAGGGCGCGAAGCCTTCCGATCACGCGCCGGTGATCGCCGACTTGAGCTTCACCTAGCCGCCGGCCGTGAGCACGAGCCGCGTTGCGCCGGCGGTAACCGCAGCGCTGCTGGGCCCGCTCGTGTTTTTCGTGCTGTTCGACCCGCGCCTGCTCGACCCGTCCTATTTCCAGTGGTTGTTCTGGCTACCCGATCCGGCGACCCAATTTCTCGGCTGGCACTTCTTCCGCCTGGAGGGCTGGCATCTGCCTCCAGGCGCGGCGACGAATTACGGCATGGAAATGGGCAGCTCGATCGTGTTCACCGACTCGATCCCCTTGCTCGCGCTGCTGTTCAAGCTGGTGCGTGCTGCGCTGCCCGACAAATTCCAGTACTTCGGCGTGTGGATGCTCGCCTGTTACACGCTGCAGGCGGTCTTTGCCTGGCTGCTCTCCGGCATGGCGACGCGCCTCGTCGCGCCGCGGCTCGTCATCACCGCGCTGTTCGTCCTGAGCCCGTTGCTGCCCGATCGCGCGATCGGTCATTACGCGCTGATGGCGCAGTGGCTGGTCCTGGCGGCCCTTTACCTCTACCTGCGCGCGCCGACGCGACTCGCGACGGCGTCGTGGTGCTTCTTGATCTGCGGCGCTGCGCTGATCCACGCCTATCTGCTGTACATGGTGCTCGCGGTCGCGGTCGCGGATGCGGCGCGGCGGCGCTGGATCGATCGCACGGCGACGACGCTCGACACCGTGCGCTCGACTCTTGTGATCGCGACTGCGTTGCTGGCGACGATGTGGGCCGGCGGCTATTTCAGGATTCCGGCGGCTTCGTTCTCCGGAGGCACCGACTACTATGGCCGCTACGCGGCCAACCTGAACGCGCTGTGGAATCCGCAGTGGGGATCGCTGTTCCTGCCGGAGCAGCCCACCATCCCCGGGGCCGGGCTCGAGGGTTATGGCTATCTCGGCCTCGGCGTGCTTGCGATGTTGCCGATCGCCGCATACGCGTGGTGGCGGAACCCGCGCGGTCGCGCGGCACGCCGCTATCTGCCGCTCGCCGCAGTCGCGTTGCTGCTCTGGGCAATCGCGCTGTCCAATCAGGTGGCGTGGGGCGACCGCGTGTTGTTCGTCGCGCCGCTGCCAGATCGGGTTCTCGAGCTCGTCGCCATGGTCCGTGCATCAGGACGCTTGCTCTGGGTCGGCTACTACGCGCTGATGCTGGCCGTGGTCGCCATCATCGTGCGGAACCTGGCCGCGCCCGCAGCGACGCTGGTGCTGCTGATTGGGCTCGCGCTGCAAATCGCCGACCTGTCGCCGCGTTACCTCTCCCTCCATGCTTATTTTAGGCAGCATTTCATTGTCGAGCCCGCGCAGCGCACCGATCCTCTGCCATCGCCCTTCTGGGCCGCGGCGGCGCGTCACTACAGGACCATCCTGTTTGTTCCGTCACTGCCAGTGCCGCCGGATTTCAGTGGCATTGCACTTTTCGCCGCCGATCACGGCATGCGCATCAACATCGGCTCGTTCGCCCGTCTCGCGCTCGAGCGCGTCGCGGGCACGACGGTCAAGCGCGAGCAGGCGCTGGCCGCCGGGCGGCTCGACCAGGAAGCGCTGTATGTATTGCGGCCGGCCGGGATCGTGCCCTTTCACGCCGGGCCCGATGACGGCGTCGGCAGCGTCGACGGCTTCCTGGTCCTGGTGCCGGGCTGGTTCCGGTTCGAGGATTGTTGCGGCGGAGCGATGCCGCCGCTCGCACGCGCCGCGAGCGTGCGGCCGGCGCAATAGCGGATTGCCGGTCAGGGCTCCCTTTTTCCGTTCAGGACTTTTCCGGATCCAGCTTCAGTTCCTGGATCTTGCGCGTCAGCGTGTTGCGCCCCCAGCCGAGCCATTGCGCCGCCTCCATCCGGTGTCCACCAGTGTGGGCCAGCGCGCGCACGATCAGCGTGCGCTCGAATTCCTT
This sequence comes from Casimicrobiaceae bacterium, assembly GCA_036270955.1. Lineage (GTDB taxonomy): Bacteria > Pseudomonadota > Gammaproteobacteria > Burkholderiales > Casimicrobiaceae > PALSA-1003. The sequence goes on along the minus strand of DATBBM010000060.1, from coordinate 2,649 downwards.
TTCCAGCCTGTCGGCCACCGAGCGCTCGCCGCGTGCGAGCGCCTGCGCGAGCTCGCGATCGAGAGCCTGCTGCCAATTGCCTTCGCTCCCATGCCCACCCGCGCCGGATGCCATGCGCACGTCCGGCGGCAGATCGGCGGCATCGACCCGTTGCCCCGGCGCCATTACCGTCAGCCAGTGGCAGATATTTTCGAGCTGGCGAACATTGCCGGGGAATTCGAAGGCGGCCAGCAGCTTCAATGCCGCAGCCGTCAGCTGCTTCGGCTCAACGGCGAGGTCGCGCGCGCTCTTGTGCAGAAAATGGCGCGCCAGCGGCGCGATATCCTCGCCGCGCTCGCGCAATGGCGGCAAGCGCAGGCGCACGACGTTGAGCCGGTGCATCAGGTCTTCGCGAAACAGGCCCTGCCGGACGCGCTCGTCCAGATTCTGATGGGTCGCCGCGATGATGCGCACATTGGCCTTCAGCGGAGCGTGGCCGCCGACCCGGTAATACTCGCTGTCGGAAAGCACGCGCAGCAGGCGCACCTGCAGGTCCGGAGGCATGTCGCCGATCTCATCGAGGAACAGCGTGCCGCCTTCGGCTTGCTCGAACCGGCCGCGGCGGGCGCTTTGCGCTCCGGTGAATGCGCCGCGCTCGTGCCCGAACAATTCGGATTCCAGCAGGTCCTTCGGGATGGCCGCGGTGTTGATCGCGACAAACGGAGCCGCAGCCCGCGGGCTGTGCCGGTGCAGCGCGCGCGCGACCAGCTCCTTGCCGGTGCCCGATTCTCCGGTGACCAGCACCGTCGCATGCGAATGCGACAGGCGTCCGATGGCGCGAAAGACTTCCTGCATTGCCGGCGCCTGCCCGAGCATCTCCGCTGCATCGGCGACGGCGCTCGCCGGGGCCGTCGTCGCCGGGACATCGGCGCTGGCGCGACGGATCAGCGCGACCGCGTGATCGACGTCGAACGGCTTGGGCAGGTATTCGAACGCGCCGCTGCGAAACGCCGATACCGCACTGTCGAGATCCGAATACGCGGTCATGATGATCACCGGCAGCCGCGGATGCCGCGCCTTGATGCCCGCGAGCAGCTCGAGGCCGGTTTCGCCAGGCATCCGGATGTCGGAGACCAGCACCTGCGGCTGTTCATGCTGCAGCGCCTGCGCAGCTTCCTGCGCTGAGGAGAACGACCGGAACGGAATGCCCTCCCGCGACAGCGCCTTCTCGAGCACCCAGCGAATCGAGCGATCGTCGTCGACGATCCATACGGCAGCCGCCGGTTCGTCGCGGGTCATCGAGATCGGGTCATTTGCCAGCATCGCATCTCTCTCAATCTACGCGCTACCGCGGCTGAACTCCAGCGGCAGCAAAATGGTGAACGTCGTATGTCCGGGAACGCTTTCGCATTCGATCGCGCCGTGGTGCTGCGTGACGAAGGTTTGCGCGATCGTCAGCCCGAGTCCGCTGCCGCCTTCACGGCCGGAGACCAGCGGGAAGAAGATGCGGTCACGGATCGATTCGGGAACGCCCGGGCCGTTGTCCTCGACCAGCAGCGCCAGCGCCAGCCGGTAGCGCCGCTTGGCCAGCGTCACGCCGCGCGCGACGCGAGTCGTAAGCCGGATCTGCGGCACGCCGAGCACGCCCTCGAGCGCCTGCGCCGCGTTGCGGACGACATTGAATATCGCCTGCGTCAGCTGCTCGGGATCGCCTTCGAACTCGGGCAGACTGATGTCGAAGTCGGAGAGGATCGCGATCCGCGGAAATTCCGCCTGCACCACCGTCCCCACGCGCGACAAAATCTCGTGGATGTTGACGCTTTGGTACTTCGGCATCCGGTGCGGCGTCAGCAGCCGGTCGACCAGTGCCTGAAGGCGATCGGCCTCGCCGATGATCACCTGCGTGTATTCGCGCAGCGGACGGCGCTCGAGCTCGCGCTCCAGCAATTGCGCAGCACCGCGGATGCCACCGAGCGGATTCTTGATCTCGTGCGCCAGGCTGCGAATCAGGTCGCGATTGGCCTGCTGCTGCTCGAGCAGCCGCTCTTCGCGCGCGATCTTCAACTGCTGGTCGATGTGACGGAATTCCAGCAGCAGGATCGCGCCGGGAACATCGACGATCGAAACGGTGCACGAGAGGTGCAGGCGCGTCTTGCCGCCGATGCCGATCTCGAGTTCCTGCTCGGTGTACGACGCGCCGTTGGCCAGCGCCTTGTCGATCGCCTGGAACAGCGCCTGCGCATCGCCGAACACCGACTTCGCCGGATGGCCGATCAGCTGGCGCTTCGACAGCTCGAACAGATTTTCCGCCGCCGGATTGACATAGCGTATGCCGAGATCGCCGTCGAGCAGCACGACCGCGGTGGCCAGCAACTCCAACCCGAACCAGGAAGGCGGCGTTTCGTCAGCAGTGGGAGATGGCGGCGGCGCGGACATCGCAAACCTGTGAAACAGGTACGCGATAGTAGCAAGTTCCGCGCCCGCGCCGGCCGGGCGCGCTTGAGTTCGGCGACACTCGGTCACCGGGATGCGGCCAGCTCCCTTTTCAGAGCCTCGATGTTCTTCTCGTGAAGCGCCACTGCCTGGCGAAGGCGAGCGAGCCGATCGGCGTATTTCTGCGCATTGGCCTTTTCATCGGGCAGAGGTGGCGGCGTGCCATCGCCGTATGCG
>DATBBM010000059.1:0-51500 GCA_036270955.1 Casimicrobiaceae bacterium | reverse complement strand
ATCGAGGAGCACAACAACTACGCGGTCGACTTCATCAATGCGACGCGCTGGATCAAGCAGCATCTTCCGCACGCCAAGGTATCGGGTGGCGTGTCCAACGTCAGCTTTTCGTTCCGCGGCAACGATCCGGTGCGCGAGGCGATTCATACGGTGTTCCTCTACCATGCGATCAAGGCGGGCATGACGATGGGCATCGTGAACGCCGGGCAGCTCGGCCTGTACGACGACATCGATCCGGAGCTTCGCGAGCGCGTCGAGGACGTCGTGCTCAATCGCAAACGCACCGACGGCGAAAGCCCGACCGAACGGCTTGTCACGTTCGCCGAGACGTACAAGACCGCCGGCAGGCACGTCGTCGAGGACCTGGCGTGGCGCGACACCGATGTCGAGGCGCGGCTGTCGCATGCGCTGGTCAAGGGCATCACGACCTACATCGTCGCCGATACCGAGGAGGCGCGACGCAAGATCGAGGCGCAGGGCGGCAAGCCGATCCAGGTGATCGAGGGTCCGCTGATGGCCGGCATGAACGTCGTCGGCGACCTGTTCGGCGCCGGCAAGATGTTCCTGCCCCAGGTCGTGAAAAGCGCGCGGGTGATGAAGCAGGCGGTCGGCCACCTGATCCCGTTCATCGAGGCGGAAAAAGCGAAGTCGGGCGACGCCGGCAAGCCGAAGGGAACGATCGTAATGGCCACGGTCAAGGGCGACGTCCACGACATCGGCAAGAACATCGTCGGCGTCGTCCTCCAGTGCAACAATTTCGACGTCATCGATCTGGGTGTGATGGTGCCGGCGCAGAAGATCCTCGAGGTCGCACGTGAGCGCAACGTCGATCTGGTCGGCCTGTCGGGGCTGATAACGCCCTCGCTCGAGGAAATGGCGCACGTGGCGCACGAGATGCAGCGGCTCGGCATGTCGCAGCCGCTGCTGATCGGCGGTGCGACGACCTCCCGCGTGCACACCGCGGTCAAGATCGCGCCGAACTACGGCGGGGTCACCGTCTATGTGCCCGATGCCTCGCGCGCGGTGGGTGTGGCCAGCAACCTGCTGTCGGGCGAGCTCAAGGACCGCTATGTCGCCGAGGTCGCGTCCGACTATGAAAAGATCCGCATCCAGCACGCCGGCAAGAAAGGGCCGCCGCTGATCTCGCTGGCGGCTGCCCGCGCCAACGCCTTGCATCTCGACTGGCAGCATTACGTGCCGCCGCGGCCGGCGCTGATCGGCCGGCGCGAAATCCGCCGTCCCGATCTGGCCGAGCTTGCCAGGTTCATCGATTGGGCGCCGTTCTTCCAGACCTGGGAGCTCTCCGGGGCCTATCCGGCGATTCTCGACGATCCCGTTGTCGGCGAAGCGGCGCGCAACGTGCTTGCCGACGGTCAGGCGATGCTGAAGCGCATCATCGAAGGGCACTGGCTGACGGCGAACGGCGCGATCGCGCTGCTGCCTGCAAATTCGATCGGCGACGACATCGAGCTCTATGCCGACGAAGCGCGCAAGAGGGTGGCGCTGACCTGGCGCAACCAGCGTCAGCAGAACGAGCGGCCGGCGGGAAAACCCAATTATTGCCTGGCCGATTTCGTCGCGCCGAAAGACTCGGGCGTGCCCGACTACCTGGGTGCCTTCGCGGTCACCGCAGGACTTGGCATCGAGAAGAAGCTGGCCGAATTCGAGGCGGCGAAGGACGACTACAATGCCATCATGCTCAAGTCGCTGGCCGATCGCCTCGCCGAGGCGTTCGCCGAGTGGCTGCACATGATGGTGCGGCGCGAGTACTGGGGCTACGCCGCCGACGAGCGTCTCGACGGCGCCGCGCTGATCCGCGAGGAATATCGCGGCATCCGGCCGGCGCCCGGTTATCCGGCCTGTCCCGATCATTCGGTCAAGGCGCCGCTGTTCGATCTGTTGCGCGTAGGCGAGATCGGCATGGCGCTGACCGAGAACTACGCGATGCTGCCGGCGGCGTCGGTCTCCGGCTTTTATTTCGCCCATCCCGAGGCGACCTATTTCGCCGTCGGCAAGATCGGCGACGATCAGGCGGCGGACATCGCGCGCCGCAGCGGCCAGCCGGTGACGCAGCGACTGTAACCCGCTACGTCGAGCGGCTGCGGACGATCAGCGCGGCCACCGCGCGACCGGCGGCATAGGTGATAAACGCGAGAACGATGCCGAGCAGCAGCGAAGCCGCCACGCCCGCTGCGTCGACCCAGCAGAATGCGCCGCCGAGCCGGTGCCCGATGATTGCGACGGCGTCGTCGCCGCGCCAGCCCGCCCCGTCCACCCCGGCGACCGCCGCGGCGCGCGAGACCACGATCGCGCCGAGCTCGTAGAAATCGCCGCCGATCGAAAGGAGCGGCGCCCACGCGACCGGCAACACAAAACCGAACAGCAGGGTGGTCGCCACGCCCGGCGCCGGCGCACGCCCGGCGCGAACCAGCAGCGGAACGCCGATCGCAATGCTCAGGACGAATGGAAAGAAGACCGTCAGCGCGTACGCGAGGTCGCTGCCGTGCGTGTCGAAGCCCGCGAGCTGCCCGGCATACGCCGATCCGACCTGCACGTACGGAAAGATGCGCTGCAGGAATCGCGCGCCGTAGATCGGATCGATGTCCAGCCGCGTCACCGTCGCGCCGCCGAGTTGCGCGCCCCAGGCATGCATCAGCTCGTGCACCGGCACGTACAGCCACCAGCCGGCGGCGCACGCGACGAGCAGCAGCGGCAGCGCGCGCCCGCCGATCGCGTCGGTCGATCGCTGAAGGCCGGCGAACAGATCGGTGAACGGGGCGACGAAAAGCCGCATCCGGAACGGTCCCTGGCGGCGTGAGGCGAGGTGCCGATTGCAGCACGGCCTCGCGCGCACGGCAACCCGCCTTCAAAACGCCTCGCGCCGCGTAGTATGCTGCGGATGAGCGTTCGACGCGCCGCTGCCTTCCCCGCCCGCCAATGATCGTCGTATGCCTTTGCGCCGCCTGGTGCGATACCTGCACCGAGTTTCGCGTCGCGTTCGACCGTATCGCACGCCAGCGATCCGACATGCGCTTCGTCTGGCTCGACATCGAGGACGACAGCGACATCTGCGGCGACATCGACGTCGAGAATTTTCCGACGCTCGCCATCTATCGCGGCGATACGCTATTGCACTTCGGCGTATCGCTGCCGCAGGAAGGCACGGTGGCTAGGCTGGTCGATGCGATGGCGGCAGCAGATTCCGTCGCCACGGCGCCGGACGCCGTGCGCGAGCTGCCGCGGAGGCTCGCGCAGCGCGCTTAGCGCGCGCTCAGGGCGCGCGACCGGTTACTTCCAGGCGCCGACCGCTTGCCGCGCCGGCTCGTTCAGCGGCCGCGCGACCAGACCGCTTTGCGAGACGACGACCTGGTATCGCGCGCCGTCGCTCATCGGGACGTACACGGCGCTGCCGTAGAGCGCATCGGCCCACGGGACGTAACGCCGCCAGGTTCGCAACAGCGTCCAGACGTCGACGCGATCGGGCGGATTCAGCGCATAGACGGTCCGCGGCTGGTCGCGCTCGCGCGCGATTTCCGAATAGCGGCCGCTGATGCGCTCGAGCCGGTAGGCGGTGTCGAACCCCAGAATTTCGGCAAAGGGCGTCCATTTGAGCACCCTCGCGTCCACCTGCCATTCGTCGCCGGAGAGGGCCAGCTCCTGCGTCTCGCCCGACGGGTAAGTGAGCAGCGCCGCATACCGCGCGTCGCCGGCGCGTTTGAACTGGGCCTCGAGCGCCGGCTGCTCGTGCGTCAGCCGGTGATAGGTCAGCAGGTTGACGCCGAGAAGGCCGATGGCGACGGCGGCCAGAAAAAGCACCAGCGCCGACGTTCCGTGGATCGCGCAGGAGCCGAAGCGCCGATGCCGCAGGCGTTTGACCGCCAGCAGCAGGAAAAGCAATCCTGCGACCGCGCAAACAGTGACCAGCGTAGCCAGCAGCATGCCGACGCCCCGCCCGGCGCTTATGCCCTGTCAGTCCATCTTGCCGATATAGTCCAGCTTGCCGACCTCGACGCCGTTGTGGCGCAGGATCGCGTAGGCGGTCGTCGTGTGGAAAAAGAAGTTCGGCAGCGCGTACTGAAGCAGGTAATTGACTCCGCTGAACTTGTGCGGTTCTCCGCGAACAGGACGCACGATTTCGCGTCCTTCCGAGCCGTCGATCTCGGCCGCCTTCTTGGTGCGCAAGAATTCGATCGTGCGATCGATCCGCGCCATCAGCTCGGCCAGGGTCTTTTCGTTGTCTTCGTATGACGGGGGCTCGGCGCCAGCGAGCCGGGCGGCGGTGCCGCGCGCGAAATCGCTGGCGAGCTGTATCTGCTTTGCAAGCGGCAGCATGTCGGGATACAGGCGGGCATTGACCAGCACGGCCTCGTCGATCTTGCGGGCCTGTGCGTGCGCGCTGGCTTTTTGCAGGACGCCTTTCAGATTGGTGAGCATCTTGACGAATACGGACACGCTTGCCTGGTACATCGATAGCGCCATTGTCGTCTCCTCGGGTTCGGGATCGGAATTGTAGCAGCGGCCGGTGCCGGCGAACGATTCGCGCGCCACCGCTTTTCATTGCACCCGCCGCCGCTCATAATGCTCGTGCCCCGTCAGTGAAGGAGATCCCGATGCACGCGCAGGGCGAATCGAAATGGCGCCTGCACGGCGTCCGAGTCGTGCACGCCGACGAGCTCGACGTGAATACGCCGCAGACCCCGGGCATGAATCGGGCGGCGGCGATTACCGCCGCGCGCGCCGGCGCGGAAAAGCTCTGGGCGGGAACCGTCGTCATCCATCCGAAAGCCAAGACCGGCGCGCATCACCACGGCCCGGTCGAAAGCGTCATCTACGTGGTCAGCGGCAAGGCGCGGATGAAATGGGGCGACCGGCTCGAGTTCACCGCCGAGGCCGGCCCGGGCGACTTCATCTACGTGCCGCCCTATGTGCCCCACCAGGAGATCAATGCCAGCGACGATGCGCCGCTGTCGTGCGTATTGGTGCGCAGCGGCCAGGTGCCGGTCGTGGTCAACCTCGACATTCCCGCGGTCGAGCCGAATCCCGAGCAGGTGCATTGGGTGGACAACATCCACCCGGCGCCGAAGAGCTGACGGCGGAGGCGCGATGGGCGAGTTCTATCACCAGGCGAGCCGGGCGCTGCAGGACCGCTTCGACACGCGGCGGCTCGCCGACCGGATCGAGCAACGGCTGGTAGCGGATCATGTCGGCGACTCGGACCGCGCGTTCATCGAGGCGGCCGACATGTTCTTCCTCGCGACCGTCGACGAAAGCGGCCAGCCGAGCTGCTCGTACAAGGGCGGCGCGCCCGGATTCGTTCGTGTCGTCGACCCGCGCACGCTGGCATTTCCCAATTACGACGGCAACGGCATGTTCCTGTCGATGGGCAACATCGCGCAAAGCCGCAAGGTAGGCATGCTGTTCATCGACTTCGAGCGGCCGCGTCGAATGCGGCTGTCGGGCGAAGGGAGAATCTCCAACGACGATCCGCTCCTTGCCGACTATCCGGAGGCCCAGTTCATCGTGCGCGTCGCGGTGACACAGGTGTTTCCCAATTGCCCGCGCTATATCCACCAGTACCGGCTGGTCGAGCGCTCGAGCTACGTGCCGAAGCCCGGCAGCACGACGCCGATTCCGAATTGGAAAAAGAGCGATTGGGCCTGCGACGTGCTGCCGGAAAAGGACCCGGCGCGAGGCTAGTCCGGCGTTTGCCCGCGGCGGGCCGGAAGCCGCCTACCGGACCTCGAGCCCGTGCTTCTTGTGCCAGTCGGCGATCGACTCTTTCGGGTACTCGCGGAAATGCTCGTGGCCGCGACCCTTCGGCACGTCCGACCACGGCGCCGCGAAGTCGAGCATGATCGATACGTCTTCAGGCGGCTTGGGTAGCGGTGTATCGATCGCCGACGCGAACGGATAGACCCATTCCGCCCAGCGCGGATCCCAGACCCACAGCGCGCTCGCGCATTTGGCGCAGAAGTGCCGCCGCGCTTTGGACAGCGTCGGCCTCTTGGCGCCGCCCTCCTTGAAGCGCGCGCGGTAGACGGCAATGTTTCTCGCGCCGCGCACCTTCAGCGTCTTGGTGTCGCCCATGATATTGACCGCAAAGCCGCCGCCGCCGGCGGTCTTGCGGCAAATCGAGCAATAGCAGCGCATGTACGGCTGCGGCGTATGCGAGTCGACGCTGAACGCGACGGCGCCGCAGTGACAGGACCCTTTGAGCTTCATCGTCGTCTCCTTTGGATCGACCATTCATCATATCGCGCGCGGGCGGCGTTGCCCATGCGTGCTGGCCTCGCTCACTTGTGCCGAGGATCCAGTGCATCGCGCAGGCCGTCGCCCAGCAGATTGAACGACAGCACCAGGAGAAAGATCGACAGGCCGGGCCAGATCGCCATCCACGGCGCGTTGTCGATGTAGTTCTTCGCCGTGTTGAGCATGCTGCCCCAGGACGGCGCCGGGGGCTGCTGGCCCAGGCCCAGGAACGACAGGCTGGCCTCGGCGATGACGGCGGCGGCAATTGCCAGCGTCGACTGGACGATCAGCGGCGCGACGACATTGGGCAGGATGTGGCGCAGCGCGATGCGCAGATGCGAGTTGCCGACCGCGCGAGCCGCCTCGACGTAGTCCTCGACCTTGACCGAGAGCACTTGCGCGCGCGTCAGCCGGATGAACACCGGCGTCGCCGAAATACCGATCGCGATCATCGCATTGGTGAGGCTGGGACCGAGAAACGCCGCCAGTGCGATCGCCAGGATAAGGAACGGGCAGGCGAGCATCGCGTCGGTGATGCGCGAGATCAATCCGTCGCCCCATCCGCCGGCGTAACCCGCGAGCAGCCCGATCGGCACGCCCAGCGCAAGCGCGATGCTCACCGACACGAGCCCCGCCAGCAGCGACGCGCGCGCGCCCCAGATGACGCGCGATGCGACGTCGCGCCCGATCTCGTCGGTGCCGAACAGGTGCATCGCGCTCGGCGCCTTGCGCACCGCGCTCCAGGTCGCCTGCAGCGGATCATGCGGCGCGATCCACGGCGCGAACAGCGCGAGCAGGACGAAAAACACGACGACCGCCAATCCGACCAGCGCGCCGCGGCGCCGCATGAAGCGTCGCAGCACGCGCCGGCCCGGCGTCAGCTCGCGGTAGACCGGGAGATCGGCGGCGATCGTGGCCATCGATTCAGCCGCGCAAGCGCGGATTGACCGCGAAATATGCCAGATCCGCCATCAGATTCAGCAGGATGTACGCGGTCGCCGTGAACAGCACGACGCCCTGCACGACCGCGTAATCGCGGTTGAATACCGCGTCGACGATCAGCTTGCCGAAGCCGGGTATAGTGAACACCTGCTCGGTAAGGACCGCGCCGGAAAGCAGCGTGCCGAATTCCAACGCGCCCAGCGTGATGACCGGAATCAGGGCGTTGCGCAGCGCGTGCTTGAGCACGACGACTCGCTCGTCCAGCCCCTTGGCGCGCGCGGTCCGGACGTAGTCGGAATTGAGCACCTGCAGCATCGCGCTTCGCGTGTGGCGCATCAGCACTGCCGCGATCGCGTTGCCCAGGACGAACGCCGGCATGATCATCGACGCAAGGTTGGCCTTCAGGTCCTCGAACGGGCTGACGTAACCCGATGCCGGCAGCCAGCCCAGCGTGACCGAGAAGAAGAGGATCAGCATGATGCCCAGCCAGAAGTTCGGCGTCGACAGTCCCCACAGGGCGAAGACGTTGGCGGCGTAATCCCAGACGGTGTCCCGGGCGACGGCGGCGACGATGCCGGCGGTGATGCCGATCGACAGCGCGATCGCGATCGCCAGCGCCGCGAGCTCGAGCGTCACCGGCAGCTTCTCGAAGATAAGCTCGCGCACCGGTTTCTGGATGCGCACCGATTCGCCCAGATCGCCTTTGAGCACGCCGCCCGCCCAGTACAGGTATCGGATCGGCAGAGGCTTGTCGAGGTGGAGCTTCTCGTGCAGATGCGCGATCACCGTCGGATCCTGGTCTTCGCCGGCGAGGATCAGCGCCGGGTCGCCCGGCAGCAGCTGCTGCAGGCCGAAGATCAGGATCGAAACGAAGAACAGCGTGGGAACCAGCGTCGCAAGGCGCTGGACGAGGTAATTGAGCACGTCGTCGGGATGCGGTCGGCTTACATTTGATGTGCAAGCGCTAGTTCATCCGCAGCCCTTGAACCCGCACCAGCCCGTCGGGAATCATGCGCAGGCCGGAGAGCTTGGCGGTATGCGCCCACAGCCAATGGCGATGGAACAGGTAGACGATCGGGCGGTCCTTGAGCACGATCGCGGCGATCTGTTCGAAAACCTTTTTGCGCTCGTCCGGATCGAGTGTCGTGCGCGACCGATTCAACAACTCGTCGACCTCGGGCTTGCAATATCCGCTGTAGTTGAGCGGCTGCTTGCAGCCGTAGAAGCTGAACAGGTTGCCATCGGGATCGGCGCGGCCGCTCCACGCCAGCACGTAGGCCTCGAATTGGCCCTTGTCCGCCATGTCGAGCGAGGTCGCGAATTCGGTCGCCTGCAGCTTGACGTCGAATCCCGCCTCCTTGGCCATCGCCTGCACGACTTGCGCGATCTTCTGCGCATCGGAGGTCGTCGGCGTCACCAGCGTGAAGGTCGGGTTGGTCACTCCAGCCTCGCGCAGCAGCTCCTTGGCGCGAGCGACATCGCGCTTCGGAATCGGAATGTTCTTCGCGTAGTAGGCATTGTTCGGGGCGACCCACTGATTGCCGACGTCGGCTTCGCCGTCCATTCCCACCTGGACGATGCCGTCGCGATCTAGGGCGAGCTCGAAGGCTTCCCGCACCTTCGCATCGCGGCCCAGAGGATTCTTTTGCGACAGATCGCTTTTCCCGGTGTTGATCGTGATGCCCTGGTAGCCGATTTCGGTGATCTTGGCCACCTTGAAGCGGCTGTCGGTCTTGAGCTGCGGCACATCGGAGGCCTGCATGCGCTCGATGAAATCGAGTTGACCCGAGCGCAGGTTGGCGAGCCGAACCGTCGAGTCCGGGATCGGCGTATAGACGATGCGGTCAAGGTGTATCTCGCCCTTGTTCCAGTAGTTCGGATAGCGCTCGAGCACGATGCGATCCTGCGCGACGCGCTCGACGAAGCGGAAGGGTCCCGAGCAGACCGGCTTGGCGCCGAACTTGTCTCCCTCGGCCTGCGCCGCCTTCGGCGAGACCATCATGCCGGCGCGATCGGCCAGCGCGGCGAGCAGCGGCGCAAAAGGCGCCGACAGGTTCAATCGCACGGTCGACTGGTCGATGACGTCGACGCTTACCACCGGCGCGAGCTCGCCGCGTCGGTTCGAGCCAGCCATCGTCTTGTGCCGTTCGATGTTGTACTTGACGGCCGCCGCGTCGAATTTCTCGCCGTCGTGGAAAGTCACGCCGCTCCGCAGCTTCATGGTCAGCGCCTTGCGATCGGCCGACCATTCATAGGAGGTGGCGAGTTGCGGGACGATATTGAGTTTTTCGTCGATGTCGACGAGCTTGTCGCAGAGCGACGCGAACACGATGCGGCCGACAAAGGTGCGGGCCAGCGTCGGATCGAGCACGTCGGGATCTTCGGCGAGGCCGAAGCGCAGGGTTTGCGCCGAGACCCCGGCCGCCGCGGCTGCCGCCAGCAGCGCGAGGCCCAGCCGCGTGGTCCATGAGTTCACATTCATCGTTTGCTCCTGTTGCCGTTGCCGAAGATTTGCCGATCGAGCCGGCGCCCGATCTTAGCGCCAATACGCTCGTTTCGACCAATGCTCATGCCGCGTGGAAGGCCCGTTGCAGCTTCGTCAGCCGCACCGCAGCCGCCGCGGGGACGCCGGCGGCGGCCGGCTCGGCCGGCGGGGCAATGTCGCGCCAGAAATGGCAGGCTACCGCATGCCCGCCTTCCGCGGCGAGCGGTGGCGTTTCGGCCGCGCAGAGCGCTTGCGCGTATGGGCAGCGGGTGCGAAAGCGGCAGCCTGACGGAGGGTCGATCGGGCTCGGCACGTCGCCTTGCAATATCATCCGTTGCGCCCGTGCCCCAGGCGCGGGTACCGGAATTGCCGAAAGCAGCGCCTGCGTGTACGGATGGCGCGGCCGTGCGAACAGCTCCCGCGCGGACGCGTACTCGACGATGCGGCCGAGGTACATGACGGCGACGCGGGCGGCGATGTGCTTGACCACCGCCAGATCGTGCGCGATGAACACATAGGCGAGCCCGAGGCGTTGCTGGAGGTCCATCAGCAGGTTGATCACCTGGGCCTGAATCGACACGTCGAGCGCCGACACCGGTTCGTCGCAGACGATCAGCCGCGGCTCGACGGCCAGCGCCCTTGCGATGCCGATCCGCTGCCGCTGTCCGCCGGAGAATTCGTGCGGATAGCGTTCGGCGTGCTGCGGCGCCAGGCCAACCAGGTCGAGCAGCTCGGAGAGTCGCTCGCGGCGCCGGCCGGATGCGAGGCCATATAGAGCGAGCGGCTCGCCGACCGTCTGCGCGACGGTCATGCGCGGATTCAGCGAAGCGTACGGGTCCTGGAATATGATCTGCAGCGCGCGCCGCTGCGCGCGCATTGCCCCGGCGTCGAGAGCAAAGAGCTCTTGACCGTCGAAGCGCACGCTGCCGGCCGTAGGCTCAATGAGGCGCAGCAAAAGACGTCCGGTAGTCGATTTGCCGCAGCCTGATTCGCCGACCAGCGCCAGCGTTTCGCCGGCCGCGAGATCGAAATCGATCCCATCGACGGCGCGCACCACCCGCGCATCGCCGCGGAAAAGGCCTTTACGCAACGGGAAATGCTTGACCAGCCCGGCGACCTGCAGCAGCGGCGTATCGGGGGTGGCGGCCTGGGTCATGCCGGCGGCGCTAGAGCGTCGGCGTCGAGCGGTGCGCGCCAGCACGCCGACCGGTGGCCGCCGCCCATGTCCAGCAGCGGCGGATCCTCGCGACGGCAGCGCTCGATCGCGAACGGGCAGCGCGGATGGAAACGGCAGCCCTCGACGGGCGCCATCGGATTCGGCACCTGCCCCTCGATCGCGGCCAGCCGCGTCTGCTCGAGGTCCAACCGCGGAATAGAGCCCAGCAGTCCGACCGTGTACGGATGCTGCGGCTCGGCGAACAACGCGGCGACGCTCGCGCTTTCGACGATGCGCCCGGCGTACATGACGACGACGTCGTCTGCCAGCTCGGCGACCACGCCCAGGTCGTGCGTGATCAGGATGATAGCGGTGCCGGTTTCGTGGCGAAGCTGGCGCATCAAGTCGAGAATCTGCGCCTGCACGGTCACGTCGAGCGCGGTCGTCGGCTCGTCGGCGATCAAAAGCGCAGGCTTGCACGCGAGCGCCATCGCGATCATCACGCGCTGGCGCATGCCGCCGGACAGCCGGTGCGGATAGTCGTCGAAGCGCTCTTCGGGCGATGGGATATGTACCCGGCGCAGCATTTCCAGCGCCAGCGCCTTGGCGGTGGGCTCGCTGGCCGGTCGATGGCGGACGATGCCCTCGACGATCTGGTCGCCGATGGTGAACGCCGGATTGAGCGAGGTCATCGGTTCCTGGAAGATCATCGAGATCCGGTCGCCGCGCAGCTCGCGCATCGCCGAAGGCGGAAGCTGCAGGAGGTTCACGCCGTCGAAGATGATGCTTCCGCCGCCGATCCGTCCGGGCGGCTGCGCGACCAGCCCCATGATCGACAGCGCTGTGACGCTTTTGCCGCAGCCGGATTCGCCGACGATCCCCAGCGTTCGCCCGGCGTCCAGCGTAAAGCCGACGCCGTCGACCGCCGCGAATTCGCCGCCGGCTTCGACCGCGAACAGTGTGCGCAAATCCCGCACTTCGAGCAACGCCGTCATCGCTGCCGGCGTGCTGCCTGGAATCGTTCGACTTCGGCTTCGATCGCGGCGCGATCGGTAACGCCGGCGGGGCGTGCCGCGTTCGGCAGACAAGCGAGGAACGGCTGGTAGCGCTCGAGGCTAACCTGGTGCAGCCGTTTCAATTCGGCGATCGGATCGGGATGATCGTCGACGCGGAGGTCGAGAAACGGGTAGATCTCGGTCGTGTGGATCAGCAGCGCCGCCGCCTGCTTGCCGCGCTTGTCGCCGCCCGCCGCCTCGCCCGCGGACATCGCGGCCAGCAATCGCTCGGCGAACGGAGCGCCGGCGTGCGCCTGATAGGCGCGCGCGGTCTCGTCGAGCACCGCCGGCCCCGCGAGCATATTGCCGGCGACCGAGAACCCGTCGTACGCGAGATGACCGCACCAGTCGATGCACAGCGCGCCGGTATGGGCGGCGCAGCGGCCGCGTCGATCGATCAGGTGGAGCTGGCGATGCTCGCGGCCTTCGTCAGCGCCGACGAGTTGTGCGACCGCATCGGCCGCGCCAACGCCCTGCTCGAGCAGGTCAAGGCCGCGCGGGCCGTAGCCGGGATTGACCAGCGCCTGCGTCGACAGCGCGCCGATACCGCTGCGCGCGTTCGGACACAGGGCGCCGACGGCGAAAAAGCGGCTGGCCACGGCGACGCCGAACGCCCCATCCGCATCGCGCGCGACGATCGACCAGGTCACGGCAGCCTACGCGCGCGCCGCCGCGGCGATGCGAAGCAGGTCAATCGAGACAGGAGAAACCGAGAAACTCGGACGGATCGTCGGCGTGGGCATGCCCGAAACTGATGCGCCCGCGGCCGCGCAGCATCAGCTCCTCGCGGCGGATCATGATCTCGGGTTCGCCGTCGATGCTTATCCAGCTGCCGTTCGAACTGTGGTCGATGAATACGAATTTATCGCGGCGGCGTTCGATGCGCGCGTGCATGCGCGATGCCTTGCGGTCGGCGATGACGACGTCGCTCTGCAGGTCGCGTCCCAGCGTCAGCACCGAGTGCGCCTCGCCCAGCTCGATCTTGCGCAGACCGTGCACCAGCTTGACCATCGCCGGCGCCACCGCGGCGCGCGGCGACATCGCGGTCAGTTCGTCTTCGGAGTCCTGCCACAGGAGCTCGAACAGGCCGATGTCGTGCTCCTTGCCCTTCACCGTCTGCGCAGCGTGGTCGCGCGTGCGGCCGCGCAGGACCGGAGAGAGCTCGGCGACGGTTTGCGCGGTCGTGAAGATCTGCCCGCCGGCGGCGAACGACGTCATGCGCGCGGCGACGTTGACCGCGTCGCCGAAGACGTCGCCGGCTTCCTCGATCGTCGGGCCGGCGTGAAAGCCGATATGCATCGACAACCCGGTGCCGCGACTGGTTCGCTGCGAGGACACGCGCATCTGGATCTCGATCGCGGCCTGCGCCGCCGCGTCGGAGGTCGGGAACGTGGCGAGGACTTCATCGCCTATCGTTTTGACGACATTGCCTCCGGTGTCGCTGCACACGCGCTTGACGATCGCCAGACAGCGGTCGATCGTCTGCTGCGCGTCGGCGTTGCCGAGCATTTCGTACAGCTTGGTGCTGCCGGAAACGTCGGCGAACAGAACGGCGAGGTTGCGCGTGGAGGTCGTCATGCGGCGTTTGCCCGTCGGATCGTCTCAAGTATAAGGCATGACTTCGGCCGCGACCCCCGGCGGCCTTCGCTGGCCGAGTATTCACGTTGACTTGACCGGGGTGCCGGCCTAGTATGCCCCGTACGTCGCCACCGCTTCGCCCATTGGCCTGACGGACCCCGTAATGAAACGATCTTTGACCTGGCTTGCCGGTTTTTTATTCCTGATCGCCGTGCCTTGTTACGGCGCGGAGACCGGCACGATAACGCTGCTGTTTGGCCAGCCGAAGCTGCTGCGCGGCACGACCTGGTTCAACCTCAAGGAGGGTGTCCGGCTGCGCGACGGTGACGTCGTCGACCTGCCGCCGTCGGGGCAGCTGCAGCTTGAATTCACCGACAGCGGCGCTGTCAGCGTCATCGGGCCCGGCGCCTTCTACATCATTGCGGCCACGGCGCGCGACGCCAAGCAGGCCGGATCGGCGGAATTCCAGCTTAACCGCGGCTGGCTGAAATTCGTGACCAAGCCGCCGGGGCCGCGGCTCCGCGTCCGCACCTCGCTGGGCACGATCGCGGCATCGGAGGCCGCGGCTGTGATTCATGCCGGCGACGGTTTCGACGCCTTTGTCGAGACCGGTACCGCCAAGCTGTCGGACGTCGGAAAGATCGAGCTTACCGGCGGGGAGATCAAGGCCGGCGGGTTCGCAAGCCGCTCGCCAGGCAAGCCGTTGACCACCGAGAAGCGCCCGCCGGCCGCATTCGTCGGCGCGCTGCCGCGCGATTTCATGGATCCGCTGCCGGTGCTCGCCGCCCGGTTCGCGTCGGCGCGCGTCGATCCGGTCGCGGATCACGAAGCGACTTTCGCCGAGGCGCAACCCTGGCTGACCGGCCCGTACCGCGCCAGCTTCCTCAAGCGATTCCAGGCGAGGCTCGACGACCCGACTTTCCGCGACGCGATGGCGACCAGCGGCAAAGCGCCTCCGGAATGGAACGCCGCGACGGCGCCGCCGAAGGTGGAAACGCCGCCGCCGGCGCCGGCAGCAAAGGCGGAGCCCGAGCGGAAATTCCGCTGGCCGTGGGAAAAATGACCTGATAGGCGGACACACTTGAAGCTGATCTGGAAATTCAATCTCGCCATACTGGCCGTGGCGGCCGTCGCCTTCATCCTGGCGGCAGTCGTCTCGTACACGGTGCTGCACGCCAACGCCCGCGACGAAGTCCTGCAGAACGCCCGCGTGATGATGGAATCGGCAAATGCGTCGGGCGATTACACCAATGCCCAGGTCCGGCCCTTGCTCGAGACGCAACTCAAGTACAAGTTCATCCCGCAATCGGTGCCGGCGTTCGCTGCGACCGAGCAGTTCAACGAGCTGCGCAAGAATTATCCGGACTACACGTTCAAGGCGGCGACCCTGAACCCCACCAATCCGCGCAACCACGCGACCGATTGGGAAGTCGACATCGTCAACCAGTTCCGGCAGTCGGCGACCAAGACCGAGGTGGTCGGCGAGCGCGCCACGCAGAGCGGCCGCTCGCTCTACCTTGCCAGGCCGATCCAGATCAAGGATCCCGCGTGTCTGACCTGCCACAGCACGCCCGACGCGGCGCCGCGGACGATGGTCGAGACCTACGGGTCGGCCAACGGCTTCGGCTGGAAGGTCAACGAGATCGTCGGCGCGAACATCGTTTCGGTTCCGACGTCGGTGCCGGTGCAGCGCGCGAACTATACATTCAGGATTTTTCTGCTTTCATTGCTCGTCGTATTCGCGTTTACGATAGGCATGCTAAACGTTATGCTTTACTTGTTCGTCATCCGTCGCGTTAAGCGGCTGTCCAAGCTTGCGGACGAGGTCAGCCTTGGCAACCTGGAGGCGGGTGAGTTCCAGACCAGAAGCAAGGACGAGATCGGCGTGCTGACCGAAGCGCTAGGACGGATGAAGACCAGCATGGTGCAGGCGATCAAGATGCTGGATGCGCACGGCTGAGCGCATACTGGCGCAAGACGAATCGAGCTGAATGTGACTGAACCTACCCGTATAGGCAAGTACACGATCGAGAGCGTGCTCGGCAAGGGCGCGATGGGCGTCGTTTACAAGGGGTTCGATCCCGGCATCGAGCGCGTGGTCGCGATCAAGACGGTTCGCAAGGACCGCGTCGACCACGACCTGATCGAGCAGTCGATGGCTCGGTTCAAGAACGAGGCCAAGGCCGCCGGCCGCCTGCTGCATCCGAACATCGTCAGCGTCTACGAATACGGCGAGGACGAGGCGAATGCGTTCATCGTCATGGAGTACGTCGAGGGCACCGGCCTGCGCGAGTACCTGGCGCGCAAAGCGAGCTTCGACCTGCCGCACATCGCGTCGATCATGACCCAGCTGTTGCGCGCGCTCGACTTCGCGCACGAGCGCGGAGTGATCCACCGCGACATCAAGCCGGCCAACCTGATCCTTACCGCCGACGGCACGTTGAAGGTAGCCGACTTCGGCATCGCGCGCGTCGACACGTCGAACCTGACCACGCTCGGCATGGTGATGGGAACGCCGTCGTACATGTCGCCCGAGCAATGCCAGGGCCAGGCGGTCGACCGGCGCTCGGATCTGTTTAGCGCCGCCGTCGTGCTCTACGAGCTGCTCGCCGGCGAAAAGCCGTTTGCCGGCGCGACCGAAACGATCGCCTACAAGATCTGCCACGAAAATCCACGGCCGCCATCGGCGCTGTCGCGGCTCAACCTGTCTCCGACGATCGACGCCGTCCTGGCGGTGGCACTGGAGAAAAGCCCGGATGCGCGTTTCCAAAACGCGCGAGCGTTCAGCCGCGCGCTGCGCGAAGCACTGAACGCGCCGGCGCAGCAAAACCCCGACGAGACCGCGGCCACGCAGATCAACACCGCCATCCATTCGATGCGGCCGTCGATCGCCGCGCCCGCGGTCTGGGAAGACGCGGTGCTGCGCACCGTCGAGCGCCAGCTGGCGCACTACGTCGGCCCGATGGCGAAGGTGATGACGCGAAAGGCGTCGACGCAAACCACCGACCTCGCGCAGCTTTACGCCTTGCTCGCCGAAAACATCAGCGATCCGGCCACGCGCGAGAAGTTCACCGCCGGAATACGCAGCGCGGTGGGGCCCGATACGACGCAGGGTGCCGCGATCTCCACCGGGACCAACACGCGGTCGCTGCTGAGACAGGCCGCGCTCGAGCAGAGCTTCGTCGACCAGACGAGCAACCAGCTCGCCGTCTACCTGGGGCCGATCGCCAAGGTCGTGGCCAGCCGCGCGGCACAAAAAGCGACCAGCCGCCAGGAGTTCGTGCGCCTGGTCGCCGGCCATCTGGGCGACCAGGAGCGCAACAACTTCCTGAAGGAAATCGGCTTCGAGGAAGTCTGACTAGGCGCGCTCGATGACGGCGGCGATGCCTTGGCCGCCGCCGATGCACATGGTGATCAGCGCGTAGCGGCCGCCGGTGCGCTGCAGTTCGTACATCGCCTTGATCGTCAGGATGCAACCGGTCGCGCCGATCGGGTGTCCGAGTGCGATCGCGCCGCCGTTCGGGTTCACCTTGGCCGCGTTCATGCCGAGTTCCTTGCTGACGCCCAGCGCCTGCGCGGCAAACGCTTCGTTCGATTCGATCACGTCCATCTGCTCGAGCTTCAAACCCGCCTTCGCCAGCGCTCGCTTGACCGCGCTGACCGGCCCCAGGCCCATGACCTTCGGATCAACGCCGGCGTGTCCGTAGGCGACGAGCCGCGCCATCGGCTTCAGGCCCTTCTTCGCGGCGGCGGATTTTTCCATCAGCACCACCGCGGCTGCCGCGTCGTTGATTCCAGACGCGTTGCCCGCCGTCACCGTGCCGTTTTCCTTGGCAAACACCGCGCGGAGCTTGGCCATGCCTTCGGCTGTCGAGTCGCCGCGCACATGCTCATCAGTGTCGAACACCGTCGGACCCTTCTTGCTCTTGAGCTCGATCGGCAGGATCTGGCTCTTGAAATGTCCGGCGGAGATCGCCGCCGCTGCGCGCTTGTGGCTCTCGACGGCAAAGCTGTCCTGCTGCTCGCGCGTGATGCCGCAGCGGGTTGCGACGTTTTCCGCGGTGACGCCCATGTGGATCGTGTCGAACGGATCGGTCAGGGCGCCGACCATCATATCGATGTCCTTGGCGTCGCCCATGCGCGCGCCCCACCGCTGCGTGACGTTGGCGTAAGCCGCCCGGCTCATGCTCTCCGCGCCGCCGGCGACCGCAGCCTCGGTATCGCCGAGCAGAATGTACTGCGACGCGCTGACGATCGCCTGCAGCCCGCTGCCGCACAGGCGGTTCAAGGTCAGCGCACCGGTGTCGTGGGGCAAGCCTCCATTGACGCAGGCGACGCGGGACAGGTACATGTCCCTGGCTTCGGTGTGGATCACGTTGCCGAAGACACACTGGCCGACGTCCTTGGAATCGACCTTGGCGCGGCTCAGCGCTTCTTTGACCACCTTGGCGGCTAGCTCGGTCGGCGGCAGATCCTTCAGGCTTCCGCCGTAGTCGCCGATTGCGGTGCGCACCCCGCTCAGGATCACGACTTCTCGTTGCTCGCTCATGACTTGCCTTTCGATGACGGGATATCGATTATCCCGCAACTTTCGACCGCAGCGCGCTGCTCGGCGTTCACCGCACGCGGTACGCGCTTGGCCCGAGCTACGAAGGAAGCGAGCGCGGCTTTTGGCCGAGGTTGGCCGCGCCGTAGAGGGGCGCATTGACGTCGGCGAACGCGATCATGGCACCTATGCGCGTGTCGCCCGGGGTTTCGAACCCACATTCGCCGTTGTAGCGCGGCGGATTGCGAAATGTCCCGAAAAGCATGTCCCATAGCGGCAGGTCGCCGTAGTTGTAGTAATGCACGCCCATCCTATGGTGGACGCAATGCGACTCCGGTCGCTGGATCAGATAGCCGAGCCACCGCGGCGTCCTCACGTTCCAGTGCTGGAACATGCCGTAGAAGGCGGCGACATACCCGACCAGCGCCGCCGCGAGCGGATCGAGCCCCAGGACGACGACGGTGACCAGGAGCTGCAGCGACACCTGCACCAGCATCTCCAGCGGATGGAACAGCACCGAGCCCGGGATGTCGATCCTGCGTGGGCTGTGATGCAGCTGGTGGATCAGGCGCCACAGCGCCGGCACGTTGTGCACGGCCCTGTGCACGACGTAGGCCAAGCCCGAAAAGACGAAATACCCGATCACGGTGCCGCCGACGACGCCGAAGCCCGTGCCGTCGATCAGCCGATGCTGCTCGAGCCACGCCGTTGGAATCAGCAGCGGCACGACGGTGGACAAGGTGCCGATCAGCAGCAGGAAGGCGACGCCGATCAGCTGCCAGCCGCGGCGTGGTGGAAACTCACGCGCAGGCCAGAGTTTTTCGGTCGCGAGCAAGACGAAGTAGGTGACGGGAACCAGCAAGCCAACGATGTCTACGGTACTCATGGCGGCCTCCTCGGCAAAAGCGCGCGGTCTGCCGGCGCCTTACGGCGTAAGTCGGTTGCGCCAGTATATCCTTACGCTGTAAGATTGCAATATGGCAGGACGGTCGAAGTCGAAAACCGGCGGCGTGGCATTTGAGCGCGGGCGCCGTGCGCTGACGCGCGCACGCGTCCTGGCCGCGGCGCATGCGCTGATTGAGCGCGATGGGCTGGCCGCGTTCAGCATCCGCGGCCTTGGAGCGCGGCTCGCCTGCGAGCCGATGAGCTTTTACCACTATTTCCCGAGCAAGGCGCACCTGCTCGATGCTCTGGTCGATCGCGCGATCGCCGGCGTGGCGGTGCCTCCGCCGGGGGCCGATCCCGAAGATCGGCTGCGCCAGACCTGCCGCGCGTATCGCGCGATGGCGCGCCGGCAACCGCGCTTGTACCAGCTGATTGCGCTGCACCGCTTCAACACGCCCACCGGGGTTCGCTTCATCGAAAGCGTGCTGGCGCTGATTCATGCACTTTCGCCCGATCCCCGTTTCGTCGCGCAATCGTTTCGCGCGGTTGGCTATTACCTGGTCGGCGCGACGCTGGAGGAGATGGCGGGCTACGCCAAGGGGCCGTCGGCAGCGGACGCCGTTTCGGACGAATACATTGCCCGCGAGTGCCCGCATCTGGCCGCGGCCGCGCCGTATTTCAAGCCGGAATGGTGGGACAGCACGTTCGAGCTCGGTCTCGAGACTTTGCTCGCGGGCATGCGAGCGGCGGCGCTATCGCGCAGCAAGGGATCCTGAGCCCGAGGAATGGCGTCTAGGCCGCGGCGAGCGTCCGGCTGATGCAGTAAAGCCCCTCGAGCACCAGGTTGTCATGCAGCTCGAAAGGTATCGTGAGCCGCGGCGCCAGGGCGCGCGCCGCGCCGCCCGAGATCAGGCACACCAGTCCCGGCGTCTTTGCTTCGTGCATGCGATAGACCCGCTCGATCGCCCCGGCCTGCGCGTGCTGGCAACCGCTGGTGATGGCGTCGACAGTCTGCAGCGGATTTTCGACATATTCGCCATCGGCGTCCGGAAGAGCAGCGGTGTGCTGGTGAAGGGCGCGCAACATCAGGCCGACACCCGGCAGGATCACCCCGCCATTGAATTCGCCGGCA
The DNA here is from genome assembly GCA_036270955.1 of Casimicrobiaceae bacterium. Lineage (GTDB taxonomy): Bacteria > Pseudomonadota > Gammaproteobacteria > Burkholderiales > Casimicrobiaceae > PALSA-1003. The sequence goes on along the minus strand of DATBBM010000059.1, from coordinate 31,472 downwards.
GCGGTCAGATGGTCGATCGTCGTCGCGGTCCCGCAGACGACGACCAGCGCGGGCTTCGCGCCGACCAGCTGCCTCGCGCCGATCAGCGCAGCCCAGCGATCGCTGCCGAGCTGCGCCGGATTGCGATAGCGATTGACGACGCCGCACTGCTCGTCCTGCGGGATCAGCCAGTGCGGCGGCGGCGCGTCGGGCCAGGTTTCCAGCACCCGGATCGTCGTCGAGCGCACGCGTGTGCCGGCGACATTGGAGATGACGATCTGCGCCGGCGTGGGGAACCTGGCGAACTGCGCGGCGAGCCCGGCGATTTCCTCCAGCAGCACGTGCCCGGATTCGAGGCGGTTCTCCCGCGCTTCGCCGCTGGCGCGGGCGCGGAACAGGCCCCATTTGAGAAACGTGTTGCCGATGTCGATCAGCAGATCGTAGTCGGGCTTGCGGGCAGCGCTCATCGCGGTCTTTTGTCGTGTTCGGTCGTCAGATCGGGTCGAGCGGAAAGATCGGCCGCGTGAGTTTCCGGTAACGATACACCGACAGGTCGGCATTGGTGACCCCGGTGCCGGCGCATTCGACGATGTGCGCGGCGATCGGCTTGAATCCGGCGCGATAGTGAATACGCGACTTGAGCATGATGTAGCGCTTGCGCCGCGGATCGATGCCGCAATGGGTGAACACGCCCAGATCCATGGGCTCGTGCGCGCGCTCGGTGACTACGATTTGCATCTTTGCGCCGGCGTTGTCGATTTCGAGCACCGCTGTGCGGCCGAGAAACGTGCGTATGCCCGTGTACATCGGCCCGGTGATCGTGAATTCGCCGTCGGTGATGGCGCCCACCTTGCCGGACACCTCGAGCGGCTCGCCGCGCCGTCCGATCGAGGGCATGTCGGTATGTCCGCCCAGCGAAAGGCGAACCGGGTTGCCGCTGCCGGCCGCGATCATCTGCGCGACCGCCGCGGGATCGCGAATCGGCGCGACCGCGACGTCGTCCAGTCGCTGCCGCAGAATCTCGGCGACGACCGCCATCACGTCCTGCGCGCCGCCCGAGCCGCAGTTGTCGCAGTGATCGATCAGCAACACCGGTCCGCCGGGCGCTGCTTCGCCCAGCCGGCGCGCCGCGGCGACCGATTCGGCCAGCGGCGGTGCAACGAAGGCGTACTCGGCGCGCCGCTCCCACGCGATCGCCAGCATCCGGTCGCAAACCTTGCGCGCGGCAGCCTCGCCCCCGCGACGGCCATCGGCGACGACGATCGCCGACACGCCGGTGTACGGGGTGTCGGCGTGCGGAAACGACGGCAGGAGGCTCGCCGCCAGCACTGTGCCGCTTGCCTCCATCGCTCGCGCGTAACGCAGGATGTCGCCCGACGGCCCGTCTTCGGGCGCATGGCGCATGATCGAGGCCAGCAGCGGCAGCCATCCCCACGCCATCACCGGCTCGATCTCGCCGGCCAGCGTGCGCAGCAGGATTTCTCCGGCCAGCTTGCCGACCTCGTACATATCGACATGCGGATAAGTCTTGTAGCCGGTGATCACCGTCGCATTGGCGACGAGCTCGGCCGAGAGGTTGGTGTGGTAATCGAGCGTCACCGCGATCGGCAGTTGCGGCGCGATCGCGCGCAGCCGCCGCACGATCTCGCCTTCGGCATCGTCGCAGTCTTCGATCACCATCGCGCCATGCAGATCGAGGAAGGCAGCATCGCAACCGGCGCGCACCGCATCCACGAGCGGGCGCACCAGCGCTTCGAACGTCGCACGCGAGGTCTTGTTCGACGGCCAAGCTTCGGCAGCGACCGGCGTGACGATCTCGGCGCCTTCGCGCGCGGCCAGATCGAGATAGGCGCCCATCGGTGTATTGGTGCCGGAGAAGCGCGAGCGCGCCGCAGCGCCGAACGCCGGCCCGTTGCCGTGGCCGAATGCCGCAAGCGGCGTGGGCAACGGCGAGAATGTGTTGGTTTCGTGCTTGATCAGCGCGATGACAAAGCGGCGCGGCATGCGAGATCGAAGGATAAGGCGTCAAGCCGGCTGGAAAGCAGGCCCGAGCGGCTTCAACCGCAGCCCTGGGCGCAGCCGCTTCCAGGAGAACATGGTCGGATCGGCCTTGGCGGGGCCGGGCGCGGCGACGACCAGCACTTCGCGGGCAATCGGCTCGAAGTCGGCGCGAAAGTGAACCGAGCTTTTCAACGCCAGAATGCGCTCTCGCTTGGGCTCGACCCCGAGATGGCGAAACATTTCCTGATCGGCGGCCTGGCACTTGCGCGAGGCCAGCGCGACCCGCACGCCGTCCTTTTCCAGCAGCGCCATCGGCCCGAGGTCCATGCGGAAGCCCCGGAACATCGGCCCGGTGCAGGTAAATCGTCCGTCGCCCAGCGCCAGCACCGAGAATTCGCCGCCGAGCGGCTCGTGTCCGGGCACGCCGGAAATCTCGCCCAGCGTGAATATCGCCTTTCGGCCGACGCCCACGGCATGGGCCTGGGCGGCGGAGGCCGGGTCGATCAATAGCCCCAACACCGCGCCGGGGGCGCGACGCGCAAGCAGCGCCGCGAGGAGGCCGGTGGTGTCTCCGTTGCCGCCGGCGCCCGGATTGTCCTGCGTATCGGCGAGCACCACCGGTGCGCCCGGCTCGCCGCGCCGCATCGCGCGGACGACCGCTGCATCAGGCTCGAACAGCTGCATCGAAAAGTCGCCTTCCGCGTCGGCGACCGCCCGGGCCAATGCGGTGGCGGCGGCCCTCACGCGGCCGGCGTCGTCGCCGTACCCGAACACCGTCATGCCGCACTCGGGAAAATCGGCCATCGGAAAACCGGGCGCAAACGAAAGCGCGGCGTCGTGCTCGCGCTCGAGGTGATCGAGCAACGCGTACAGGCTGCGCGCCGGCTCGATCAGCGTGCACTGCGAAGGCAGCCCGGTGAGGAAATCCAGCGGGTGAAACGAGCTGGCGGCCGGCTTGCCCAGACGCATGGTCCGGTCGAGCAACCGCGCCGCGCGCTCGCCGGTCGCCGACATGTCGACGTGCGGATAGGTGCGATACGCGACCAGTCCGTCGCAATTCTCGATCATCGCGCGCGTGACATTGGCGTGCAGGTCGAGGCTGGCGACGATAGGCGTGCGCTGTCCGACAATATCGCGGACGCGCGAAAGCAACTCGCCTTCGCCGTCGTCCAGGTGCTCGGTGACCATCGCGCCGTGCAGATCGAGGTACACGCCATCGACCGGGCCCGCCGCAGCGAGGCGTGCTAGCATGTCGCCGGCGATGCGCTCGTATGCGTCGCGCGTTACTTGCGCCGATGGCGAAGCAGCGCCCCAGACCAGCCCGGTCGTCCGGTGGCCGAGGGCATGCAGCGTGGCGATCGCGCCGGCGGCGGGGATATTGGCGCCGGCCACACGCGGCGCGATGTCCGCGCCATAGGTCAGCGGCGGCCAGCCGCCCCCGTGCTCGAATGCGGCATAGTCCGCTTTCGACGGCGCGAACGTATTGGTCTCGTGCTGGAAACCGCCTACCGCGATGACGCTCACCGTTTCTCCCGGGCAGCGTCGCGCGCTGCCGGGCGAGATTAGCCGGATTCACCGGGGCGCGCAAACCGCGGGGCCGCCGCGTTCGGAGGCAGGATGAGTGAAGCCATCTGGCGCTGGAGCGCCACGCGCGTCGCGGCGGCCGTCCGCAGTCGCGAGATTTCGGTGCGCGAAGCGGTCGAAGCGTCGCTCTCGCGCATGGACGCGGTCAACGGCAAGCTCAACGCGGTCACCGTCGATTTGTCCGACGATGCGCGGGCCGCCGCGGATCGCGCCGATCGCGCGGTCGCCGCGGCGGACGCGCCGCTCGGGCCGCTGCACGGCGTTCCGGTGACGATCAAGGAAAACGTCGATCAGCAAGGGTGCGCGACCACCAACGGCGTCGTCGCGTTTCGAAATCTGATCGCCGCTGCCGACTGCCCGGCGGTAGCCAATCTGAAGAGGGCGGGCGCGATCATCATCGGCCGGACCAACACGCCGGCATTCAGCTTTCGCATCGACACGGTCAATGACTTGCGCGGACGCACCTTCAATCCGTGGTCGAAGACGCATACGCCGGGTGGCTCGTCGGGCGGGGCCGCGTCGTCGGTCGCCGCCGGCATCACGCCGCTGGCGCACGGCACCGACATCGCCGGCTCGATCCGCTTTCCCGCCTACGCCTGCGGCATCGCCGGCATCCGGCCTTCGTTCGGACGCGTGGCCTCGTACAACCCAACACAGCTCGTCGAGCGCTCGCTTTCGTCACAGCTGATGTCGGTGCAAGGTCCGCTGGCGAGATCGGTCGCCGACTTGCGCGTAGGGCTCGCCGCGATGGCCGCGCGCGATGCGCGCGATCCCTGGTGGGTGCCGGCGCCGCTCGACGGGCCCGCGCCGCCCAGGCCGATTCGCGTCGCCGTCGTGACCGCCGCCGTCGACCTCGCCGGCTCCAGGCTTCATCCGCATGTGTCCGCTGCGATCGAAAGGGCGGCGCGATGGCTTGCCGACGCCGGCTACGAAATCGTCGACGAGCGCACGCCGGGCTTCACTCGCGCCCAGGAACTGTGGTTCGAGATGCAGCTACCGGAGTTTCGCGAGTACATGCTGCCGCCGATCGAAAAGGAGGGCGATCAGGGAATCCGGACGGCTGTGCGGTTCATGCTGGAAAACCTGCCGTCGCGCGATGCGCTGCCGTATATGAAGGCGCTGGCGGAGCGCGCGCGCGTGGTGCGGGAGTGGACGGGCTTCCTCGACCGCGTCCCGCTGGTGCTTGCGCCCGTTTCGTCGGCGCCGGTATACGAGCAGGGCTTCGATGTCGAAAGCGCGGCGCGTACCGCCGAGGTATGGCGCGAATGCGCGACCTTGATGGCGATACCGGTGCTCGGATTTCCGGCGGCGGTCGTCCCGATCGGCATCGCGGAAGGCTTGCCGACCGCCGTGCAACTGATAGCGCCGCGCTTTCGCGAAGACTGGTGCCTCGACGCCGCGGCTGCGATCGAGGCGCGCGCCGGTGTGCAGACGCCGATCGACCCTAAATGGTGAACATGCGCGTCGACGCATGCGATGCGGCAGCGCGTTGCGGCGAGCGCGACGACTGCCTTCCTGGCGCGACGGCGGCCATTGCCATGGCGCCCACGCTTCGGCTATCGTGCGCGTTCGAAGCCCGGCGGCGACGACAGCTTCGCACACAGGAGAATCCGATGCTCATTTCCCGCTTGTTCAAGACGATGGCGCTCGCGGCGGTTGCCGGATTCGCCGCGTTGTCGGGAACGCCGGACGCCGGTGCCCAGGGCACGGTGCGCGTTGTCATGCACTCGGACCTGAAGATCGTGGATCCGATCTGGACGACGGCCTACATCCAGCGCAACTACGGCTACATGGTCTACGACACGCTGTTCGCCACCGACGCCGATGGCCAGGTGAAGCCGCAGATGATCGAGCATTACGAGGTCAGCCCCGACCAGCTGTCGTACACGATGACCTTGCGCGATGGCCTGTTGTGGCACGACGGCAAGCCGGTGACGTCCGAGGACTGCGTCGCCTCGATCAGGCGATGGGGCGCGAAGGACACGATGGGCCAGAAGTTGATGACCTTCGTCAAGGATATGCAGGTCGTCAATGCCAGGACGTTCCGGATCGTCCTGTCTTCGCCGACCGGGCTGGTGCTCGCAGGCCTGGGCAAGCCGTCGTCGAACACGCCGTTCATGATGCCCAAGCGGGTCGCCGAGACGAGTCCGAGCGAGCAGATCTCGGACACGACCGGCAGCGGCCCGTTCGTGTTCAAGCGCGACGAGTGGAAGCCCGGCGACAAGGCGGTGTTCGTCAAGTTCGACAAGTACAAGCCGCGCGCCGAACCGCCATCGGGGCTCGCCGGCGGCAAGGTAGTCAAAGTCGACCGGGTCGAATGGAAAGTCGTTGCCGACCAGCAGACCGCAATGAACGCGCTTTTTGCCGGCGAAGTCGACTATATCGAGCAGCCGCAGCACGACCTGTTGCCGCTGATGAAGGCAGACAAGAACGTCAAGCTGGTCGACGTCAATCCGCTCGGCAACCAGTACGCGCTGCGGTTCAACTCGACGGCCAAGCCGTTCGACAACCCGAAGATCCGCCAAGCCGTCCTCTATGCGCTCAATCAGGAGGACTTCCTGAAGGCGACGATAGGCGATCCGCAGTATTACAAGGTCTGCAAGGCGATGTTCGTCTGCGGCGCGCCTCTGGCGTCGACCAAGGGCATGGACGGACTTCTGGAGTCCAACTTCACCAAGGCCAAGGCGCTGCTCAAGGAAGCGGGGTATGACGACACACCGGTGGTTCTGCTGCACTCGACCGATCTGCAGGTGCTGACCAATCTCGCGCCGGTGGCCAAATCGCTGCTGGAAAAGGCCGGATTCAAGGTCGACATGCAATCGATGGACTGGCAGTCGGTCGTGGCGCGGCGCGCGAAAAAGGATCCGCCGGCGCAAGGCGGCTGGAACGCGATGCTCACTTCATGGGTGTCGGCCGACATCCTGAATCCGGTGTCGACGGCGTTCCTGAATGCCAGTTGCGAAAAGGCGCCGTTCGGCTGGCCGTGCGACGCCGAGCTGGAGCGGCTGCGCGACCAGTTCGCGCGCGAGACCGATCCGGCGAAACAGAAGGCGATCGCGGAGGCGGTGCAAGTGCGCTGGACGCAGTCTCCGACCCACGTCTTTCTCGGCCAGTGGTACCAGCCGTCGGCGGTGCGCAAGAATATCGACGGCGTCATCGTAGCGCCGGTTCCGGTCTTCTGGAACATGACCAAGTCCGGCGCGTAAGCGCCGGCTCCCCGCACCGGCGGGGCGGCTTCCGACTAGCGTGAACAGGCCCTAGCCCATGTTCGCCTACATCGGACGACGCCTGCTCGCGACGATTCCGGTGATGGCCGTCGTCGCCGTCTTCGTCTTCATGATGCTGCGGCTCGCCTCAGGCGATCCGGCGGCGATCATAGCCGGCAACGCCGCGACGGCCCAGGACATCATCGACATCCGGCAAAGGCTCGGGCTCGATCGGCCTATCGTCACGCAATTCTTCATCTGGCTCGGCCATGTGCTGACAGGCGATTTCGGCGAATCGTTCTTCTACAAGAAGCAGGTCGCCGCGATCATCGCCGATCGCGTCGGTCCGACGCTGGCGCTGGCCGCATGCACGCTCGTCATTTCGGTGCTCGTCGCGGTTCCGCTTGGCGTCGTCGCCGCATATCGCCGCGGCACATGGCTCGACCGCGTCGTCATGGGCTTTTCGGTGCTCGGCTTTTCGGTGCCGGTGTTCGTCATCGGGTACGCGCTGATCTACCTGTTCGCCATCAAGCTCAGCTGGCTGCCCGTGCAGGGCTACCAGCCGCTGGCCGACGGCATCGGCGGCTTTTTCGCGCGATTGATCCTGCCCAGCATCACCTTGTCCGTCATCTACATCGCGCTGATCGCGCGTATCACGCGCACCAGCGTGCTCGAAGTGCTGGGGGAGGACTACATCCGGACCGCGCGGGCAAAGGGCTTGTCCAACCGCGTCGTGCTGATGCGGCACGCACTGCGCAACGCGGCGGTGCCGATCGTCACGGTGATCGGCATCGGTGTCGCACTGTTGATCGGCGGCGTCGTCGTGACCGAGAGCGTGTTCAGCATCCCCGGACTCGGGCGATTGACGGTCGACGCGGTTCTTGCCCGCGATTACCCGACCGTCCAGGCCGTCATCCTGCTGTTCTCGCTCGCCTACGTCCTGATCAATCTGCTGGTCGACGTCGCCTACACGCTGCTCGATCCTCGCATCCGCTATTAGAGATCAATGGATACGCTCACCGATTCGGCGACTGTGGCGGCCGCCGCGCCGCCGCTTCTTGCCAGCGCCGCCGGCCGGCGCCTGCTGCGCAATCCGGCGGTGATCGTCGGCGCGGCGATCCTCGCCGTCGTCCTGCTGCTGGGCCTCGCGGCGCCATGGCTCGGCACCGTCGATCCGGTCGCGATCAATCCTTCGGTCCGGAACAAGCTGCCCGGTTTCGAGGAGACCGTGCGCAACGACAATGGCGGCACGACAACGATCGTGCACCGTATGGGCACCGACACCCTGGGCCGCGACGTCTACAGCCGGACGCTGTATGGCGCACGGGTGTCTATGCTGGTCGGCGCAGCGGTTGCGACGATCAGCGTCGCCCTCGGCTTGAGCATCGGGCTGCTCGCCGGCTATGTGCGCTGGCTCGACGGACCGGTCATGAGGCTGATGGACGGACTGATGGCTATCCCCGCGATCCTGCTGGCGATCGCGCTTGTGTCCTTGTGGACGGCGGGAGTCGCGGCGGTGATCGTCGCCATCGTCATCCCCGAGATACCGAGGGTCGTGCGCCTGGTCCGCGCGATCGTGCTGTCGGTGCGCGAGGAGCCCTATGTCGAGGCGGCGATCTCGGTCGGGACGCCGACCCTGCCGCTGGTGATCCGCCATATCCTGCCGAACACGCTGCCGCCGCTGATCGTGCAGGCCACCTACATCGTCGCCTCGGCGATCCTGGTCGAGGCGATCCTGTCGTTCCTGGGCGTCGGGATTCCGCCGGAAACGCCGACCTGGGGCAACATCATGGCCGAGGGCCGCGCGCTGTTTCGCATCTTTCCGCACAACATCCTTTATCCGGGCGTCTTCCTCGCGTTGACGGTGCTTGCGGTCAATATGCTCGGCGACGGATTGCGCGACACGCTCGATCCACGCATGAAACTGCGGCACTAAGCATGGCCGCGCTGCTCGAAGTCGACCATCTCTCGATCGCGCTGCCGTCCGGCGCAGAACGCACGCACGCGGTCGACGGAGTGAGCTTCGACGTCGCGGCCGGCGAGATCGTTTGCCTGGTCGGCGAATCGGGCTCGGGCAAGACGGTGATCGCGCAGTCGGTAATGGGATTGCTCCCGCCCGAGCTCCGGCCGAGCGGCGGACGCATCCTGCTCGAAGGTGAAAATCTGCTTGCCGCCGGCGAAGCGAGGATGCGCGAGCTGCGCTGCACGCGGATGTCGATGATCTTCCAGGAACCGATGACGGCGCTCAATCCGGTGATGCGTTGCGGCGACCAGATCGACGAGGTCCTGGCGACCCATACGCCGATGAGCGCCGCCGAGCGGCGAGCGCGGGTGGCGGCGATCATTCGCGACGTCCATCTTCCCGACGCCGATCGGATGATAGCCTCGTATCCGCATCAGCTTTCCGGCGGTCAGCGCCAGCGCATCATGATCGCGATGGCGCTGGTGCTCAACCCCAAGCTTCTGATCGCCGACGAGCCGACGACCGCGCTGGACGTCACGACGCAGGCGCAGATACTCGCGCTGATCCGGGAAATGCAGCGGCTGCACGGCACCGGCGTGCTGTTCATTACGCACGACTTCGGCGTCGTCGCGGAAATCGCCGATCGTGTCGCAGTGCTGCGGCGGGGCGAGCTGGTCGAGTTCGCGCCGGTAAACGAGGTCCTCGAGCACCCGAAGCACGAATACACGCGCATGCTGATCGCCGCCGTTCCCGGCGTTGCGCCGCCGCCGCGCGAAACCCGCACCGGCCCGATCGTCCTGGCGACCGAGGGGCTTTCCAAAACTTACGCGCGAGGGGGATGGCTGAGCCGCCAGCGCGGCGACATCGCCGCCGCCGCCGACGTGACGCTGGAGATCCGGCGCGGCGAGACACTGGGCATCGTCGGCGAGTCGGGTTCGGGCAAATCGACGGTCGCGCGCTGCATCGCGCGGCTGATCGAGCCGTCGTCCGGCCGCGTCGTCCTCGACGGAGAGGACATCGCACGGCTCGACGGCAACGCGCTGCGCCCCCGGCGCCGTCGCGTTCAGATCGTGTTCCAGGATCCTTACCGATCGCTCAATCCGCGCCGCACCGTCGGCGATGCGATCATCGAGGGCCCGATGAACTACGGCGCGACGCGCGGCGATGCGCTGAAGACCGCGACCGAGCTGCTGAGTCTCGTCCGGATCGACGCGCGCGCGCTCGATCGCTATCCGCACCAGTTTTCCGGCGGCCAGCGCCAGCGCATCTGCATCGCGCGAGCGCTGGCGATCGGGCCCGACCTGCTTATCGCCGACGAAGCCGTCTCCGCGCTCGACGTCTCGGTGCAGGCGCAGGTGCTGGCACTGCTCGACGAGATCAGGCTGCGCCTCGACCTCGCGATGCTGTTCATCACCCACGATCTGCGCGTCGCGGCGCGCGTCTGCGATCGAGTCGCGGTGATGCGCCAGGGGCGCATCGTCGAGCAGGGACCGGTCGCCGAAGTATTCGGCGCGCCGCGGCACGAGTACACCAAGGCGCTTTTCGCCGCCGTGCCCGGCCGGCGATGGTCGTTCGCCAGCGACGCGGCGCGAGGCGCCTAGTGTCCTTCGGAACCTAACGGGCAGGCACTAGCGCCGCTTGTCGACGTCGTAGTACTTCCACTGATTGCGCAGGAAAGGATTCTGCTTGTAGCCCTTCAGCCAGGGCTGCGTCAGCACGCTGACGTAGGCGTTCAGATCCATCATCCACGGCGCGTAGTTCAGCACTGCTTCGCTCATCGAGCGGAAGAGCGCGGTGCGCGCCGGTCCGTCGGGCAGATTGAGTGCCGCTTCGTAGGCGCGATCGTAGGCCGGCAGGCGAAAGCGCGCGTCGTTGGACGTGCCGATGTTCTTGCTGTACAGCGGGCTCGCGAACGCATCGCCGTCGGGCGAACTCGATATCCACGACAACCCCCACATCTGCAGCTGGCCGGCTTCCGACATCTTGTTGAGCTCCGGCCATTTCTGCGTGAAAAACACCATGCGAATGCCGATGGCGTCCATGCATTTCTTCCACAGCTCGTTGTCGACGCGGTCGATGGCCGACGGCGTGTTGGCTTTGGTGATCTGCAAAGGCTTGCCGTCCGGCGTCTCGCGATAGCCATCGCCGTCGCGGTCCTTGTATCCGAACTTGTCGAGCAGCGCGCGGGCGGCGGCCGGATCGTACAGATCGTTGGCGCGCAGCGTCGGATCGTGGCCGGCGAGCCCCGGCGGCACCAGCTGCGATGCGGGCTCCGCCTCGCCGTGGCGCAGCACTTCGATTTCGGCCTTGCGGTCGTAGCCCATGATCATCGCGCGGCGCAGCGCAATCTTTTCCGGTGTGTAGCCGCCGACGACAGGGTCGTCCATGTTGAAAAAGACGAAGCTGAGCGAAGGCTCTGTCTGCCGGTGCAGCTTGATTCCGCGCTTCGCATAGTCGGAGCGAAGCTGGCCTTTCTCGAGGACGTTGTCGGCCAGCGCCCGCGGCAGCTGCAGAAAGTCGAGCTGGCCGCTGTCGAACGCCAGCAGCCGCGGCTGGTCCTCTTCGATGACGCTGATCTCGATGCGGCCGACGATCGGCACTTTCTTCCCGGCGTTGTCCTTCGCGATCGCCGCGTCGCCGGGCTCGCTGCCTTCGCCCGGCGCCGGATAGATCTGCTCGCGAAAATCCGGGCTCGCTTCAAGCACGATCTTCTGCCCGCGCACCCATTCCTTCAGCCGGTAAGGACCGGTGCCGACCGGGTGCTCCATCACGCGATTCGATGCATCGGCGTGCGCCTCGACGACCTCGCGCGCGACCGCGGACAGCGCGATGTCTGCGAGCCAGTGCGCGAACGTGTAATTCGGGTCCTTGAACCGGAGCCGAAGCGTATAGCGATCGATGGCCTGCAGACCCTCGATCTTCGCGTCGTAATCGAAGCGGCCGGTCTTGCGTGCGCTGGCAAGCACTTCGTCGAGCCCGACCAGGCGGTGATCGAAAACGTACAGCCAGTACGAGCGGATCTTCGGATCGAAGATGCGCTTGATGCTGTAGACATAGTCCTCGGCGGTGAGCTCGCGCCGCTTGCCTTTGAACGCCGGATCGGAGGCAAAGTAAATCCCGGGCTTCACCTTGACCGTGTATGTGCGGCCTCCGTCGCCGATCTGCGGCATGCCGTCGGCGGTGTTGGGTACCATGCGCACCGGGCGCGCGAAGTAATCGTAGCTGTACAGCGACTCGAATATCGCCCGGCATATGTCGAACGAGTACGAATCGTAGATCGCCTGAGGATCGAAGCCCGCTTCGGCGACCTGCTGCGCGACATGAAGCGTCTTGGACATGTCGGCGGCCCATGCCGGGAGCGCCGCGATCGTGCTCGCGAGCGCGAGCATGACAGCCCGCGCAAGACGCGCCGACGCGTCGGCAGTCGGACGTGAGCGGCGACGACTCGGCCTCTCAGGCGTGGGCATCGCGAGTCAGGTTTTGGCGAGCGCGCGGCGCAGTCGCGCGACGCCGTCGGCAAGCCGGTCGATGTCCGCCGCGAAACACCAGCGCACGAAGCCTTCGCCCTCGGGCCCGAAGGCGCTGCCGGGGGCCAGCCCCAGACGGACCTCGCGCACCAGCCGTTTGCAGAATTCGAGGCTGTCGGTGATGCCGGCGACGCGAAAGAAGACGTACATCGCTCCTGCCGGCGCCGCGGCGCTGACGCCCTGAATCGCGTTCAGCTCTGCAACCAGGAAATCGCGCGCGGCCCGGTAGCGCTCGAGCGTATGCGCGATCGTCGCTTCGCCTTCGTTGATCGCGACGACGGCGGCGCGCTGCACGAAGGTCGGCGAGCACGAGGTGTTGTATTCGATCAGCTTGCCAAGGTCGGGGAGCAGCATGCCCGGGGCGACGATCCAACCGAGGCGCCAACCGGTCATCAGCCAAGCCTTGTAAAAGCTGTTCGTGCTGACGACGCGATCGCCGGGATCGCGCAGGTCGAGGAATGACGGGGCGCACGCCCGCGCGGCTGGCGCGTCATAGTACAGGCGCTCGTAGACATCGTCGGCGATGATCCAGATGCCGAGCTTCCGGCAGTGCTCGAGGATCGCCGACTGCCCGGCACGATCGATCGTCCAGCCGGTCGGATTGTTCGGCGAATTGATCAGCACCGCGCGCGTACCCGGCGTCAGCGCGTCGAGAAGCCGGGCCAGGTCCAGCGTCCAGCCGCCGGCGCCGAACGACAGAGCGACTCTGACCACTTCGGCGCCGAGGATCTTGGGAATTTCGGTCAGGTTCGGCCACAGCGGCGTAACGCAGACGACGCGGTCGCCCGGGTCGATCAGCGCCTCGACCGACAGCATCAACGCCGACATGCCCGAGGCCGTCACGGCGATATCGGCGGCAGCGACGACCCGGTGCCAGCGAGACACGTACGCGGCAATCGCTTCCCTGAGCTCGGGGATCCCGAAATTCTGCGTGTAGAACGTCTCGCCCGCGTGGAGCGAGGCGACCGCCGCGTCGCGAATGTACGCCGGCGTTACCTGGTCGGGCTCGCCGAACCAGAACGGCAGGATGTCGGCATCGCCCATTCCGACATTGGCGACTTCGCGGATCTGCGAGGCGACGAGCGAGCGAACGGTATCGCGGGCCTGAAGGTCGAGGTTGCGGGGATCGGCGGTCATTGCAAGCGCGCGGCCGCAAATCGGGCATCGGCGCAGCGCCTTTATACGTTGCACCCGCTCCGATGGCAAATGAGCGGCAAATGAGTCGCAAATGCGTGGCGAGCCGTAAATGAGGGCAAGCGACACCGCTGCTATACTTGCGCCCTCTCAATCGCTTCGGATCTCATGAGCTACTTCGGCAGCGCCATCGCAATACTCGTTTGCGGGGGCCTGGGAACTGCGATCGCGTGGCTTGTGGTGTCGCCGCTGGGCCTCGACGGCATCGCTGCCGGCCTGATAACAGCCTTCGCCGCGGTGACCGCCGCAACGCTGTTATTCGCGTTCGGGGTCGCGCTGGGCAGAGCGCTGCAGATTTTCAAGTAGCCTTAAGCGCCGACCGGGGAAGACTCGGCCGGGTTCGCGCCTGCCGCAACGATTGCGACGTCCGAGGCCGCGCCGACCGACAGGTCCTCCCCGCTCGGCCCGATCTTCTTCAGCAATCCGTTCAGTGCGATGCGGCAGCGATCAGCGGCGGCGCGATCGGCGCGCCGGCGCCGGCAAAGCTATCGTCGGGCCGAGCGCGCGTCATTACCAGCACCGCCAGTGCGAGCAATATGCTGAACAACACGCCGATGGCGACGGCCTCGGCTGCGAGCGCCGCGAGATCACGCCACACGCGCGGTGCGATCGCCTTGGCGACATGTCTGGTCTGCATCTTCTCTCCTTTGCGCCGAGCTTGAGGTTCAGCGGCAGGGTCATTGAAGCCCTGCGCGCCGGCGAGGTCGGGCCGGGGAGGTGGCGCACCGGCGATCAATCATGGCGAAACGCGGGCAGTCGCAAGGGTCGCGGCGCCGCGGCGGCGCGCTGCGGTATAGTCGAATCGCCATGAGTCGCCGCATTGCGATCGTCGAGGATGAACCTGCTATCCGCGCCAACTACGCGGACGCGCTGAAAAAGCAGGGCTACGAGGTCGCGACTTATGCCAACCGCGGCGAGGCGCTGGCGGCGTTGCGCACGCGGCTGCCCGACCTCGCGCTGATCGATATCGGCCTGGGCGACGAAATCGATGGCGGCTTTGCGCTCTGCCGCGAGTTGCGCGCGCTGTCGGAATCCCTGCCGATCATTTTCCTGTCGGCGCGCGATTCCGACTTCGACGTCGTCGCCGGCCTGCGGCTCGGCGCCGACGACTATCTGACCAAGGACGTCAGCCTGCCGCATCTGTCGGCGCGAATCGCCGCGCTTTTCCGGCGCAGCGACCTGCTCGCCGCGCCGCATGCAGTCGAGGAGGTGATCGAGCGCGGGCCCCTCAAGCTCGACCTCAAACGCCTGACTGCGTACTGGGCCGGCAGCAGAGTCGACCTGACGCTGACCGAATTCTGGATGGTTCACACGCTGGCCAAGCATCCGGGCCACGTCAAGGACCGCGACAGCCTGATGCGCGATGCCAGCATCGTCGTCGACGACAGCACGATCACCTCGCACGTCAAGCGCATCCGCCGCAAGTTCGCCGCGCTCGACCCCGGATTCGACTGCATCGCGACCGTCTACGGCATGGGGTATCGCTGGAACGCGGCCGAACAATGAGCCGCTTCCGGATCGCGCTGGGCATCCGCGCCCAGCTGCTGCTGGTGCTGATGGTGTTCCTGACGATACCGTGGCTCGGCTACGAGTACGTGCGCGAGCTCGAGCGCTTCCTGCGCGACGCACAGGAGAAGACGCTCGCCGGAACCGCCCAGGCGGTGGCGACGGCGCTGCACGACCGGCCGCGCCTGTTCGAGACGCCGGACGTGGCGCGCGAGTCGCTGGCGGCACAACGCGCGCTCGACGGCGCGCCGGAAGCCGAAGCAACGCCGCAGCTTGCCCGCACGTCCGGCCCCGCGGTCACGCCATCGGCTGAAATCGGGCAGATCATCCAGGGCCTGTCGCGCACGAGCGCGCGGATCTGGGTGATCGATCGCCAGCTCGACGTGCTGGCAAGGGCAGGGAGCCTCAAGCGGCCGCCGTTGCCCGAGACCGATGCGCCGGACTCGGCGATTCCACGCTTGTGGCGGTGGATCGAGCGCGAGACGCTGCATCCGCTGTACACGCTGATCCTGAGCCAGCCGACCGACGATTTCGTCGACGAGCTCGCGGCGCACGTCGCGATGCCCGCGCGCGAGGTCGACGGCGCGCTGTCGGGCATCCTGACCGTCGACCGGCGGCTGACCGGCGACGGCAAGGCGGTGGTCGTCTCGGCAGCGCACCCGATCTGGGTCGGCGATCAGGTCAAGGGCGCGGTGATCGTCGAGGAAACGACCAACGCGGTGCTGGCCGAGCGCAACCGCGCGTTCGAGCGCCTGTTCAACATCGTGCTTGCCGCGCTGCTCGTCGGATCGGTCGCGCTTACGCTGTTCGCCTCGCGCCTGACCGCTCGCATCCGGCGCCTGCGCGACGAAGCGGAGGCCGCGATCGACCTGCAGGGCAGAATCCGCGGCACCGTGTCGCCTTCTGCGGCCGGTGATGAGATCGGCGATCTGTCGCGCAGCTTTTCGAGCGTCGTCTCGCGGCTGTCGCAATACGCGAGTTACCAGCAGAACATGGCGAGCAGGCTGTCGCATGAACTGCGGACGCCGGTCGCCGTCGTCCGGTCGTCGCTGGACAACTTGCGCGCGGCAACGCTGCCCGACGACGCCCGCGTCTACATGGAGCGCGCGCAGCAGGGCCTGACGCGCCTGACCCACATCCTGACGCGAATGACCGAAGCCACGCGGCTCGAAGAAAGCCTGGGCGACGCTCAGCGCGAGCGATTCGATCTTGCTGCGGTGGTTGCAGGTTGCGTCGACGGCTACCGCGCGGCCTACCCCGGCCACGCGTTCGAGCTCAAGCTTCCGCCCGGCCCGCTGCCGGTCGACGGCGCGCCCGAGCTGATCGCCCAGCTGCTCGACAAGCTGGTCGCCAACGCGGTCGAGTTCGGCATTCCCGGGACACCTGTCGTCGTCGCGCTCGAGCGTGGCGATGGCAGCGTCAGCCTTCGCGTCGAGAACGAGGGTGCGCCGCTTCCGGCGGGCATGCACGAGCGCCTGTTCGACTCGATGGTGTCGATCCGCGACGAGCAGAAAAGCGAAGAGCCCCACCTGGGCCTTGGGCTTTACATCGTTCGCCTGATCGCCGAATTTCACCGCGGCCGGGTCAGCGCCGCCGATCGCGAACGGGGCGACGGCGTCGTCGTCAGCGTGAGCCTGCCGCTGGCCGCATAGCGCTCGCGGCGCTGGTGTCGAGTGCGTTCGGCGGCATCGTACATCGGCGATAATGGCGCTCTTTCGCCGTCCGCCGGAAACCTTCATGCCTGCCAATCTGCTGCAACATCCGGCGCTCGTCGCCGCCTTGCTGCTGGCCGCGTCGAACCTGTTCATGACCTTCGCCTGGTATGCGCACCTGCGCAACATGCAGGGGCGCGCCTGGTGGGTTGCCGCACTCGCGAGCTGGGGGATCGCTCTGTTCGAATACCTGCTGCAGGTGCCGGCCAATCGGATCGGCTACACGGCGCTCTCGCTCGGCCAGCTGAAGATCATGCAGGAAGTCATAACGCTGCTGGTTTTCGTTCCGTTTGCGTTCCTGTACATGAATCAGCCGTTGAAGCTCGACTTCCTCTGGGCGGCGATCTGCATGGTGGGCGCCGTCTATTTCATGTTCCGCGCGTGACCGCTTTGCGCGACCTGCTGGCAAGCGCAGCACGCAACGCCGCCGCCGGCAGGGTCGACGACGCGCTCGCCAACTATCGCGGCGCGCTCAAGCGCTCGCCGGCGCTGGCCGAAGCGCATTACAACGTCGGCGTCCTGCTCGCGCGCAAGGGCGAGCTGGCCGGCGCGGAAAAAAGTTTCGACGAGGCGCTGCGGCTCAAGCCCTCGTGGGCGCAAGCCTATCTGGCGCTCGGACATCTGTATTTCCGGCAAGCGCGATACGCCGACGCCGAGCGCTCGTTCGGCCGCGCGGCAACGCATTCGCCCGAGTCGGTCGAGGCCTTGTTCAACCTGGCGACGTCGCGCGACCGGCAGCGGCGCTGGGGCGACGCGTTGCCGCCGCTCAAGGCGGCGCGCGAGCTCGCGCCGGACAACCAGGACATCTGGTTCGCGCTGCGCGGACATCTGCTGCTGTTCCAGCGCGAAGAGGAAGCTTTCGACGATTTTCGCCGCTTCGAGGCCAACGCGGCACTGTCGGCGCGCATCGTTGCCGCTGGGCTGCTGTCGGCGCGAATCGCCCCCGGAACCGACTACGAGAACAAATATCTGCCGCTGGCGCTCGATTGGCCGTACCAGCCGGGTGAGGCGGCGTACGCGGCAGTCGCGGTTGCGCAGGCGCAGTATTTCGATGTCACGCGTGAACAACTGTTGCGCGTCTACCAGGCGCACGATCGCGTCCGCCAAGCCGAGCGCGGGTCGATCGCCGATTTCGCCGCGCCGTTGACCGACGCGGCCGGACGGCGGGTTCGCATCGGCTACCTGTCGGCCGACTTCCGCTCGCACGTGATGGGGCGCTTGATGCTCGAGGTCGTGCGCCGGCACGATACCGAGCGCTTTTCCGTACATGCGTATTCGCTGGCGGTGCGCGAGCTCGAGGATGAGGTCACGACACAATTCCGCGCCTGCTGCGCTGGCTTCCGCCGGCTCGACGACCTCGACGATGCGAGCGCCGCAAGACTGATCGCCGACGACTGTATCGACATCCTGGTCGACCTGATGGGGCATTCCGGGTCGTCGCGCCCGGCGATACTGCTGTACAAGCCGGCGCCGGTAATCATCACGCATCTGGGCAACCACGGAGCGCTCGGCATGCGTCAGATCGACTTCAAGCTGACCGACGCACACGCAGACCTGCCCGACGCGCAGCGCTACCAGATCGAGGCGCCGCTTGTGCTCGATCGCTGCGTGTTGCCGTTCCGGCGCGTCGCCGCCGCGCCCGAAGCGCCGGTGACGCGCGCCGACCTGGGCGTGGGCGAGGAAGTGACGGTATTCGGCGTCTTCGTCAGCCTCTTGAAGCTCTCGCCGCGCTGCCTTGGCCTGTGGAAGCGGATTCTCGACGCGGTTCAGGACGGTGTGCTGGCATTTTCGCCGACGAGGCCGGCGCAGAACGCGCTTTACCGGCGGCGGCTGGAAAGCTTCGGCATTGCGGCCGAGCGCATCGTGTTCGTTCCCTGGGCGCTCGACGATGCGATCGATCGCGCGCGCTACCGCCTGATCGACGTCGTCCTCGACACGCTGCCCTACACCGGCGGCGACACGACCGCGGCTGCGCTCGACATGGGCGTCCCCGTCGTCACCTGCGTCGGCGAGCGGCAGGCCGAGCGGATGACGTACAGCCTGCTCTCGCATCTCGGGGTCACCGCGACCGTCGCGCACAACGATGACGATTATGTGGCGATCGCCATCCGGCTCGCGCTCGACCGGCCCTGGCGCCATGCGGTCGCGGCGGAAATCGTCGCCACGCTGCCGGTCTCGGGTCTTGCCGACGCCGAGCGATACACACGCAGCCTCGAAAACGCCTACGAGCGCGCGTTGGCGCTCAAGGCGCACGAGCCCGGTTGAGCGAGGCGCGCATGCATCTGCACATCCTCGGCATCTGCGGGACGTTCATGGGCGGGATCGCGGCGATCGCGCGCCAAAGCGGCCATACGGTCACCGGATGTGACGCCAACGTCTATCCGCCGATGAGCACGCAGCTGGCGACTTTGGGCATCGCGCTGACCGAGGGCTACGACGCGGCACAGCTCGACACGGTCGCCGCCAGCGCCGACGTCTTCGTCATCGGCAACGCGATCTCCCGCGGCAACCCGCTGCTCGAGGCGATACTCGATACCAACCGGCGCTACATTTCGGGCCCGCAGTGGCTCGCCGAGAACGTGCTGCTGGATAAGTGGGTGCTTGCCGTGGCGGGAACGCACGGCAAGACGACGACCAGCGCGATGCTCGCCTGGATACTCGACCGGGCGGGCTTAGCCCCGGGATTCCTGATCGGTGGCATCGCACCCGACCTCGGCGTCTCGGCTCGGCAGTCGGACAGCGCGTTCTTCGTGATCGAGGGCGACGAATACGACACGGCGTTCTGCGACAAGCGCTCGAAATTCATCCACTACCGGCCGCGCACCGCGATATTGAACAATCTCGAATACGACCATGCCGACATCTTTCCCGATCTCGCGGCGATCGAGACGCAATTCCATCATCTGGTGCGCACGATCCCGCACACCGGACGTCTGGTCGTCAACGGCGGCGAAGAAAGTCTCAAGCGCGTGCTGGCGCGCGGCTGCTGGAGCGAGGTCGAACGGTTCGGCCTCGCGGCCGTCGCCGACACCGGGGCGGACTGGACGATCGCCGTCGACGGGACGATAAAGCTCGGGGGTGCCCCGCAAGGCGTGCTCTCGCCGTTCGCGCTGCTCGGGCGGCACAATCAGCTCAATGCGCTGGCCGCGATCGCGGCGGCCAGACACGCCGGTGTGCCAGTCGCGCAAAGCCTGTCCGCGCTGGCGGCGTTCCGGGGCATCGCCCGGCGGCTGGAAGTGCGGGGCAGCGTGAACGGCATCACCGTGTACGACGATTTCGCGCACCATCCGACGGCGATCGCCGCGACCATAGCCGCGCTTCGACGCGATGTCGGCAGCCAGCGGATCGTAGCCATCGTCGAGCCTCGCTCGAACACGATGAAGCTCGGGACGATGAACGCCCGTCTGCCGGGAAGCCTCGAGCGCGCCGATCGCGTCTTCTGCTACGCCGCAAACCTGGGCTGGGATGCGGCCGCCGTTCTTGCGCCGCTGGGCGATCGGGCCCGCGTCGTCGGTAACCTGGATCAGCTGATCGATGCGATCGTGCGCGAGGCCGAGCCTGGAGACCATCTGCTGGTGATGAGCAACGGCGGGTTCGGCGGCATACACGGAAAGCTGCTAGCGCGGCTGGGGGCCGATTCGCGGTGACCGATTCCTACCTTGTCAGCTGCGAACATGGGGGAAACCGCATTCCCGCGCGCTATCGCCCCCTGTTTCAGGGTTGCGACGCGCTGCTCGACAGCCATCGCGGATACGATTGCGGGGCGCTGCTCATGGCGCGCGCGCTGGCGAAGGCGTTCGGAGCGCCGCTCGTGACCTCGACGATCAGCCGGCTGCTGATCGATCTGAATCGCTCGATCGGCAATCCGCGCGTATTCTCGGCAGCGACGCGCCGCGCACCTGCGGACCTTCGCGCAAAGATCGCCGAGCAGCACTACTGGCCCTATCGCTTGCGAGTAGAGCGCCTGGTCAGGCAATCTGTGTTGCGCGGCCGCCGCGTGATCCACATTTCGTCGCACAGCTTCACCCCGGAGCTGGACGGCAAGGTGCGATCCGCCGACGTGGGTTTGCTGTACAACCCGGCGCGCCGAGGGGAGACTGAGCTGTGCGCTCGCTGGAAGTCTGCGCTCGAAGAGCTCGTCCCGCAGCTCCGGGTACGCCGCAACTACCCGTATGCAGGCAAGGGTGACGGCCTGACCTCGTATCTGCGCCAGTGCTTTGCGCCGGCCGCCTATGTCGGGATCGAGCTCGAGATCAACCAGCGCATCGTCGTCGCCGGTGGACGGCGATGGACGGCGCTCCGCTCAGTGCTGATCGATTCGTTGCGCGCGGCAGGCACGACCCGCCGTGCGGCTATTGGAGATCCATGATGAAGATTCGCGTCGGATTCGAAATGACCTACGACTGTCCGCAGCCGACGCCGATGATATTCAACCTGAACGTCCATTACACGCGGGCGTCCGATCTGATCGGCCGCGACGAGCTGGTCATCGATCCACCGGTCCCGATGGCAGCTTATCGCGACAGCTTCGGCAACTGGTGCACCCGGATTGTTGCGCTGCCCGGCCGCACGCGCGTCTCCGCCGACGCGATGGTCAAGGATACCGGTCTCCCCGACGCGATCGTTCCAGAGGCGCAGCAGGTCGCCGTGCCGGACCTGCCCGAGGAAACGCTGCTGTTCTTGCTGGGGAGCCGATATTGCGAGACCGATCGACTGTCCGACACGGCATGGAATCTCTTCGGGAATGCGCCGACCGGATGGGGCCGCGTTCAAACGATTTGCGACCACGTCCACCGGCATATCACGTTCGGGTACCAGCACGCGCGCGTGACCCGGACCGCGCTGGAGGCATTTCACGACAGGACTGGCGTCTGCCGCGATTATGCGCATCTCGCCGTGGCGTTCTGCCGATGCATGAACATCCCCGCGCGCTACTGCACCGGCTACCTCGGCGACATCGGCGTGCCGCCGCCGCATGGCCCGATGGACTTCGCCGCGTGGTTCGAGGCTTTCCTCGACGGTCATTGGTACACGTTCGACGCGCGCAACAATACGCCGCGCATCGGAAGGGTGCTCATTGCACGCGGCCGCGACGCAGCCGACGTGGCGATCAGCAGCACGTTCGGCCCGAACACGCTGACCAGCTTCAAGGTTTGGACGGACGAGGTGAAAGCCGTCTGATCAGCGGGATCCAGAGGGTGTCCGCTAGGCTGGATGTCTTCGCTTTTGTGCAGCGCAGCGGGCTTGTCGCACGCTTGGAGGGTAAAATTCGACGCATGTCCTGGCGAAGTCGCCTCCCGCTACATTCCTGATCGCGCCGCCCGGCACGAGCCGGGTCCGTGCGTCGACATCCCGACGGTCCAGTCGCGTCGCGCTCCCAAAAGGAGCTTGGGCGCTGCAACCGGACCGCGACGACCGAGCAACCCTCCGGTCGACAGACAAGGAGTCAAACATGAAGCACCGCAATCTGCACGCCGGAAAGCCGGCAGAAGCCGAATCGAGCACCACCTATATCGACGCCGAAAAGACCTTCGGCGCGCGCAATTACGACCCGTTGCCCGTGGTCGTGTCGCACGGCGAGGGCGCATGGCTATGGGATGTACACGGCCGGCGCTTTCTTGACATGATGAGCGCGTATTCCGCCGTCAGCCACGGGCATGCGCACCCGCGCATCGTCACGGCGCTGGTGGCGCAGTCGCAGCAGCTGGCGGTGACCTCTCGCGCCTTCCACAACGACAAGCTGCCGCTTTTTCTCAAACGGCTCACCGAGGTGACCGGTCTTGCGCGCGCGCTGCCGGCGAATGGCGGTGCCGAATCGGTCGAGACCGCGTTGAAAGCCGTGCGTAAATGGGGCTACAAGGTCAAGCACATCCCCGACGGGCAGGCCGAAGTGATCGTGTGCGCCGGCAATTTTCACGGCCGCTCGATCACGATCGTCGGATTCTCGTCCGAAGCGCAATACCGCGATGGCTTCGGACCGTTCGCGCCTGGGTTCAAGGCGATCCCGTTCGGTGACCCCAGCGCGCTCGAAGCGGCGATCACGGCCAATACGGCGGCCTTCCTGGTCGAGCCGGTGCAGGGCGAGGCGGGGATGATCGTGCCGCCGGACGGCTATCTGGCGGAGTGCGCCCGGATCTGCCGCGAGCACCGCGTGCTGATGATCTGCGACGAAATCCAGACCGGCATGGGGCGCACCGGCAAGTTTCTCGCATGCGAGCACGACGGCGTCGTGCCCGACGGCGTGATTCTGGGCAAGGCGCTGGGCGGCGGCGTTCTTCCGGTATCGGCCTTTGTCGCGACCGAAGACGTGATGCAGGTGTTCTCGCCGGGCGACCACGGCAGCACCTTCGGCGGCAATCCGCTCGCTGCCGCGGTCGGGCTTGAGGCGATCGCGGTGCTGTTCGACGACAAGCTGATCGAGCGCTCGGCCGAGCTCGGCGCCTATCTGCTCGCCCAGCTGAAAACGGTGCGGAGCTCATTGATCCGCGACGTGCGCGGCAAGGGCCTGTTCATCGGTCTCGAGGTCGACGCGCGCCGGACCGACGCGCGGGCGGTAGTCGATCGCCTGCTCGCGCGCGGCATCATCTCGAAGGACACGCACGGCACCGTCGTTCGCTTCGCCCCGCCGCTGGTGATCGACCGCGCGCAGATCGACTGGGCGGTCGGCGAAGTGCGCGCGGTGTTCGCCGAGCTCGACAAGGGGTTGCGCCGGGCGGCCTGACGCGGGTTCGCCGGTCACACGCGGCGCTATACTAGGGCGGTGCCCAAGCCCACGCTCGCCGACAAGCTGGTCGTCGCGATTTCATCGCGCGCGCTGTTCGATCTGACCGAGAGCCACCGCGTCTACACCGAGGCAGGCGTCGACGCATATCACCGCTACCAGATCGAGCACGAGGATCAGATGCTCTCGCCGGGGCCGGCCTTCGTGCTGGTCAACAAGCTGTTGCGTCTGAACCGGGCCGACAAGCAATACGTCGAGGTCATCCTGCTGTCGCGCAACAGCGCCGACACCGGATTGCGCGTGTTCAACGCGATCAAGCACTACGGGCTCGACATCACGCGCGCGGCGTTCACCAAGGGAGAGCCGACGTCGCGCTATGTTCCGGCGTTCGGCGCGCATCTGTTCCTCTCCGCCGACACCGAGGACGTCAAGCGCGTGCTCAACGACGGCTACGCGGCGGCGACGATCGTGCCGTCGACGGTCGGCAAGAACGAGTCCGACGAGCTCAGGATCGCGTTCGACGGCGACGCGGTGCTGTTTTCCGACGAAGCCGAGCGCGTCTACCAGGAAAGCGGGCTGGCGGCGTTCTCGAAGAGCGAGACCGACGCCGCGCTGCGCCCGTTGTCCGGCGGTCCGTTCAAGGAGTTTCTCGCGGGCCTGCACCGGATCCAGAGCGATTTTTCCGACGGTGCGAGCCCGATCCGAACCGCGCTGGTCACCGCGCGCAGCGCCCCGGCGCACGAGCGCGTGATCCGGACGCTGCGAGCCTGGAACATCCGGATCGACGAGGCACTGTTCCTGGGCGGGCTCGACAAGGGGGAGTTCCTGCGTGCGTTCGGCGCCGACATTTTCTTCGACGACCAGCGCACGCACGTCGAATCCGCGTCGAAGCACGTCGCGACCGGCCACGTGCCGCACGGTATTACCAACGAGTAGCAGCTCTGACGGCGTCGGCTAGTCGACGATCCGCCCGTAGAACGGATACTGCGGATCGTTGTATCCGGGGGTCGACGGATGACCGGGCGGGACCAGCGAATCGATCAGCTTTTCGTCGTCGGCATCGAGCGCCTTACCCGCGGCGCTCAGGTAATCGTCCCATTGCTCGATCGTGCGCGGTCCGCAGACGACCGAGCTGACGATGCGATTCGACAGCACCCAGGCGAGGGCGAATTGCGTCGCAGTCAAACCCTTGCTCGCCGCGTGCGCCTTGATCGTCTGCGCCATCGCGATCGATTCGTTGCGGAATTCGGTCTCCATCATCCGGCGGTCCTTGCGCGCGACGCGGGAGTCGGGCGGCGGTGCCGCGCCGGGCGCGTATTTGCCGGTGAGCACGCCGCGCGCCAGCGGGCTGTAGGGAACGACGCCGATGCCGTAGTAATCGCAGGCCGGCAGGATCTCGACCTCGGGCATGCGGTTCATCGCATTGTAGTAGGGCTGGCAGACGACCGGCTGCGGCACGCCGAGATCGGCGCAGAGAGCCACGATTTCGGCGATGCGCCAGCCACGATAGTTGGAGACACCCAGGTACCGGATTTTCCCGGATCGGATCAAATCGCCGATCGCCGCTATCGTCTCGTCCAGCGGCGTGTCGGTGTCGTCCTTGTGCAGGTAATAGATGTCGATGTAGTCGGTGGCGAGCCGCTTCAGGCTGTCTTCGCAGGCGGCGATGATCCAGCGCCTGGAAAGCCCGCCGTCGTGCGGCGCCTTGGTCATGACGTTGCCGACCTTGGTGGCGAGAATCCAGCGCCGCCGATTGGCGGCGATCGCCGGTCCGATGATCGTTTCCGAGGCGCCCTTGGCGTAGACGTCGGCGGTATCGATGAAATTGACCCCGGCGTCGAACGCCGAGCCGATGATGCGCTGTGCACCTGCAGCGTCGGTGCGGTCGCCGAACATCATCGTGCCGAGGCACAGCACCGATACTTCGAGGCCGCTGTCGCCGAGACGGCGGAATTCCATGGTTGACTCCGGAGTCGAACTGCTCGCCCCCATCGTGCAGCAAAGGGGACACTCCTGCAACCGACGGTCGTCCACGGTATAATCGCCGCCTCCCTCCGCAGCAACTTCGGTTCCCATGCATGTTTTTTTCGAGGACGACGGCGCGTTCAAGGCCGGCACGGTCCTCGCCGACAACGATACGTCGCTTCAGGTCGAGACGGCGTCGGGCAAGCGGATGAAGATCAAGGCGGCGAACGTGTTGCTGCGATTCGCCGATCCCGGCCCCGTGGCCTTGCTGGCCGAGGCGCAGGCGCTGGCCGCCGACATCGATCCGGCATTCCTGTGGGAAGCCAGCGGCGGGGGTGAGTTCGCATTCGTCGACCTGGCCGCCGAATATTTCGGGCGCACACCGCGGGCGGGCGAGGCCGTGTCGCTTGCCTACTGTCTGCACGCCTCGCCGATGTATTTCTACAAGAAGGGCAAGGGCCGCTACAAGGCCGCGCCGCCGGAGGCGCTCAAGGCCGCGCTCGCCGGCGCCGAACGCAAGCGGCGCGAAGGCGAGGAAGTTGCACTGCTCGCGGCGGAGCTCTTGGCCGGGCGGTTGCCTCAGGCGATACGCGACAACCTGCCGATGCTGCTCTATCGGCCTGACAAGCAGGCGATCGCCACGCGCGCCGTGGCGGCGGCGTGCGAAACAGCGCACACCAATGCACTGGCACTGCTGGCTTCCTGCGGAGCGATTCCGTCGACCCACGACTATCATTTCAATCGCTTCCTGTCGGAGGCATTTCCGCGCGGCACCGCGTTTGCCGTCTACGGCACGGTACCGGACGCCCCTGCGCTGCCGGTGGCCCGAGCTGAGGCGTTCTCGATCGACGACGCGACGACGACCGAGATCGACGACGCCTTTTCGGTACGAGCGCTGTCCAATGGCAACTTCGAGATCGGTATCCACATCGCGGCGCCCGCGCTCGCCATCCCGCGCGGGTCGGCGCTCGATGTCATCGCGCGAGATCGGCTGTCGACCGTCTACATGCCGGGACGAAAGATCACGATGCTGCCCGACGAGGCGATCGCGCGCTTTACGCTCGCCGCAGGCGCGCCGCGCCCGGCCTTGTCGCTTTACGTCGAGACGGCGCCCGACGGCACGCCGCTCAGCCAGGCGACCCGCCTCGAACTCGTGCCGGTTGCCGCCAATCTGCGCCTCGACGCGGTTGGCGATCAATTCGTCGCCGCGGCGTCGCCGGGCGAGCCGCGCTGGACCGATGAGCTGCGTGCACTGTGGCGACTGGCCGAAAAGCTCGAGTCGGTGCGCGGCAAGCCCGACGTGCCTCGTCTCGATTACACGTTTCTGGTCGATTGGGACGCCGCTGCCGACGGCAGGATCGCGATCGTGCCGCGACCCCGCGGATCGCCGCTGGACAAGCTGATCGCCGAGCTCATGATCCACGTCAACAGCAGCTGGGGAAAGCTCCTGCACGAAGCGAATGCGCCCGGCCTGTATCGGACGCAACAGTCGGGCAAGGTGAAGATGAGCACCAAGCCCGAGCCGCACCAGGGCCTCGGCGTCGCGCACTATCTCTGGGCGAGTTCGCCGCTGCGCCGCTACAGCGATCTGGTCAATCAGCGGCAGTTGATCGCCGTGGTGACCGGCGCCCCGCTGCCCTACCTCGAGAGCGACACCGAGCTTTTCGCCGTGCTCGGAGCCTTCGAGGTCACCTACGCGCAGTACGCCGAATTCCAGAGCCGGATGGAGCACTACTGGTGCCTGCGCTGGCTCGAGCAGGAAGGGCTGCGCGAGGCGACGGCTAGCGTTGTGCGCGACAATTTGTTGCGGTTCGACGCGCTCCCCCTGTACGTTCGCGTCTCCGACCTGCCCGCCGCCGCGGGCCCGCGCGTGCGGCTGGCGATCGGCGCCATCGATCTACTCGCCGCGACCGTCGAGGTCCGCTACATGGGGGAAGCCCTAGACTAAGCGGGATTGGGCGATATACTGTTGTCATATGGCCAAGGGCACGCGAGCCAGTGCGACGGTCACGCCGCTAAGCGCCGCGAGGAAAAAACCGGCGACGCGGCCGCATGCGCTTGTCGTGCACACGGAAGCGCGGACGATGTCGCTGCCGTACCTGTTCGCCGACGCGTCCCCGGGCAAGCGTCTGCTGTTCAAGGCGATAGTGGCATCGGTCCTGCTACATCTCGCAGCGCTGGCCGTGCATTTCAGTCCGCTCGACCTCGCCAAGTTCGATCGCGACGGACCGCCGCTCGAAATCGCGCTGGTCAATGCCAAATCGAAGTCCAAGCCGACCAAGGCCGAGCTCCTCGCGCAGGCGCATCTGGACGGTGGCGGCAACACCGATGCCAATCGCCGGGCAAAGAGTCCGCTGCCGGTGCTGCCCAGGGAGAACGCCAGCACCCAACTCGCCGCGGCGACCCAAAAAGTGGACACCCTCGAGCAGCGCGCCAGCGAAATGATGGCGCAGCTCAAGGCCGCGGCGCAGGTCGCCGTGCCGCAACCCCAGCCCAACGAAGCGGCGGAGCGCACCGACCTGCCGACGGCCGCCGATATGATGCAGCGCACGCTGGAATCGATGCGGCTCGAAGCGCAGATCGCCAAGGATATGGATGCCTACCAGAAGCGACCGAAGCGGCGGTTCATCGGCGCGCGCGCCGAGGAATACCGGTTTGCGCGCTACGTCGAGGACTGGCGGCTCAAGGTCGAGCGCATCGGCAATCTCAACTATCCCGAAGCGGCCCGCGCGCAGAAGCTCTATGGCAGCCTGCTGGTGACGACCGGCATACGCGCCGACGGCAGCGTCGAAAGCATCGTCATCGAGCGCTCTTCGGGAAAGCGGGTTCTCGATCTGGCGGCGACCCACATCGTGCAGATGGGCGGGCCCTATTCTCCGTTCCCACCCGACATCCGGCGCGACACCGATATCCTGTATATCACGCGCACCTGGACGTTCGCGCCGGGCGATTCGCTGACGTCGCAATGAGCGACTCGGTGCGCGCGTGACCGGCGGCAACGATCCGCCGGCCGGCCGGCGACCGGCGGACCGCACATCTGATTCCGGAGCGGCGTCGCCTCGATCGTCGAGTGGCCAGGGGGTGGACCGGTACGCGGTCGTCGGCAATCCCGTCGCGCACAGCAAGTCGCCGCTGATACAGGAGGCTTTCGCCCGGGCGACCGGCCAGCGCATGCGCTACGAGCGCTTGCTGGCGCCGATCGACGGCTTCGCCGAGACGGTACAGGCCTTCGTCGAGGCCAACGGGCTCGGCCTCAACGTGACGATCCCGTTCAAGCTGCAGGCGTTTGCGCTGGCGCGCGAACGCAGCGCGCGGGCGCGATCCGCGGGCGCCTGCAACCTGCTGGCATGGCGCGGCGATCACTGGTTCGGCGACAACACCGATGGCGCGGGCGTCGTGCGCGATCTCATGCGCAACCTGCACGAGACGATCGCCGGCCGGAAGCTTCTGGTGCTGGGCGCCGGAGGTGCCGCGCGCGGCATCGCCGGACCTCTGCTGGCCGAACGGCCGCTGCGGCTGGTCATCGCCAACCGGACGCATGCGAAAGCGGTCGAGCTGGCGGCGCAATTCGAGCGTGACGGCCCGATCAGCGCCGCGCCCCTCGCGTCGCTCTCCGGCGAGCAATTCGACATCGTCGTCAACGCGACCAGCCTGGGACTGGGCACGCCGGTGCCGGCGGGATTATGGCCGCACCGGTTGTTCGCGCCGAAAGCGCTCGCCTACGACCTGGTCTACGCCGACCAGACGACGCCGTTTCTGCACTGGGCGCGCGACCAAGGCGCGGCGCGCACGGCGGATGGTCTGGGTATGCTGATCGAGCAGGCCGCCGAAAGCTTTTACCTGTGGCGCGGCGTGCGCCCGGACACGGCTCCAGTTTTTGCGATGCTCCGCCCCGCGCGAGGAAGCTAGATATGCGGGTGGCGCTGCGCTGGACGATTCGCGCAGTGCTCGTGCTGCTGACCGCTTTCGTGCTGCTGCAGCTCTGGTACGCGGCGCATATCTGGTGGTGGCGTGACCACCCGCCCAGCGAAACAGCTTTCATGTCAGCCCGCCTGGCCGAGCTCAAGAGAGTGAACCCCGAAGCGCACCTGCAATATGCGTGGGTGCCGTATCAACGCATTTCGGTACATCTGAAGCGAGCGATGATTGCGGCGGAAGATGCGAGATTCGTCGAGCACGAAGGGTTCGACTGGGAAGGCATCCAGCACGCGATCGACAAGAATCTGAAAAAGGGCCGGGTCGTGGCCGGCGGATCGACGATTTCGCAACAGCTCGCGAAGAACCTGTTCCTGTCGGGGGATCGCAGCTACTGGCGCAAGGGCGAGGAAGCGCTGATCACCATCATGCTCGAGGCGATCCTGGACAAGCGCCGCATTTTCGAGATCTACCTTAACGTCATCGAGTGGGGCACCGGCGTGTTCGGCAGCGAGGCCGCCGCACGTCACTATTTCGGCACGTCGGCGGCCCAGCTCGACGCCGGCCAGTCGGCACGGCTTGCCGCGATGACGCCGAATCCGCGTCGCTACGAACGCAATCCCGGATCGAAAGTGCTCGCGCGCAGGATTCCCATCATCATGGCAGGCATGCCGTCGGCGGAGTTGCCCTGACGCACGTTGTGGGGCAGGATGCGCGGCATGCCGTCAGCCTTCGCGCGTTGCCGGTGCCGCCAGCCTGATGCCGGCGATTCAACGCGGCAGGCGGCCGCCGCCCGGGTGAGCCGCGCCGGGCATCAGGGGAATACGACCTCGCGGCCTGTGTTAGCGGTGCCGTAGCTCGACCGAAGTATCGACAACAGCCAACAAGGGGGAGAAGTGATGAATACGATGATACGCACCATCGCAGCAGGTCTTTTCGCCGCAGTCGCACTATCCGGCGTCGCGCTGGCACAAGCCCCGGCCAAGGCGGCCGGTGGCGTGATGGCCGACAGCGCCGGCATGACGCTTTATGTGTTCGACAAGGATGCCGGCGGCAAGAGCGCCTGCAACGGTCCGTGCGCCGCGCTCTGGCCGCCGCTGCTGGTTACCGGCGATGGCAAGGCGTCGGGCGACTGGACGATCGTCGCACGCGACGACGGCAGCAAGCAGTGGGCGTTCAAGGGCAAGCCGGTCTACAAATATTCGAAAGATACGAAGGCCGGCGAAACGACCGGCGACGGCTTCAACGGCGTGTGGCACGCCGTCAAGGGTTGACCGCAGTCGGGTGCGCCGGCAATGACCGGCGCATCCGATAGAGGACCGCGACAGGGAATAGCACCGGTCGCCTTCCTGTTCCCTTCACCATGAAGCCGGTGGCAAAGCGCGTGGCACGGCCGCCGGGAATAATGCGGCGCCCGCAGCGGTCTGACGTCTAGGAACACCCGGATGCCGGACTCGTTGCCTCATCCCGATCTCGTTGCGGCACTGCCGCGCCTGCGGCGCTACGCACGGGTGCTGACCGGCGATCTCAACCGCGCCGACGATCTGGTGCAGGACACGCTGGCGCGCGCATGGGAGAAGCGGCGGCTATGGCAACCCGGTAGCGATCTGCGAGCCTGGCTGTTCACGATCATGCACAACGTCCACGTCAACCAGTTTGCCGTCCGCCGCCGCGAGCAGTCGGAAAGCTCGCTGGATGCCGACGACGGCCCGGTCGCCGGCTGGGAAATTCCGGTGCGCGCCACCCAGTCCGATCGGGTCGAGCTCGCCGAAGTATTCGCGCAAATGGGCCGGCTTCCGGTCGAGCAGCGCGAAGTGCTGATTCTGGCCGCGGTCGAGGAGTTGCGCTACGACGAGATCGCGCGGGTGCAGTGCGTTCCGATCGGCACGGTGATGTCGCGCCTGAATCGGGCGCGGGAAAAGCTGCGCCGCATGTACGAAGTTTCGCCTTCGCCGCTGAAAGTGATCAAATGAGCTCGAACCTGCCTTTGTCCGACGACGACGTGCATGCGTACGCCGACGGCAAGCTGCCCGAGGAGCGGCGGGCCACGCTCGCGGCTGCGCTCGAGCGGGACCCGGCGCTCGCGGCACGGGTCGCAGCGATCCGCAAGCAGAACGTCGATCTGCGCGAGGCGTTAGATCCCTGGCTGGCCGAACCGCTGCCGCGCGAGCTGATCGCGGCGGCGCAGCCGCCGCGCGG